>NZ_JBWHYQ010000029.1:0-60823 GCF_056322905.1 Lysinibacillus sp. G1-3
CTCGACTTGCATGTATTAGGCACGCCGCCAGCGTTCGTCCTGAGCCAGGATCAAACTCTCCATAAAAGAAATTTGATTAGCTCAAATTGTTTTGCTGGCATCATGTTTGATGTCCAAAATTTTGTTTTGTTCACTAACTCAAGGTTAGTTACTAAAAACTTTATTGATTACGTTTTGCTTGTTCAGTTTTCAAGGTTCATTTTGTTGTTGTTTTGTTTCAACAACTTTTATAGTATAACATTTTTTGTTTTTCGTTGTCAACTCTTTTTTAGAAGTTTTTTACTTCGTTTCAAAAGCAACAACTCTTATATAATACTATTCTTAGTTTTCGATGTCAACATCTTTTTTTGATGTTTTTTTCGAACTCACTTTATTTCTTGCGTCACCTTAACGACAAGTAATAATTTATCATGATTCTACTACAACCGCAAGTGTTTTTTTACTATAAAATACTCTTTTTTTATAAATAGCGAATTAGTGAGTTATTTTGCGTTTTTTCGAGAACTAAATAACTCTTATAACCTTCTATCTATCACTTTATTTGTTTTACTATACATCTCTTTCTTAAAAATCTCAACAAACCAAATAAGAAGAGTCTTACTTCTATCAAAGAATAACCATTTGAAAAGGATACTTTCTCAAGCTTTTCTTAAAAAATCATCTAAGATCTACACAATAAAATGCGTCATCGCCTCTCTTACACATTACTCTAACAAATAAGCAATAGAAAAAAGGAGTCAAAGTGTTCTCCTACACTCCGACTCCTACTTATTCATATTTATTACTTTTTAACTTTATTGTTCCGCACATAATAACAAAAAAGAAAGAAGAATATATTATGTTCGCTTTTCAAATGCGGAATTCAAAATTGAAAGTGTGTTTTTAAAACTAAAATATAAAGAATCTACTAATTCAAATTAGTTATTTTGTTTCTCAACTACATCTAGGCACCAAGAGAAATTATCCCACGCCGAATACCAGCCACTGAAAACTTCAGAGGAATCATCCCAACGGACATCGAACTTCTTCTGACCGTTTATATCCACTAAATATAAAGCTAGAGTCGGTTCCAACTTAGAAACCGCTAATTTCATGCCATTTTCAAGCTCTTCCTCAGTAAACAGAACATCTGAAACTGAGCGTACTTGCGCCTGTTCAAATACTAGTTTGTTAAAAATTTTATAATTCATTATAAGCCTCCAATAATACTTCTATAATGTCTATTTCTATTTTATCTGCAAATTACAGAACTCTAAAAGTATACCTTATATTCATTCATCATTTAAATACTCTACTTAATTCTTTTTATCAATTATGTCTCGGCATAATTGCGTCTTGAGGCTATAGGCCAACAGATGTATTTTGCACGAAAGCGTAATGCTAACGTAGCGGCAGCAACGTGTTTTATATGTGCCGACAGCAACAGCACCGATGTTGTTCACTCAGTCGTTGCCACAGGACGTGGCGCCCTTAGACTGAGTTCCTCCATTTCAGCGGATGTTTGCACACCCTCTGCATTCATCTCAACACCTATAGAGGTGGGAGACTTCCGCTAAAAAAAGTTAAACTTTTCAAACATTAACTAAGTCGATTTCATCACAGAAAACACAAAACAGGAGTCTTAGTGCTTCTCCTACACCTCGACTCCTGCTTTTTTCACGATTACCTCATAACAAAGCTGTTCTTTTCTAGTTCGATTACCGCTTTTTTATGCTGAGTAGTAGTCGTGCTATATCCTCTATCAATTAAGTTAAAACAACTATTTAGTAGTATGACGCATTGTAGGGAATAATAATACGTCACGAATTGATGGTGAATTTGTAAGAAGCATGATTAAACGGTCGATACCAATGCCCAATCCACCTGTTGGAGGCATACCGTATTCTAATGCTTCAATGAAATCATTGTCCATTTCATGCGCTTCATCATTACCGGCTGCTTTTTCAACTAATTGAGCTTCAAAGCGCTCACGTTGGTCAATAGGGTCATTTAGTTCTGTAAAGGCATTTGCATGCTCACGACGAACGATGAATAGTTCGAAACGGTCTGTAAAACGCTCGTCCTCTGGATTTTTCTTAGCTAGAGGTGAGATTTCTACTGGATGACCATAAACAAATGTAGGTTGAACTAGAGTTTCCTCAATCTTTTGTTCGAAGAACTCGTTAATAATATGCCCTACCTCATGTGTTTCTTTAACTTCTACTCCATGTTCTTTAGCAAGTGCTTGAGCTTGTTCCTTAGTCATAGGCTGCCAGAAGTCTACACCTGTAGCTTCTTTTACTGCATCTACCATATGAACTCGTTTCCAACCTACAGCTAGATTAATTCCATCTTCACCGTATTGAACTGTAGTTGTCCCAAGAACTTCTTGCGCTACATGAGCAATAAGGTTTTCTGTTAGAGACATAATATCTTTGTAGTCCGCATAAGCTTCATACAGCTCTATCATTGTAAATTCAGGGTTGTGGCGTGTTGAGATTCCTTCATTTCGGAAAACACGACCAATTTCATACACTTTTTCTAGTCCACCAACAATTAGGCGTTTCAAATGCAGTTCGATTGCAATACGCATATATAATTCCATATCAAGTGCATTGTGGTGTGTAATAAATGGACGAGCTGCTGCACCACCAGCAATTGTATGAAGCATTGGTGTTTCTACTTCTAAATATCCTGCATTATCTAAATAATTGCGAATAGCACGGATAATTTTAGAACGCGTAATAAATGTTGTTTTACTTTCCTCATTCGTCATTAAATCTAAATAACGTTGACGGTAACGTTGTTCAACATCTTGTAAACCGTGGAATTTTTCCGGCATAGGGCGTAGTGCTTTTGATAAGAATGTAAACTCTTCAGCCTTTACAGAAAGCTCTCCCACTTGTGTTCGGAATACATTACCACGAATACCTACGATATCACCTAGGTCAGCTTGTTTAAATAATTCATATGCTTCTTCGCCAACATGATCTTGGCGAACGTAAATTTGAATTTGGCCACCTAAATCTTGAATATGTGCAAAGCCAGCTTTTCCTTTACCGCGTTTCGTCATAATACGACCCGCAATAATTACCTCTTGTAGGTTTTCCTCTAGCTGCTCTTTTGTTTGATCTGCAAATTGTTCATGTACTTCTGGTGATAAATGCGTACGTTCAAAACGACTACCAAATGGATCTTGACCATTTTCTCGAATAGCCGTCATTTTTTGGCGTCTCACCAAAAGCTGATCATTTAATTCTTCTATGTTTGACACTTGATTCACTCCTTATTAAATTGTCCGCGTTGCGTTTATATCCATAATATTTCTATTGTACACAATTTTATTGCTGTAATCATCTGTTTCGCTTTAATTTCCATAAGAGAAAAAATGATTAATAATTCTAAAAATTGATATTGGCAGAAAAACAGACGTCTCAAAAACAATGAGACGCCTTTTTAATGAAATCAATTATGCCTCAGCATAATTGCCCGCTTCGCTTTCGCTGAGTTCCTCTATTTCATCCAGGTGTTTGGACACCCGCTGAAAGAAGTTATAGAATTAATTCTTTTGCTTCTGGAACTATTAATGTAGATTCAAGCTCTTCATAGTCTTGTACAAGTCCATTTAATAATGCACGAAGCTCTACCGCAGTTTCTGTTTGGTTAATCGCTTTACGAGCTATACCATTACCGCGAATACCTTTTAAATACCATGAAGCATGTTTACGCATCTCACGTACTGCCACACTTTCTCCTTTTAATTGCATAAGGCGTTCAAAGTGTAGCAAACACACATCAATTTTTTCACGTACACTTGGCTCTTCCTTTAGCTCACCAGTTTCAAGGTATTGAACTGTACGATAAATCATCCACGGATTACCTAAAGCAGCGCGTCCAATCATTACTGCATCTACCCCAGTAGTGTCAAGCATACGTTTTGCATCTTGAGGAGTTTCTACATCACCATTACCAAGCACAGGAACTTTAACATTTTCCTTCACTTGTCGAATGATATCCCAGTTTGCTTTTCCTTCGTACATTTGTACACGTGTACGTCCGTGAACAGCTATTGCTGAAGCACCAGCACGTTCAGCAGCTTGTGCGTTCTCAACAGCAAAAATATGCTCGTCATCCCAACCAATACGCATTTTTACACTGACAGGTTTTTTTACTGCATCGACAACAGCCGCTACCATTTCATATAATTTATTCGGATCTAAAAGTAAACGAGCGCCCGCTTCACATTTAATAATTTTATTAACCGGGCAGCCCATATTAATATCGATAATATCGGCAGTTGTGTTTTCATCTACATACTTAGCTGCTTCCACTAGTGTTGCTTTATCACCACCGAAAATTTGCAATGAAAGTGGATTTTCACGCTCATCGATATAAAGCATGCCAAGTGTTTTTTCGTTCTTCTGGACAATCCCTTTATCACTAATCATTTCTGCATATACTAGCCCTGCCCCGAACTCCTTAACAGTTAAACGGAAAGCAGAGTTACAAATTCCAGCCATTGGTGCTAATACGACACGGTTGTCCATGACAATATTTCCAATTTGAAACGGCTTCTCAGTTGTCTGACTCAATGTTGTTTTCCCCCTTCTATAGGTTTTCACCTATTTCTATATAAAAGCAACCGCAGGAGGCTTTAATTTAAAGATTAGAAACCTAATTAACGGACTGCATCATTTTTAATTTCGCTGATGCTTGCCATAAAGTTACGCCTTCCTCTTCACTATCCATCTGTTGCATTATATCGTGTGCCCTTCTCAGCTGTTCTCCAACTGGCGCAGGTGTAATTTCTATGAGTGGTACTAGTACGAAAGCTCGCTCATACATTCTTGGATGTGGCACAATTAAGCTTTCAGTTTCAATATTTTCGTGATTGTAGAGCAAAATGTCAAGGTCAATGATTCGTGGGCCCCATCGAAATTCACGAACCCGCCCTAGTTCACCTTCAACCCATTGGCAAATTTTCAGCATTTCGGAAGATGAATGACTCGTTTTAATATGAACAGCAATATTTAAAAAGTCTGCTTGGTCAGTGTAGCCTACCGCTGCTGTTTCATAAACTGAAGAAGTTTGTACAACTTCAATTTCATCTTTACCCTCTAAAAGTTTAACAGCGTGTTGCAGGTTTTCATATCGCTCGCCCATATTTGTACCGATCGATAAATACACATCATTCATTAGTAATCACCTCTCGTTACCTCTACTGACACCTCTTTATAATAACCATGTATCGGTGGGTCCGGTTTAATAAGCTCCACGCGTACACCCTTAACCTTTTCTGAGTAAGTCTCTAAAATACTGTTTGCTATTTTTGAAACAAGTGCTTCAATAAGCTTGAAAGGCTCTCCTTCTACGATATCACGGCATAATGCATAAACCTCTGCATAGTTTACCGTATAGTCCAAGTCATCAGTCTCTCCAGCCTTTGTCATATCTACAGCAAGTGAAACATTGGCACGGAAGCGCTGGCCGAGTGTTGTTTCCGCCGCTAAAACACCGTGATAACCGTAAAACTGCATATCCTTTAAATGAATATAGTCCATTACGCTTCCTCCTTGTAGATACGCTTACCTACTAAAATATCAGCCATATGTGTCGCTCGTGCCATTTCCTTTACATCATGCACACGAATCATATGACAGCCCTTTTCAATCCCGTAAACAACCGTTGCACCTGTACCTTCTATACGCTCCTCAACAGGCAGCTTTAAGACATTACCAATCATTGATTTACGTGAAGTCGCTAGCAAAACAGGATAACCCATTGCTACCAATTCATCTAAATGCTGCATCATTTCAATATTCTGAGCAGTAGTTTTCGCAAAACCTATGCCTGGATCTAAAATAATATGATTATCTGGTACACCAGCATTTCGGGCAATAGCAATACTCTTTTCTAAGTCGCTCTTAGCCGTCATCCAGAAATCAGTACCGTAATCAGTATTTTCTCGATTATGCATTAAAATAATTGGTACATTTAAATCTGCAGCCACTTGAGCGATCTCAGGTTCAGCTTTCGCTCCCCAAATATCGTTAATAATATGCGCACCAGCTTCAATAGCTGCTCGAGCTACGTTCGCTTTATACGTATCCACCGAGATAATCGCCGGCACCTCAGCTACTAACGCTTGAATAACTGGCACAATGCGTGCAATTTCATCTTCATCGGAGATACGTTCATAACCTGGTCGTGTTGATTCTCCGCCAACATCAATAATTTTAGCACCATCAGCTACCATTTTTTTTGCTTGTCCAACAGCTGCTTCAACATTATTAAACTTTCCTCCATCTGAAAATGAATCCGGTGTGACATTTAAAATACCCATCACAAAAGTTTCTGCTGTATAGTCTAACGTGATACCGTTAATAGTTAATGTTGTTGTATAGTTTTCTAGCATGTAAACTCTCCTTCTATTCTTGTTCCACTTCATTGGCAAATGCTTCATGTAAACGCGAATAAACAGGCCCTTTATTGCCTAATAATAGCTTGCTCTCTAATTTAAGAATTGGAACAAGTTCTTGTATAGAGTTAGTAATAAAGCACTCCGAGCTTTTCTCTACATCCTCACTAGTAAAGAAACCTTCTTCCACCTTAATGCCCAAAGATTGTGCTCGCTCAATTACCCACGCTCGGATAATTCCAGGTAAAATACCAGTCTCTAAGGAAGGCGTATATAGTATATCATCTTTCACCCAAAAAATATTTGATGTTACACCTTCAGCAACAAAGCCTTCTTCCGTTAAAAAGAAGCCCTCTTGTTGCGCTAGAGATGGCATCTCAAAACGCCCAAGAACGTTATTACCATAATGGTGCGACTTCACTCGAAGCCCTTTTTCAGGAGTGTTACGAGGTGTTACAAGCCATTGTGCGTTTTTTTCCATGCCTCGAGGTGTAGCATGTAATTCTTTGCGAAAAACAATGACATTCGGTTGTCTATATTCAGTAGGCTGTAAACCGATACTATGCTCTCCAGCTGAGACGTTTATTCGGAAATAACCATCCTGTCCTTTGGCCTGCTCATTTAATTGCTGAACAACCTTAAGTAAATCCGCTTCTGTATAGGACATATGAATACGATATTGAGAAAGCGCCGTTTGCAACCTTTCCATATGTGCTTCCCAGCAAAACACCTTTCCTTTATACGTTCGAAACGTTTCAAAAAAGCCTAACCCGTATAAGAATCCATGATCAAATGGTGAAATGCGCAAATCCTGCGCCTCTACGTAGTCTCCATTCATCCAGCACAGCATTTACTTCGCTCCCTCAACATATAAATCTATAAACTGGCGTAGAAGCTTTTTACCTTGTTCTGTCATAATCGATTCAGGATGGTATTGCACTCCCTCAATTGGATAATCCTTATGACGAATGCCCATAATTTCGCCTTCTTCTGTCCATGCCGTTACTTCAAAACATTCAGGTAATGTTTCCTTCTCTACAATTAAAGAATGGTAACGAGTAGCTTCAAATGGATTTGGCATCCCCTTGTGCAAACCTATTTCAGCATGGTGCACAGGTGATGTTTTACCATGCATCAAACGCTCAGCCCGTATAACATTTCCTCCAAACACTTGAGCAATGGCTTGATGGCCAAGACAAACGCCTAAAAGGGGAATATTTCCCGCGAAATACTTAATAATGTTCAGGCTTTCACCCGCTTCATTCGGACTGCATGGCCCAGGAGAAATGACAATCATATCTGGCGCAAGCTGCTCAATATCTTTCACCGTCAATACATCGTTTCTTTTTACTACTAGTTCATGACCAAACTCCCCAAAATACTGTACAAGGTTATACGTAAAAGAATCGTAGTTATCAATCATTAAAATCATTTTGCTCGCTCCTCTGCCATTGCCTTAGCCTGCCACATCGCCTTCGCTTTATTTAAAGATTCTTGGTATTCTCTTTCCGGAACAGAATCAATAACAATGCCCGCCCCCGCTTGAATATGTGCTACCCCATCTTTAACAAACGCTGTACGAATGACAATATTAAATTCCATATCACCTGTGTAGCCTAACCAGCCAATCGAACCCGTGTATAATCCTCTTCTTACAGGTTCTAATTCCTCAATAATCTCCATCGTACGAATTTTCGGTGCGCCTGTTATCGTTCCTCCTGGGAACATGGCACGGATAACGTCTGCATTGGTTTTCCCTTCAGCTATTTCTCCTCGTACATTAGAAACAATGTGCATCACGTGTGAATAGCGTTCAATCACCATGAACTCATCCACTTCAACCGTCCCATACGTAGATACTCTTCCTAAATCATTGCGCTCTAAATCAACAAGCATTACATGTTCAGCACGTTCTTTGTCGTTATCAATTAATTCCTGCGCTAATGCTAAATCCTCCGCCTCGGATTTCCCTCTTGGTCGTGTACCAGCAATCGGTCGAGTAGACAATTCGTTACCGTGACGCTTCACCAAAAGCTCAGGTGAACCAGAAACGACAGCAAAATCCGGTGCTTCTATATACGCCATGTACGGCGAAGGATTAAATGCACGTAACGCTTCATATACATCCATTGCAGTTGCGTTTAACTTTTTAGATTGACGTACTGATAAATTCACTTGAAATACATCACCTTGCGCTATGTATGTTTGGATCTTACGCACCGCTTCCTCAAAATCCGTTCCAGCAAATGATACTAACAGTTCACTTTCATCATTTACGATTTCTACAGCACTTACTTTTTCAAATTTACGAGTAAGCAATCCTTCTTGCGCTGCCCCTTGCCACGCATTAGCCCATTCCTCCAAATTTACATTACAGTCTGCTAGCTTCATAAGCGTTACTTTATTTGTCTTCACATCGTGTACCGCCCAGCAATCAAACATATAAAAATAGATATCTGGTACATGTAAATCATCTATAGCAGTATTAGGCAACACTTCAATTTTACGAGCGTAATCGTATGCTACAAACCCAATAGCCCCACCTTGAAAAACAGGAAGCTCAGCATTATAAGAAACGTGATATTTCTCCACTAATTTCTCTAATAAATCAAGAGGCTCACCGTTTAAATTTTCCGTCTCACCATTTCTCCACTTTATGAGTAAACCATTCTCAACCGATTGTGCTGTAGCTAACGGATTCCAAGCAGCTATCGTAAAATTTCCTCCGCGTCCACTTTCTAAAAAAATATGTGCTTGTTGTGCTTCTGTTTGCTTCTTATAACTATAAAAAAACGAGTCTGCATCCATCGATATTGTTTTCGTAGGTATTGTCTTCAAGTTGCTATTCCCCTTTAAGTCATATGATGTGATTCCATCTTAACTTGAATATTGCTTTGAAGCGAATATTTTTCAAGTGTCACGTAAAAATTACCTTCTTTCACATGTCTTCTTGTAGCGAAAGCAACAATTGGCTTTTGAATATATATTTCTACTTTATAATTTGGTTAAACGAAGAGCATTTGCTACACTAATAGCAAACAGAAAATTTTACAAATTGTGTATATTTATCTTATAAAAAGGAGCTGTTTTATCATGAAAAAGATATTTTCAGGGGTTTTCCTCGCGATGATACTCATGCTGATTTCTCTACCTGCATATGCAGCACATAGTATTATTAAGATTGATGGTGTTGTCGTTACTACAGATGCGGCACCAGAGACTAAGAATAATCGAACAATGGTACCTTTGCGTGTTATCAGCGAAAATTTGGGAGCAACAGTAAATTGGAAAGACTCAAAAGTAACACTAACGAATAACAAAATGCAGATAACGTTACAGCCGAATAGCAATACTGTTATAAAAAACGGTAAAACAGAGTTACTTGATGTCAAACCATATTTAAAGAACAATAGACTATTTGTTCCTATTCGATTTATTGCAGAGACCTTTGGTTGCCAAGTCAATTATCAAAATTCCACAGTAACAGTGAATACCGAGCCATTGGTTATAAACAATGTAAAAGTAAAAGCTACTCAATATGAATACCATATGACAATGGGTGGGATCGTACAGCAGATCCAAGGGAACACCTATAATAAAGCCTTATATAAAGTTTTCAATGAAAATAAAGGAAAAGTTGTCGATGCCCCTGCTGACTATTCATGGCAAATTAATCTAGACGTTCCAGGTTCCTATTATAAGGATGGACAATATAATTTTATGAGTCATGAAAATAAAAGTGTTCAACAGTTTGACCTTTATTCTTTAAATGGACCCTTCCCGGAAGAAGAATTGAAAGGATACCCTAAAGTATTAATTCATGATGTCACTGCGGATAAATGGTATTTATTCACTGATAAAGCACGTGAATCTATTGATCAATTAATAAATACGGCCACTAACAATGGCTTCGTAAAAATCTTAAGTAATACAGTTGTTTAGTGAAGTCTATTCTAATCATATTTTTTGAACTGCTCCATAGATGTTAGTTATACTTCTAACATTTACGGGCAGTTTTTTTATTATCAATTACGCCGAGGCATTATTGATAATAAAAAAAGGCTCCTCGTTAAAGGAGCCCTTACGTACAAATTATTGGATTAGTCTTCAAATTGATATAAAGGTGTTGATAAATAACGTTCCCCATTTGAAGGTACGATCGCAAGAACATTTGAACCCTTACCTAAACGTTTCGCTGCTTCAATCGCAACATGAATAGCTGCTCCTGATGAAATACCACATAAAATGCCTTCTTCACGCGCTACTTTACGGGCTACATCAAAAGCAATCTCATTTTCAACTGGGAATACAGTAGAGTATACATCTGTATCTAATACTTCAGGTACGAAACCAGCTCCGATACCTTGAATTTTATGAGGCCCCGGTTGACCGCCAGAAAGTACCGGTGAATCTTTTGGTTCAACAGCAATAATTTCAATATTTGGGTATTTCTCTTTTAGCACAGCACCAGCACCAGTAATTGTACCTCCTGTACCAACACCAGCAACAAATGCATCTAATGTTAAACCTTCAAACGCTTCTACAATTTCTGGACCTGTTGTTAAACGGTGAACAACAGCATTAGCTGGATTCGTGAATTGTTGTGGTAAGAAGTAGCCATGCTCAGCAGACAACTCCTCTGCCTTAGAAATTGCACCTTTCATACCTGCTGGTCCAGGTGTTAATACTAGTTCTGCACCATAAGCACGCAATAAGTTACGACGCTCTAAGCTCATTGTTTCTGGCATTACTAAAATCGCTTTATAGCCTTTAGCTGCAGCAATCATTGCAAGACCAATACCTGTATTTCCAGAAGTAGGCTCAATAATTGTACCACCTGGCTTTAATGTACCATCTTTCTCAGCCGCCTCAATCATCGCTAAAGCTAAACGGTCTTTTACTGAGCTGCCCGGGTTAAAGTATTCTAATTTTACATAAACAGTACCTTCATTTTCACCTGTTGCATGATTTAATTTAACAATTGGCGTTTTACCAACTAATTCAGCTACCGAATTTGCTAATCTACTCATTTATCAATCCACTCCTAATCCCTACTAATTTTATAGGTTTTACTTATTTTTGATTTTATCAATTTTTCCATTCGATTGTCAATAAATATAACTTATATTTTCAGAATATTTATTACATCCGATCCAACCGACATTTGCGAATAAAGAGAAATAAAAATCTGCTCAATATCCTCGGGTGGCGTTACTCTGTGACGCTAAACGTCTGCAGGGGTCTCCCTGGCTCACTTTTCCCGCAGATATCTCGCAGATTCTTTAACTTCTTTCAGCAGATGTTTTTTGTACTGAAAGCGTAGCGTCAGGTACAGATGTTTTTTGTACTGAAAGCGTAGCGTCAGGTACAGATATTTTTGTACCGAAAGCGAGGTGACAGATACAGAAGTCTCCCACCTCTTTAGATGGTGAGCCGAAATAGAGGAACTCAGCCTAAGAACGCCACGTCCTGTGGCAACGACCGAGTGACCAACATCGGTACTGTTGTTGTTGCTGTCGCTTCGCTTTCGCACAGTTAAAACCTTGTTGCTGTCGCTTCGCTTTCGCACAGTTAAAACCTTGTTGCTGTCGCTTTCGCGCAAAAAGCATCTGCCTAAAGCCACCGACGTATGTCATGGAATTATGCCAAGAAATAATCACTACTCATTTTCAGAGCAATCTGTTATTTACCTTTTTTCGCTTCACCGTAATACCAAGTTGCATTAAATTCAGACCAAAATGCTTCTGGTGTAACAGATTGTGACAACTGTTCTAAGGCAAGCTCACGTTCTATATGTTCTTTCACATCATCATATGTAAAGGATTGACCTTCTAATATCTCTTGTACTCGTACAATTCCATAATGACCATTAGCAAGCTTAAACGCTTTACTAATCTCACCTGCTTTTAAAGCTTCCACTGCCTTTAAAATAGCCGGATCGATATTTTCTTGGTTTTCTGTAAGGAAACCGACATCTCCACCTAAGCTAGCCGATGCACTGTCTAGGGATATTTCACGTGCCAGTACCGAAAAATCAGAGGCATTTTTTATTTCACTTAATGCTTCCTCAGCCGCTTTTTTTGAATCCACCTCTATAAAATTCGTACGATAGTTTGTTTTTGTATTATATAGCGCCTGATTTTCCTCGTAATATTTCTCAATACTACCTTTTTTTATAACCACATCTTTCGTCAACACTTTATCCAAAATAAGCTGTGAACGAATTTTTTGTCGTAGTTGCTCTGATGAAAGGTTTTGCATGGCAGTGTCAAATTTATCTTGAGCAGATCGCATTAAAGCTAACTCTAAATCAATCTCCTTATCAGTCACTTGAATTTTAAATTTTTTAGCTGCCTTTTCCATCACAGATTCGTTTACTAAATTTTGGAGCGTCTCTTTACCATAGCGTTCTTCCATGGCAATCATCCACTCTTGACGTGTAATAACTTCCCCGTCAACGGCAGCGACTTGCTCGTCGCTACCAATTTCCTGGTCTTTATTAGGGATTAACCAAGTAATAAACCATATAATATTTCCTAATAGCAAGATTGAAATAACTGTTAAAGCCGGTTTTGTCTTAAGGCGGCGTTGCAGTAAGGGCGTTTGGTTAGGTGTTCCAGCGGATAAAGGTCTTCGATTACGCGTTGAGCTCATCAATAAATCCTTCTAACTCTTCTTTTGAGAAACGGTATGTTTCTAAACAGAAGTGACATTGTGCTTCAGCTGCGCCATCCTCTTCAATCATTTCTCGAATTTCCTGTGTCCCTAACCCTAAAATCGCTGCACCAAATCGCTCTTTTGAACATTGACATTTAAATTCTACAGGCATGGAGTCTAAAATTTGTAGATGGCCTTCTCCTAATACAGCCTCTAAAATTTGCTCAGGTGTAAAACCTTTTTCAATCATTTTTGAAACCGGCTCTATAGTAGCTAGATGCTGCTCAATTTCATTGATTGTCTCTTCTTCACAGCCCGGCATTAATTGAAGGATAAAACCACCAGCTGCAAGAATTGTGTTATCAGGATTTACTAAAACCCCTAAACCAACTGATGAAGGCACCTGCTCTGATGTAGCAAAATAATAAGTAAAGTCCTCAGCAATTTCACCTGATACAATTGGCGTTTGTCCAGAGAACATATCTCTCAAGCCCAGATCTTTTACGACCGTTAATGCACCCTCTGTTCCTACACCTGCTCGAACATCAAGCTTACCGTGCTCATTTAAATCAAAATGAACATGAGGATTTGTCACAAAGCCGCGTACTTCACCGTGCGCGTTACTGTCAATTACCATTGGACCGATTGGACCGTTCCCCTCAATTTTAACAGTGATTTTTTCCTCGCCTTTTAACATGGCACCCATCATCACCGCAGCAGTCATAGAACGACCAAGGGCTGCTGAAACAATAGGCCATGTATTATGACGTCGTTGCGCTTCTCCTACTGTTGCTGTTGTACAAGCCGCAAAAACACGAACCTGCCCGTTGAATCCTAAACCGCGTACTAAATAGTCTTTCATAAATGAAATGTCCCTCATTTCTTATTGATTGCGTTTATATAGCTTATATAAGCCTTTTAATGTTAAAAACGGGTCGACTACATCAATAGCTTGCGTCTCCCCAGCAATTAAATTTGCTAATCCTCCAGTAGCAATTACTAAAGGTTCTTCCTTACTTTGTGCTTTCATGCGATTAACAATTCCCTCAACTTGCCCAACAAAGCCGTAAAAAATTCCAGCCTGCATAGCAGATACAGTTGTCTTTCCAACAATATGTGCAGAGCGCAATATTTCAATACGTGGCAATCTAGCTGCCTGTGTATAAAGCGCCTCCGTTGAAATCGAAATACCTGGAGCGATAGCACCGCCCATATAATCGCCCTTTTCGTTTAAGTAACAATACGTCGTGGCAGTACCAAAATCAACAATAATCAATGGTGCTTTATAATCATCAAGAGCCGCAATAGCGTTCACTATACGGTCCGAGCCAACTTCACGAGGGTTTTCATATTTAATATTCAATCCTGTTTTCACACCTGGTCCTACGACGAGCGGTTTTTTTCGAAAATACTTTTGACACATCGCTTCTAACGAAAACATGATTGGTGGTACAACAGAGGATATAATAATGCCTTTAACTTGTTCAAATGAAATGCCTGCATGATTAAAGAAAGATAATACTTGCATTGCGTATTCATCTTCTGTTTTATGTAGGTCTGTCACCATACGCCAATGGAAGGCCAATTGATCGTTGTCACCATAGACACCTAATACGATATTCGAATTTCCTGCATCTAAAACTAAAATCATCGTTGATGCCTCCTATTTATTGCCCCTCATCGTAATTGTACCTGTCACTATGCAATTGATACAACTAAAACAATGCATATTCATGCACAAAAAAATCAAAATCAGTTATGCCTCGGTATAATTCCGTCCGGAATCGGAAAGAAGTTAAAACACTTTAGAAAATGATACCACACTTTTATTCCTACGAAATAGCATTCATTCTTACTCCCAAAAGGAGCTACCCTCATATTAGATAGCTCCTTTCAAATTATTTAAAATTAAATTTTTCTGGGTCTGGTCCGCAACGTAATCCATCATTTAGTGCATCTAACTGAGCCATTTCTTCCTCCGTTAATGCAAAGTCAAAGACCGTTAAATTTTCTGTCATTCGTGCAGGAGTCATTGTTTTTGGAATAGTGACTACACCATGCTGAACATCATAGCGTAACACAATTTGTGCAGGTGTTTTGCCATATTTAGAAGCTAGCTGCTGAATCAATGATTCTTCCAATAGAGAACCATTCATTAGTGGTGACCAAGCTTCTGCCTGTATTCCTTTCTCCTTACAAAATGCACGTACTTCCTCTTGAGTTAAGTGCGGGTGAAATTCAATTTGATTAATAACAGGAACAACTGATGTTTCCTTTAATAAATGTTCTAAATGATGAACATGGAAATTACTAACACCAATTGAGCGTACACGTCCATTCTGATAAACTTTTTCAAGCGCCTTATACACATCAACATAATTTGTATCTATTCCCGGCCAGTGAACTAAATATAAATCTAAATAATCTAATCCTAATTTTTCTAAACTACTATCATAAGCTGCAAGTGTTTCTTCATAGGAGAGTCCATCGTTCCAAACCTTCGATGTTACGAATAGTTCTTCACGTGTTACTAAACCCTCATCAATCGCTGCACGAATTCCTCGCCCTACACTTTCTTCATTGCGATATACTTGGGCTGTATCAATGCTGCGGTAACCTTTTGCAATAGCTGTTTTTACCGCTACAGCCAAGTCATCTCCTTCAGGTACTCGAAAAACACCATAGCCAATTAACGGCATTTTTAAACCATTATTCAATGTTACGTTTCCCATGTGTCAACACTCCTATCTATTTTGGCTCTAAAATATTAAAGAACCTATATAAAATTATCGTAATACCTATTACAGAAAAAAGGCAAAGAAAAAGACTGCTTACTAAAATCGTAAACAGTCTTTCCCATATTAATCACGCTTTTCATCGATACCTTTTGGTGTATCATTCGGCCCTATGTCCTCTTTAGGTAAATCAGCTGTTGTTGGATTTGGTTCATTGTTAAGCAATTCTTTCTTAACAACTGGTTCACCAACTACATCTAATACTGGTTGAGCTTCAGCTTTAGGAGCTTTTTCTACAACCGGTTCTACCTCTGGTTCCGGTAAGACACCGTGATCACGTAAATGCTCGATTTCTTGCGCGTTCAATGTTTCTTTTTCCATCAACGTGTTAGCAATTAAATCAAGTAAACCACGTTTTTCAGTTAAGATTCGTTTAGTACGCTCATATTGCGAATCGATAATTTTTTGCATTTCCTTATCAATTTCATAAGCGATTGAATCAGAATAGTTTTGATCTGAATTAAAGTCACGACCAAGGAATACATTCCCACCCTGACTTGAACCAAACTGCATTGCACCAAGATTTTCACTCATACCATATTCAGTGACCATGGCACGTGCAATACTTGTTACCTTTTGGAAGTCGTTATGTGCCCCAGTAGATACTTCGCCAAGGACGATTTCCTCTGCCACACGACCACCAAGAAGTCCAGCAATACGGTCTAATAGTTCTTGTTTTGTTGTGAAGAAACGTTCTTCCTTCGGTAACATAATCGCGTAACCTCCAGCTTGGCCACGAGGGACGATCGTTACTTTGTGTACTGTATCTGCTTCATCTAGCTCTAAACCAACAACTACGTGGCCGGCTTCATGGAACGCTACAAGTTTCTTCTCTTTCGCTGAGTATACACGGCTAGCTTTTGCTGGACCTGCGATTACTCGGTCAGATGCCTCATCGATATCTGCCATATTGATTGTACGTTTGCTTTTACGAGCCGCTACAAGTGCAGCTTCATTTAACAAGTTCTCTAAGTCGGCACCCGAGAAACCTGGTGTACGTTGTGCAACAGCTGCTAAGTCCACTGACTCTGATAAAGGTTTGTTGCGCGCATGTACTTTTAGGATTGCTTCACGACCTTTTACATCAGGGTGTCCTACTGTAATTTGACGGTCAAATCGACCAGGACGTAATAAGGCTTTATCTAAAATATCTGGGCGGTTTGTTGCAGCGATAATAATAATACCTTCGTTTGCCCCGAAACCATCCATTTCAACTAACAATTGGTTCAATGTTTGTTCACGCTCGTCATGGCCACCACCTAGACCTGCGCCACGTTGACGACCTACTGCATCAATCTCATCGATAAAGATGATACAAGGTGCATTTTTCTTTGCATTTTCAAACAAGTCACGCACACGTGATGCACCAACACCGACGAACATTTCTACGAAGTCAGAACCTGAAATCGAGAAGAATGGTACGCCTGCTTCACCTGCTACTGCTCGTGCAAGTAATGTTTTACCTGTACCAGGAGGACCTACAAGTAAGATACCCTTTGGAATACGAGCACCAATCTCAGTGAATTTACGGTGATCTTTTAAGAAATCAACAACTTCAACAAGCTCTGCTTTCTCTTCATCAGCACCCGCTACATCTGTAAAACGAACTTTTTTCTTCTGATCGTCATAAAGTTTGGCTTTACTTTTACCAAAGCTCATCACTTTATTTCCGCCACCTTGAGATTGACTCATTAGGAAGAAGAATAAGAAAATGATAATGATGAAAGGAATAATTCCTGTAAAGAATTGAATCCATCCACTTGTTTCTGGCGCTGTTAAAAATGTAATATTACTATTCTTATCCTTAGCAGCCACATCGATGCGGTCCATTAATGATTGGTTATTGGTAGGGAGGTTTGCAGTAAAGCTTTCTCCTTTTTCATATCCCTTCAATGTACCTTCAACGATGTATACTGATTTATCAGGTTGAATTGTAGCACTTGTTATTTCTTTCTTATCTAGAGCTTCTATAAACTCATGATAAGTTAACTCTTTCGTTGGTGAAGTTCCACCATTGAAAGTACCAAAAATACCGATAATCACTAAGAAAATCAGTAAATAGAATATGGTATATCGAAATATTCGATTCATCTCCAGCCTCCTCATTACAACAGAAAAATTATAAGTAAAATCTTAACATATCATGATTTCATCATACAACGAAAAGCCCTACATAAAAAAAGTTTCGTGCGATTTTTGTCGAAATCAAAACATATTTATGCATTTATTTACTATGTTCCAGCGTTTGTATCCGATACTTCATTCAGTACAATGTGCCTAGATTTTTAGATTTACGATCAATTATGCCTCGGCATAATTGCGTCCAGAATCAGCTTTAGGTCAACGTGGTATTGGTTACTCAGTCGCGTGCTGTCTACTGTTGTCGCACAGATAAAACCTTGTAGCTGACGTTTCACTTTCGCTACGTAAACACTGCTGAAGGAAGTAAAAAAAACTAAAAATCTATGACCTTCGCTGGAGGCTCTTACCTTTCATAGCTGGTGTTCTTTTGTTAACTTTTTAATTTTAGAAAGAATAAACTTCCGGCTTTAAAATGCCGATATACGGTAAATTACGGTATTTTTCTGCGTAGTCTAAACCATACCCTACAACAAAGCCGTCTGGCACTTCAAAACCAACATAATCAGCAGCTAAGTTTACTTTACGACCTGATGGTTTATCTAACAATGTAACGATTTTGATGGATTTTGCTTTGCGGTATTTAAATAAGTCGACTAAATAGCTCAACGTTAAGCCGCTATCAATGATATCCTCGATAATTACTACGTCACGTCCCTCGACGCTTGTATTTAAATCCTTTAGAATCTTTACTTCCCCAGATGAAACAGTTGCATTACCATAGCTAGAAACATCCATAAAATCTAGCTCAATGAAAGAATCGAAACGTTTCATTAAGTCTGTCATAAAAGGCATAGCCCCTTTTAAAACACCAACAGCTAACGGGAATGAATCTTTATATTCCTCTGTCAATTGTGCTCCTAATTCAGCGATTCTTTCTTGCAATTGTTCTTCTGTAATCATAACTTTTTCGATGTCATTTTGTAACATTTTGATTCCTCCTCGTGTGTATAAAAAATGTTCAACCATGTGCGGTGAAATTTTACAAAGACCTTAGTCTACGATGAGCACTGTATCATCGTTTGGTTGCGGAGAGGTTGAAAACAACATTCCCATTCGCACACCAATTACCGCTACGACCTCTTCAGATTGAGAAATCAGTAACGGCCAGCTATTCCGCTCATTCAAAGGAATCTTTTCATCTATAAAAAGGCGAGATAAGCGTTTTGGCCGATCCATTCCTTTTAACAGCATTCTATCCCCTTCCTTACGCGCTCTAACATAGAGTGGAAGTTTGAGTTTGCTAGCGTTAAAATAAAAAAGTTGTGCAGTATCCGTCAGCATTATAGACGATAAATCAGGCAACTCGACTACGCATAAACGTTCACCATTCGTCAGTGTTGTCCACCCATTAGCAGTCGAAATAATCTTTTTCTCAGGAGAGGCTTGACCTTCTATTGTCTCTTTCTTCTGAATCGTAAATTTTCCATAACGGCGAACTGCTATAAAATTTTCTGGCAAGTGAACTTCAGCATACCCCGCTGTCGTATCAAAAAGCTTTGTAATAGAAGTCAATAAAGCATAACTTTGTATCGTATTTGAATCTTTGTAAAGATAGTTTAATAGTATTAAAATGAGCCTCCTTTGTAAAGCAAGTGGTTCCAATTGATGAGCCTTAATTTCCATGCTATATGTATTTTCGTCAATTCTTTTTACTATTCTAGAAAATACATCCTCCGCTAAATTCATTAAATAGGCATCGTCTTCTTGCAATTGTTTTGTAAAATGGGTTACCTGCTCTGTTACTCGAGGATTTTCTGCCTCCAACAATGGCACCACATGATGTCTAAAACGATTTCGTACATAGGTGTCCTTATAATTGCTAGCGTCTTCACGATGATCTAACCCCTGCTTAAGTAAATATTCCCTTATTTCGGACTTTGTAACCGTTAAAAACGGACGAATTAATGTTTTTCCTTCAAAAATACGTTGTGAACGTATACCTTGCATACCATTGATCGTTGCATTTTTTGTCAGGGCCATTAATACTGACTCCAGTTGGTCGTCCGCATGATGTGCAGTTACAAGCTTGCTAGCATTCGTTTTTTCCATGATCTCTTTAAAATATTGATAACGTTCTCTACGGCAAATAAGCTGTGTATTGCCATTTTCTAAAGCCATAATCTCTGGTATTGGAATAGCCTTTGCATATAAGTATATACCATACTCATCACAATATTTTTGGACAAAAGCTCTGTCCTCAGCCGATGCTTCACCTCTTAGCATATGATCAACATGTACGGCTTCTACCGTAATCCCCCATTGATCTTTTGTTTTTACAAAATAATGGAGTAAAGCCATTGAATCCACTCCACCTGAAACGGCGATGAGAAGATGGTCGTCTTGCTGTAATAATTGCTCTTTTTCAATAGTTTTTTTGACCTTTAATTCGAGTGACAAACGCTTCTCCTCCCCTTTTCGTTCTCTATTATCATGAATTGCTCATAGAGTGCTGAACTGGTCTAAACACGGCCCACGTAGGGACAACATGTGTAACCTCTAGCATCAATACAGTGCAATCGTCTTCAATGTCATAGTAAGACTGGAAAGATTCCATAATCGTCGTTAATTTTTCCTGTATAGTTTTAGTAGTGCTTGCTACCTGCTGAGCATACGCTAAAAATGTCTCTTCCTGCTCGTCCCAATCATCAACACTTGAAAACAATCCATCAGAGTGCATCAAAATAACATCGCCCGCCTTAAGCTTTCTTTTTTCCGCCTCTACTGCTGAAATGGATAAAAACCCTACAGGAGCTGCATTGCTTTCAACCTTCAGCACCTCTTTCCCACGTAAAATATACGTAGACATTCCCCCAGCCTTCCATGACCATAAATCACCGTGTTGTAAATCGACAAGTGCAAAATCAAGCGTTGCATACATATCATTTTGCTGCTTTAAGGACATGACATAATGCAACGTGTGCATCGCAGTCTCTGGGTTCATGTTGTAATTTAAACATTCTCGCATTAAATGTATTAACTTTCTACTCTCATGCTGTGCTTCTTTACTCTGCCCCATACCATCTGACAATAAAATTGCAAATAGTCCTGGATGTAATTGAAATAATGCATGGGAATCACCGGAATATAACGTCGCATCTTTAGACATGCTATATATATCATACTCTACTTCAAAGCTAATAGCTGATCTAAAGCTTACTTGAATATGGCGAAATGGTATATCACTTGCTACTACCTTTTCAATTTCAAATGGTTCTTCAAAAATATCATATAAAATCGGCAATATCATCCGTTCAGCTAACGTTGTGTCTTCCTCCCAATCGACGCGTGCTGGTGCTAAAGCGCAGACAATTTTTCGTGCTCCCGGCTTATTACTTAACACATCTAGTTGAAAACATTCAATGTGCGCATCCTTTAACCGTTGAGTAATGTCCTTTTCCACACTAGCGAATGAAATAGTCTCTTCTTTCATCTCCGCTATTAACTGATTAAGATGATTGCTCATATCACGTAACTGAAGGGCAATCATTTTCTTACCATGAAAATACTGACCATTAATACGCTCTCTGTACAGCTCTGTTTCCAATTCTTCGAAAATTTTTGTTGATTTCACACATTTATAACGTATTTGTTCTTCGACACGATGCATACCAGAATCCTTTCCAACGCCTTTCATATGAAACCAGTCTGTCATTAGCTTGTCCATTCCGTTATTTTGCGCTCCCCAACAGTGATCATAGCGGAAACAGCTTAGGCATGTATTCATCGGCGACACTTCCTTCGCTTCTTCTATCGGGGCCGTCATAAAGCGTTCAAATACAAGCTCCTTCATAAATTGTACAAAGTGCTGAAAATGCTCTAATTTAAACGTAACATGCTCCGTTAACCAACTTTGACGGGCGAGTAAGACCTCCTCACGCTGCGGAAACAGCTTGTCCCGCACCTTATCAGAATATTTTTTCGGAATGGATAGAAAAGCAATACTCCCAATTGCAATCGATGTAAAATAAACGCTATCTAACGGCAATGTTGCATCGTAAAATAAAAAAAACACACTCGGCAAAATACTGCCAATTGCTACACCAAATCTTCCAACGCGGGCCCCCATCCCTGCACACAATCCAGTTAACGTGGCCACAGAAAGCATACCCGTAAACGAAAGCTTTGCAATCCCAATAAGCGTTCCGAGCACTGCTCCGATAACTGTCGCTAATGGTACACTTCCTACTAATGCACCGAAGCAAATTAATAGTTGTAATAAAAAAATGGGGAGTGAAAAATAGCTAATGACAACTGCTTGCATCCCTGTAAGCATAGCAGCAAATACAACTAATCCAGAACCCAACTTCTCATAAGTCCAATGGCTCGTAAACCATTCATAAGAATTGACAAACAACACTTGCATAAACAACGTCATAATAAGAGCCAAAGCCGCTTCACAACCTACATAAAATTGCACAAGCACCGGCGGTAAACCTTGATGCATAACTCCCTGCCATATTATTTGCACAAGCAGTACCGCCAAAGAGACCGCTATACTTTGTGGTAACTGCCAATAACGGAAGCGCATGATACATTCATACATAACGATTTGCAATGCTAAAATAAAGACTTGTCCAAATCCAAGAAAAAAACATCCTATCAGACCACCAAACAAAACACACTTGGCGTATTCCTTATACTTCGTTCGAATAATTGCCCAAAAAGGAACCGAGAAAGGCACGGCCGCTTCAAATACAACGGACTGAGCTAAAAAGAAGGATGTTAAAAAAAATAAAGAGCCTATTAACAATTGCCTTTTTTTCACTCCTAATTTTTGTTCGTCTACATTTGCCGTGTTATACCATTCGATACTCGTCATTTCACTATCCCCTTTCTGCACTTTTGGAGTTATTATAAAAAATTATGTATGGAAAGATTGTCTGACGGTGGCAGAAAAAAATATAAACATTTCGACGAATACATATGCATAAATACGAGAAATGGCAACAATTTCTACATAAAATAGAAGCTGTACAAGATTATAAACATCGCTTACTATGAGGTTGGTTTAAATAACAGAAAATTTAGGTAATTTTTTCTCGTTGTCGTTGTATACGATACTTTACAAAATCTATGCCTCAAGCGGGCTAATGCCCTCTCACCCTTTCTTTTTCACCGATTGACGTTCCATTATTCGTCATAATTACTATAGTCAGCAGTGTCGATGATACTTTTCTACTCAAGAACAAAAAGTTTGATAAATTTCCCATAAAAAGGGCCAACCACCAAAAGTTGTGGGCGGCATTCATTTTAAAGTTGATTGAAGTAGGGACTAGGTAACTCTTTGGGGATTAGCGTCACAGATGAGCCCTTGCAGTGCACAGGGGAACGGAAATCAACCACATTTCATGGTGATGAGCCATCGTACTCCCCCTTTTTATTAGCAAATCTTTAATTAATGAATAAAAACCATATATTTTTATTATTTTTTTCAAAAAAACTACTTGACGTTAGTAACAAAGGCTTGTATTATATAACTTGTTGCTAAAACAAATTGTTTAAAACGCGGAAGTAGTTCAGTGGTAGAACACCACCTTGCCAAGGTGGGGGTCGCGAGTTCGAACCTCGTCTTCCGCTCCATAATCTTATTGGCGGCCTAGCTCAGCTGGCTAGAGCGTACGGTTCATACCCGTAAGGTCGGGGGTTCGATCCCCTCGGCCGCCACCATAGTAGGCCCCTTGGTCAAGTGGTTAAGACACCGCCCTTTCACGGCGGTAACACGGGTTCGAATCCCGTAGGGGTCATCTCAAACAGGCGTCTCAGAATTATTTCTGAGACGCCTGTTTTTTTGTCGGTTAACAGTACAACAGCCTTTTAAACTATAAAGTAACATATTAGCAATATCACATTTCAGTTGCCGTTGCTGTCGCTTCGCTTTCGCACAGACAAAAACTTTGTTGTTGCTGTCACTCATAGGAAAGCGCCTAGTAGGAATAGAATCAGCCCCACGTTATGGTGATGCGCTCAAAAATATGGCATACTAATAATGAAAAGAGCGTGTTATCTAGGAGGTTTATTTCCTTTGAATTCATTAACGAAAGCTGCTTTAATTTGTGGAAGCGGCTCTATGATCATTCTCGTATCCATTCTTATTAATTTACCATTCGCTGTACAAATACTTTTACTTCTTACTGGGCTAGCCGTTAGTGTATACGGTGTGTTTTTACTTGTTAAAATGGTTGTTCGTCCAACCGAAAAGTCTTCAGAAACACCTACTGAACAAGCACCCGTACCCGCTCCTAAAAAGAAAAAGAGACCGACATCAACGTTGTAAGAATGGTTTACCCTTACATCCGCCGGAGGCTTTAGCCAACAAATCTCTTTCTTTCGCTACGAAAATACTTGCTGAAAGAATTTAAAAAGTAATCACGACTTATGGCTAGACGAAATGTATACAGAAAGTATTTAAAAAAGGGGATTAGCTTAATATAAGCTAATCCCAACTCTATTTATACACTTTTTCTACGATTAAAACAGTCAGCAAACTACCCTCTTCTAGCTCCGCGACCACCGCGTTTTGACTCTGTAGCACGTTTTAGTGTTGCTAGACGTTCATCACTATCTTTTAAGAAACGGGCCATTTTTTGTTCAAAATTCTCTTTTGGTTGATGGCGCTCGTTACGATCATTAGAACGATTATCGCGACGTGGACGTGCTGGACGCTCCGGACGCTCTGGTCTCTCTGGTCTCTCTGCTTGAGGCTTTGCTTTACGGATCGAAAGACCGATCTTTCCGTCCGCTTCAACATTCATCACTTTTACTTCAACTTCATCTCCAACTTTTAGATGCTCATTGATATCTTTTACATAATTGTCAGCAACTTCACTGATGTGTACTAAGCCTGTTTTGCCATCTGGCAGCTCAACGAATGCTCCAAAATTTGTGATTCCTGTTACTTTACCTTGTACCTTGCTGCCTACTTCAATTGACATAAAAAAAATGCTCCTCCTTAAAAATTAAGCGACTCTTTTGAGTCATGTAATCAATTTATCAAACTTTTTACTACAATAAGTTTCTCTCTTCATTATATATAACAAAAAAAGAGTGTCAACAATACATAGCTTTTCAGTCGTCTTTTTTACCTTTCTTTTCTGATACGGCGTCTTTTTTATCTGGTATATCAGCCTTTTTTTCTTTTTCATCTTTTTCATCCGGTAAAATGAAATTTATTTCACCTTCTTTGGATAGGAAATACTCTTTGCGTAGTAACTTTGCGATATACTCAGGATCCTCTAACTGTTTAATTTTAAGGTTTAGCGAATCTCGCTCTTCTTTCAAATCAGAAAGATGCTCCTTCGCTTCAACCTTTTCCTGCTCTTTTGCAGCTAGCGTTTCATTTTGATTCAAAAGTATATTTCCGAGAACGGCAATAATAACGACTGGTACAATCGCAAAAAAGGCAATGCGGCGCATTTTCCGTTTCCGCCCTTCAATTTTACGATTTATAGCTTTATCCGTGTTACGGACATAGTCATTATCAAGCTTAGTATAGTTTTGTTGGCGATCATTTGATGAACGACGCTTAGTCATGCCCGCACCTCCGAAAGTTATTGTTGTCTTTTATTATACTTGATAAATCGAAATTTTTTAAAAAAAGTGTTGGACAAATACGAATAAATTTTGACAAAAGGTCTTAAAACAAATGCTCCAATATTTATTAATATATTAAAAATTTGTCGAATGGTAGCAAATATTAATCGTATGATGAACCACAAAGGTCTCCATGTTATATTCACCAAAACCCTTGCGATGAAACGTAAAAAAGTCTGAAAAAATGTTTGATACAAAAAAATTCCGGCTATTTGCGCTAGCGGGTCATAAGCCCGCCAAGCGCCATCTTTTAGCCAAAATAATAAATAGTATGTCATGCCCCCAAGTAGAATCCAGGTAAGTAGTTCAAATACCATCATCCATCTTCGAAGGCTTGACCTTTTTGGAGTTGAAAAAACAATGAGCCTTACACTATCAATAATGAATCCAACTGCTATACCGCTCAAAACCATGACTAATAGTTGAACAAATTGTTCACTAACAATCATCCAAATAATTTATGAAGGAAACCTTTCGAGAAGCCACTTTCCTCCTCGTCATACTGTAAGGTTTTTACAGTTCCTTCAAGCGTCAATAACCCTTTGTCAACATCTAAATGAACGATATGCAGTTCTTCTCCACGGATTAACAAATGCCCTTGGGACGTCTTAATGAAAAACTCTTCCTGATCAAAGCGTTCAATTGATTTTACAGAAGTCATGTCCATTCTTTTACGATTACGAATCGTTAAAATATGTTCTCCAGATGGAATTGTGTAACGGTTACTTTCTTGATGTAGCGTCATTTTCTTCCTCCTTTAGTCGTCCTAGCTTCTGTTCACTTTATGCGGACAACCTTAAAAGCATGACAACTTTATTAAAGTTGCTACACTTTTATCAGAGGTATATTTGATTTAATCTTCGTCATCAATAAATTCAGGCTCAATTTTTTCAAGACGCTCTTCCTTCAAAATCGTAAACATTTTTGCGGCATCTTCTTTTTTCACAGTATCACGTAATTCTTCTACACGCGCTGTCACAATTTTTTGTCCAAAACGAATGGCTAGCTCGTCTCCAGCTTTAACAGCACTACTAGCCTTTGCGATCTTATCATTGATCGTAATACGGCCTTGATCTGCTACTTCTTTCGCTAATGTACGACGTTTAATTAAACGTGATACCTTTAAAAATTTATCTAATCGCATACTTTTACTCCTTTTCCAGTTGCTTCACTTCATTCCAAAAAGCATCTAATTGTTCTAATGTATAATCAGAAAATGGCTTTCCACTTTCCTTTACCTTTGCCTCCACATAACCAAAGCGTCTCGCAAACTTCTCATTGGCATGTAACATAGCCTCTTCTGGATTTAACTTGTAGAAACGTGCTAAATTCACAAGCGTGAACAAGACATCTCCAAATTCATCTAGACGTGACGCACTTGTACCTTTCGTCACCTCATTACGAAATTCCTGCCATTCCTCCGCAAACTTGTCCCATGCTCCATCTACATCAGGCCAATCAAATCCAACCTTTGCAGCTCTTTTTTGATAATTATAGGCAGTTTGTAGAGCAGAGGACGCCCGATATTCCTCTTCCAATAATGGCTTATCACTTATACCCTTTTCTTCTGCTTTTATAACTTCCCAATTCGCTACAACACCCTCTGCATCTTCTACCGATACATCTCCAAATACGTGTGGGTGTCGACGAATCATTTTTTCACTTATTGAAGCTAATACATCTTCCAATGTAAAGTAACCTTGATCTTCTCCGATTTGTGCATGAAGGAATACTTGTAACAGTACATCTCCGAGCTCCTCGATCATCGCAAAGTCATCCTCTGCATCTACCGCTGCCAAATATTCGTGCGCTTCTTCTAGTAAATATTTTTTCAGTGATTCATGCGTTTGCTTTTGATCCCACGGACAACCATTTGGTCCTCGTAAAACAGCAATAATTTGGCGGAAGGTTGCCCAATCTCGTAAAGCCTCCTCTTGCGATTTCACAGGTGGTACATATACCGTTGTTAAATTGTTCACCTCAACGCTTTGGTCGAGCTCATAAAGTGGTACCGTCACTAATTTTTCCTGTGCCGATCCTGCTGCAGTAACTACTGTAACAAGGTATTCGTCATCATATTTCTCCATTAACGTAAGCTTTACTTCTGACGCACTGAATGTATCATACACTTGGGCAATTAAAATATGCTGACGCATGTTAATGTCATGCATAGAAAAGCTAGTGCCATCCAGCAGCTGAAAGCCCTCAATCGGATCGATCTTTAACGCACCGAATATTGGGTCTAAGAAGCTTTGTCCACCTTCAATGACTAATTTTACTTTTCCCGCATCCGCAGCAGCAATCAGCAATTGCACAGTCTGCTCCGCAACAAGTGGATGTCCTGGTACAGCGTACATTACATCTTCAATCGCCGTAGCAGCCACAAGCGTTTCTGCAATTTCTTCATACACAGGCTGAAACGAGCCATGTTTTTCATAGACCGTGTCAAAGCTTTCAAATTGTAAGCCCTCAGCTGATAATTCTCCTAATACCGGATGATCCACTGTACGAACATATAATTTTCTAGCCGCTTTTAATTTTTTATAGACACCCATTTGCAGCTGATTAAAATCACCCGCACCTAGACCAATAACTGTTAAAGTATTCAACAAATCCACCTACTTCTTCCGATTTAACCATAATTGATAAACTGCCATCTTGCGCCCAAACGGTAGTAAGTACCACTCTTTTTCGCCAAGCACTCGTAACTTAGCAATTATTGTGACCATTACAAATGCCCCTAAACTAACAGCTGTAAAACCTGCTACCACCGCAACAAATCGAGGTGATAAAAATTGGCTTAACAACGATGGTATAAACTGTAACCAAACTAGCACTACAGCTGCCATGCTTAGTGATGCAATTCCAACTTTTTTATAAAAACTAGCTGGTGCTAATTGAATTGCAATTATTTTCTTTAAATAAAAAACAAGCATGAGGGCAGTAAATAATAGACCCACATTATTAGCAATAGCAGCACCTAATACACCAAATAAATTAATTGTCAGCACATTCAATATTATTTTAAATATAAAACCTACAATTAAAAATAAAGCTGGCTTTTTTAATTTACCATAACCTTGCAGAATAGCTGTAAATGTCAAAATAATCGACAAAGGCACGATTTGTAACACATACACCATAAGCACTTCCGACAGCGCATCTGTTTTAAAGAGCATTGCGTTAACATAAGGCATAACGAGTATTAAACCTAAAGATGCTGCCCACCCAAATAATACAGATGCTCTATACGTTAATTGTATAAACGGAATTGCACTACGGCCTTCCTGTTTTTTGGACATATGTGCGACAAGCGGTACAATAGCCAGCGAAAGAGAAGAAGCAATGACAACTCCGAGCTGCACTAGCGGCTGCCCACGATCATAAACTCCTTTTGTTACCTTAGCTACCTTCTGATCCATTCCACCCTCTACTAATAATGAATAAATTGTAAAGGAATCAACTAGCTGATAGCCAAGTAACAATAGGCCACTCATGCTTACACTTAAACTTAGCAATGTGACTTCTTTAATAATAGGAAAACTTTCGATACGTCGTCGCTGTTTCTTATCGTTCAATAAACCGAAACGTTTTTTAAAGATATACGCAAGTAATATAAAACCTACAATTTCACCAATAACTGTACCTATTATAGCCATTTGTCCAGCACTATATAGTGATTCTGTCGTCTTCATAATGATAAATGTGCCCGCTATAATGACGGATACCCTCACAGCTTGTTCAAGGACTTGTGCATAAGCAACCGGCTCCATAATACCTCTTGATTGGAAGCCGCCCTTTAAAATAGCAAGAGCCGGCATGACAAGTACTATAAATGAACCCGTCCGTATTAAAGGAGCAAGCTGCGTATCGCCCATGAGCCGTGCAATTATTTCAGCTCCACTAAATAAAACAACAAAAAACAACAACGATAGTACTGTTAAATAACGAAAAACAATACGCATAATACCGCTTCGTTTTTGATTTCGCTCTAGCGGGTCTAAAATACAATCATTATCTGCAAGCATCTTAGAAATAGCTACTGCAAATCCACTAGATGTCCATACGACAAAAATAGATATAACTGGATACACTTGCTGATAAATATAAAATCCTTCATCACCAACAAGGTTTTGAAAAGGCACACGATAAATTGCACTAAGAACCTTCACAATAAGGGCAGCAATTGTAAGTAAGGCCGCGCCCTTCATGTAGCTTTTCATGCCAAAACGTTCCGACATAAATTGCCCTCTTTCCTTCTTTAACAATGCCAATAGTATAGCATATCTCAAAAGTTTGACGCGCGGATACGATTACCATAAAACTATGTACGAAAAAAAGTTATTGTTCAGCCTAAAAAAAGGTCAGCGCAATAACTTTCAATTCTCATCAACTATTCATTTGTTTAGCTAAGAAGTTAGCAGCTGTTTCTGCAACTTTCACTTCAACTTCACCAACAAAATGTACCTTAGATAAAACGATAATACAACCGATTGGATCACCATTCACCATAATAGGTGTTGCACAATAAGACTTCACTTGCTCATATTGTCCAGGAACAATCTCGATAGTTGTTTCCATTTTTTCTATTTTTGTTGAACGCTCTTCCATAAAACTTTCCGCAAAAGATGTAATACGACGATTAATATACTCTTTCTTACCGATTCCCGCGACAGCAATTACTTCATCACGGTCGGTTACAAACGCTGGAGTACCTAATGTTTCATATAATGTTTCTACATATTCCCTTGCAAATTCCCCTAAATCGTTAATTGGAGAATATTTCTTTAAAATAACTTCGCCTTCACGGTCTGTATAAATTTCTAACGGGTCACCCTCGCGAATACGTAGCGTCCTACGAATTTCTTTTGGAATAACCACACGCCCTAAATCATCAATACGACGAACAATTCCTGTTGCCTTCATTCATAATCCTCGCTTTCGCTACAATAAAAATTTTTTTCAACTCTAGTATGGTTTTTTATGAAGCAATCTATGCAAAAACTGAAGAAAAAGGATTTCACACCCAACAATATTTTTCAAAAAGGCCTTAAAACCTAAATTATTGTACTTCAAATACATTTAGCATGTAGAATTTTTAACTTCAATCAACTTATCTTAGATTAACCACAAAAACAAATTTTTATAAATATTTTATAAAAAATTTTTAACAAGAAATAATAATAATCCAACCTATATTATTGCGTCAATGAGCCAAAAGGATTTTTATTATAAAGGCATTTTCATGCAATCTAATCCTTTTCACCTCCTCGCTCCTATCAGCTAGATCTACAGTTCTATTTGTAAAAACGATACTTAAGAAGTCGCTCCATCTACAGTCCAGTCAAAATTTCAATTTGCATGCACCTTTTGGCATATCACCCAAAGTTAATAATGGTAAAACGAAACTTCTGCAATGGATCTGTACGAAAGCGAGGGAGCAATATCAAATATTTTTTGCGCGTACGTGTAGTGCTAACGTTGCGTCTGCAACATATATTTTCTGTACACAAGTGTAGTGCTAACGTAGGTTTACAGAAATTTCTTATTGCGCGAAAGCGAAGCGACAGCATCGGATATTTTCAGTGCGTAAGTGTAGCGTTAACATCGCAACTAATAAGGGTTTCCCGCGTATGAGCCAGCGCTAACATTGCATCTGCAACAAAGGTTTTCTGTCTGTAAGCGTAGTGCCAACGTAGCGTCTACAACAACAGTTTTCTATACGTAAGCACAGCAACAGCGTCAACATTCATTAAGATCTCCTAGACCGTTTTGTTTTTCTATAATAAAAAGCTGACCATTATCCTAGTTAGATAAGGTCAGCTTTTTATTATTTTTGTTTTTTTGCGTTAGCAATAATATGCATCATATCTTCTAAAATATCAAAGGGTTGATATTTCCCACATTTTCGTTCATCAATCGTTAATTTTAGTTGCATACCATCCATACCAAAACCGACAGCTCGTTCAAATTTCATGGATTCTTCAACAACTTTACTGCCATCAACTTGTACTGTCCCCTCTTCTGATAACAATATTGTGATAATTTTTTGCTTTTCTTTTACCGACAATACGCCTGCATCTAAGCCCCATACCTTCATACGCGCAATTCGCAGTAAGCGCTCAGTTTCAATCGGAAGATCTCCGAAGCGATCCTCTAATTCCTCCGTGATTTCGCCATACTCCTCCACTTGATCCATCGCTTTAATACGTTTATACATTTGAATTTTTTGATAGCCATCAGGAATGTATACATCCGGAATATACGCATCAATACTCAATATAATTTCAATATCAGGCTTCTCTTCTTTTTTCACACCAGTTTGGCGCTCAGCAATCGCCTCTTGTAGCATTTGTGAATACAAGTCAAAACCGACAGAATCAATAAAGCCATGTTGCTGCGCTCCTAGCAGATTCCCAGCACCGCGAATAGATAAGTCACGCATAGCAATTTTAAATCCTGAACCTAACTCTGTAAATTCTTTAATCGCCTGCAATCGTTGCTCAGCTACATCTGTAAGAACTTTATCACGTTGATACATAAAGTACGCATATGCTACCCTATTAGAACGCCCAACACGCCCACGCAATTGATAAAGCTGCGCTAAGCCCATTCGATCAGCATCGTGAACAATCAATGTATTAACGTTCGGTATATCTACACCTGTCTCAATAATCGTTGTTGTTACAAGCACATCATAGGCACCTTCTAAAAAGGCTAATATGACAGATTCTAATTCTGACTCCGTCATTTTCCCATGTGCATGCCCGATACGTGCTTCGGGGACAAGCGTTTGAATTTCATCAACTTTACGAGCCATATCCTCTACACGATTGTATAAGTAGAATACTTGCCCACCACGCGCCATTTCTCTCTCAATAGCTTCCCGCACTAATGCACCGCTATGCTCCATTACATAGGTTTGTACAGGGAAACGGTTCGCTGGTGGCGTTTCAATTACCGATAAATCACGAACACCTACCATCGACATATGAAGTGTTCTTGGAATCGGAGTTGCCGTTAGTGTTAATACATCAACATTCGTCTTAAGTTGTTTAATTTTTTCCTTATGCGTTACACCAAAACGTTGCTCCTCATCAACAATAAGCAATCCGAGGTCTTGGAATATTAAGTCTTTAGATAAAATTCGATGCGTTCCAATAACAATATCAACTTGCCCTTCTTTTAAGCCCTTTAACGTCGCCGTTTGCTCTTTTTTTGTGCGGAAACGAGACAGGAGACCTACATTAATAGCAAAGTCTTGGAATCTCTCACGAATCGTTTCGTAATGTTGCTGCGCTAAAATCGTTGTCGGCACAAGGAACGCTACCTGCTTGCCGTCTTGAATTGCTTTAAATGCAGCACGAATTGCTACCTCAGTTTTACCGTATCCCACATCTCCACATACAAGGCGATCCATAGGACGTTCACGTTCCATATCACGTTTCACTTCGATAATTGAACGTAACTGATCCTCTGTTTCCTCATAAGCGAATGAAGCCTCAAAATTGCGCTGATCGTCATTGTCAATCGCAAATGCATGACCCTTTTCTGCTTCACGTTTCGCATACAGCTTAATTAAATCATCAGCAATATCTTGCACAGCAGAGGACACTTTAGCTTTAGCTTTTTTCCACTCTGCTCCACCTAATTTATGTAGCTTCGGTTCACGGTCTTCAGATGCTACATATTTTTGGATTAAATCTATTTGCTCTACTGGAACATACAACTTATCATCTGCGCGATATCGAATGTGTAGGTAATCTTTATGTGTGCCATTTACCTCCAGTGTTTCTAAGCCAATATATTTCCCAATACCGTGATGTACATGTACAACATAGTCGCCAGGTTTAATTTCTGTATAGCTTTTAATACGCTCTGCGTTCGTCATTTTTTGAGGACGTGCTTTTTTCTTCGCCTGCTGTTTAAACAGCTCATCCTCTGTAACTACCACTAAGCGCTGTAACGGTAATTCAAAGCCACTAGATAGCGAGCCATCCACAATATAAATACCCGCTTCTGTCGGATGACCAATTGTCGTATGAATATCATATTCTTCAAGCATTTGCTGTACACGTTTAACACGGTCTTTATCTCTCGCCACAATTAGTACAGTAAATTTACCGAGTAGCCAGCGTTCAACCTCGCTTTGTAATAATGACATTTGGCCATGAAATTGTTGCATTGGTTTGCAAGAAAAGTTCGTCGTCTTATTAAAGGATACACCTGCAAAAGTTCGCGAAAATAATGAGAAATATAGTTTTTGCTGAGATAACATTGCTAGAATCTCTTTTAAAGAGAATGCTGGCTTTACATCATGCACCATTTTTCCTTCTTCAATTAGAGATAAAAACCACTCATCTTCTTCACGCTCCCATGCATCCATAACCTCCTGAATGCGCCCGAGCTCATCAAACAGCACAATGCCGTCGTGTACAAAATAATCGCCTAAATAGGCTGTTATCTCATACAATAACGAACCATATTTATTTACATAGTCCGGTAAATTCCCTTGCTGTAACAATTCAATATCATATTGAATATGTTGATACAGTAACTCCTTCGTCTCCTGCTTCTTGACTTTCTTTAAGCTTGTCGCTAATGCAGCTTCTAAACGACCTGCCAATGCTTTTCTTTCTTCCTTTGTCAAAATAACTTCTGACGCAGGGAGGATACGAATCTTCTGTAATTTATCAATGGAACGTTGATCGTCCGCAGAAAATGTTCGAATCGAGTCCACTTCCGTATCAAATAATTCTATACGAATCGGTGACTCTAAATACGGAGGATAAATATCTAATATGCCACCACGTAACGCAAATTCTCCAGGTGTCGTCACCATCGAATTACGCACGTACCCCATCTCTACTAATGTTTGAAGCCATTCATCAATCTGAATATCCTCACCTACTGCTATTTGTAAAAAATACTGTAGCCAATGCTCTTTAGGCTGCATCATTTTACGTAAGCCCGCAACCGGTATTACATAAACAGCTTTTTCACCTCTAGCAAGACGATCAAGTGTTGCGATACGTTCAGCACGTAGCTCCGGGGAAGCAACAGATAAATCAGCAGCAATAAACTCATCGGCAGGATAATAATGAACATGCTCCTCACCTAAAAGTCCCGCCAGCTCGTCGGCCATTTTCTGAGCCTGCAATAGATTAGGAGATATAATATAAATTGGTTTTTTTACATATTCAAATAATGCATCGACCATTACCGGGCGTGCGCTTCCAGTTAATCCTGTAATAAGCTGTGTTGCAGAATGACCGCTCTGAATCTCTTGTAAAAATGATGTGATATGTTTGTCCTGCATCACAAGCTGTCGTAAAACTTCCAATGTCAAAAGCTCCTTTCAACGCATAATTCTCGTCACCATTACTAGTAATCTAGTACTATAATACGTATTTTTATTGTTTATTTTATCCATTATACCTTGACATAATTTCGTCCAGAATTGGCTTTAAGCCTAAGCCTGAGCGAAGTTAAACGGAAAAAGCTTTGGACGCACGTAATGTGCGCCAAAGCGTCCTTCCAATTATTGAATCCATTTATTGAGTGCGTGATAATCTGGATATTGTTTCAGCGAATCCTCACATTGCTCACAAATGCAGTGCACCGTCGTTAGTCCATGTTGATCTTTCTCAACATAATCATCCGCTTCACCCAATTCGAAAATATGTAGTTTTCGAATTGTATCATCTGCATCAAATGGTAGCGTACCTATTTCTACTTCACAATGCCGACATCGATATCGAACTGACATCTCCAAATCATCCTCCTTTAAGCAACTTACTACTTAAAGTATAGACATTTCGAAAAAAGATTATGCACTTCCAATTTTGTCTTAGAGGTCATTTTAGAAATAGAGAATAGTTTTGCACTGTAATTAATACTATATATTTAGTTAGCTGTTGTCGCAGAAAAAAAACAACAACAATTATACCTCGGCATAAATGCGTCGGGAGTCGGCTTTGTGCTTAGGCCTGTAGCTGACGCTTCGCTTTCGCTACCAAAAACATCTGCTGAAATAAATTAAATCGTCATCCTAAACAACTGTAATATTCATAATTGTTATCCGTTAAAGCGATTCATCACATCAAGAAATGGATTTGAAAGAGATGCTTCTACAGCATTTACACACTTTTCAATAGCTTCGCCAACGACAGCTTGATCTTCTTTTGAAAATTTTGATAACACGTAATCTGCTACCTTCATGCCTGCTGGTGGGCGATTAACCCCAACTCGTATGCGATTAAATTCTTGTGTACCTAAATGCTGAATTAATGATTTAATACCATTATGTCCACCTGCACTACCTTTTTGACGCAGGCGTAATTTACCTGTCTCTAAATCTAAATCGTCATAAATAACAATCAAATCTTCCACATCAATATCAAAATAGTTCATTAGGGGACCAACACATTCCCCTGATAAATTCATATATGTTAAAGGTTTAACAAGTAGAACCTTTCCTTCAGGACGATGTACTGTTGCATACATACCATTAAACTTTGAATTAGTTAAAGGTGCACCCCATTTTTCAGCTAATGCATCTATAACATCGAAGCCAATATTATGTCTTGTATGCTCATAAGGTTTACCTGGATTTCCTAAACCAACGATAATTTTCATAAGTACCCCTCTTCTTTCAAATCTAATAGTCATTATTTTACCATATCATGCACTCAGAAAGCAGTTTCGACAATTTTTGAAAGTAAAAGTTCAATAACGGCTTGATATTATTTAAAATCTTCAATTCAACCATACATATCGCGAAATGGTTATGACTTAATAAGGAAGCAAACGTCGAATAAGATGCCAACATTCTTGCTAAATAAAGTAAAAAAGCTACTGAAGAAGCTTAGCTTCCTCAGTAGCCTTTCCTTAACAAATATTTTTACTCTTGTACCTGTTCACTATCTACTGTCGATTCTTCAACGACTGCTGGAGCCATAATTGATACCAATGTATGACCATCTTCACTAAGAATATTAAAATCAATCATATCTCGAATATCTGCTACTGTAATTGTTTCACCAATTTTAAGTTCAGTAATATCCACTTCAATAGCTTCTGGTATATCTGCTGGTTTTACATTAATCTTCACATCTAAGTTAGGCTGCATTAATATACCACCCACACTAACACCAACTGACTCCCCTACAAGTTTAATAGGCACTTCAGCTTCTATCGCTTCGGACATATTAATTGCTAAAAAGTCAATATGATTTACTTCATCTTTCATAGAGCATTGTTGAATTTCTGATACAACAACATTCACTTTTTCTCCATCTAAATCCACCGAAAACACACCGTTTTGTCCATTCTTTTGAATGGATTTTCTGAATTCCTTCGCTGAAATAGAAATTGGGGTAGAATTTAATTTATAGCCGTAAATAACCGCAGGAATGGCTCCCCCTTTTCTAAGTTGGGTTAATGTCGAACGGTGCCCAGCTTCGCGCTTTTTAACACTTAATACTGTACTCATATCTATACTTCCCCTTCCAAGAAAAATTATTTACACCTTATTAAAATGTCACTACTTTCAATGACATTTATTAAGGCTATAATAATATTTACTATTTTTCATAAAGTAGTGTAAATATTATTAAGTCACAACTACCATATACCCTTTTACAAGAAAATTCAAACAAAGTAAACCTAGAAAAAAGGACAAATCTACTTGCAAACGTAGATTTGTCCTTAATAAGCCACATACGGCTCTTGTTTATTTATATATTAATCAAATAGAGTACTTACAGATTTGTTTTCATAGACACGAGAGATTGCATCTGCCATTAATTTAGCTACTGAAAGCTCTGTAATTTTTGGAGATTTTTTCTCGTCTGGAAGCTGGATTGTATTTGTTACAACTAATTCTTTAATCGAAGAGTTTTCAATACGCTCGATTGCTGGGCCTGATAGTACTGGGTGAGAGCAACAAGCATAAACTTCTTTCGCGCCAGCAGCACGTAATGCGTCTGCGCCGATTGTAATTGTACCAGCAGTGTCAATAATATCATCAATCAAGATTGCCACTTTACCATCAACATTACCAACAATGTTCATTACTTCTGCAACGTTTGGTTTTGGACGGCGTTTGTCAATAATTGCAATAGGTGCTTTTAAACGTTCTGCCATTTTACGAGCACGTGTTACACCACCATGGTCTGGTGAAACAACAACGATTTCATCTTCTGGAATACCTTTTGATTTGAAGTAATCAGATAGTAAAGGTACTGCCATCAAGTGGTCGATTAAAATATCGAAGAAACCTTGGATTTGCGGTGCGTGTAAATCTAAAACGATAACACGTGTTGCACCAGCTGTTTCAAGTAAGTTTGCTACTAATTTAGCTGTAATTGGCTCGCGTGCTTTTGCTTTACGGTCCTGACGAGCATATCCATAGTAAGGCATTACAACGTTTACTGTACGAGCAGATGCGCGTTTCACAGCATCTACCATAATTAAAAGCTCCATTAAATGTTCGTTTACAGGTGCAGAAGTAGACTGCACGATAAACACATCACAACCACGAATACTTTCTTCAATGCTAATTTGAACTTCTCCATCGCTGAAGTGTTTAACAGAAGATTTACCTAATTCAACACCCATTTCTTGCGCAATTTCTTGAGCAAGTGGATTGTTAGAGTTAAGTGAAAATATTTTTAATTGTGAGTTTGCATAATGATACGGCATGATGGCCTCCTGTTTAGTTGATAATTATTTTGAATTTAATTTGCTTACATAATTCGGTTTGTTTTCTTGTCTTGCACGAGCAATTGCAAGTGCATCCTCAGGAACTTCTTTTGTAATTGTAGATCCTGCTGCAATAAATGAACCTTTTCCAACTTTCACTGGCGCTACTAAGTTAGTATTACATCCTACAAATACATCATCTTCAATAATTGTTTGGAACTTGTTTTTTCCATCATAGTTTACTGTAATGGAACCACAGCCAACATTGACATTGCTTCCTATTTCAGCATCGCCAATATAGCTTAAGTGGGATACTTTCGTGTCATTACCTAGTTTACTTTTCTTCACTTCTACAAAGTTACCAATTTTCACATGGCTACCTATATCAGAAAGTGGTCGAATATTTGCAAACGGTCCTATAGCTGTGTCTTCTGCTACAGCGCTTTCACGTACAACAGAAGAATGTACAGTTGTTCGGTCACCGATACGGCTATCAATGATTTGTGTGTTTGGCCCGATTATACAATCTTCACCAATAACAGTTGTACCTTCAATCATAGAACCTGGTTGGATGACAGTATCACGACCAATCATTGCCTCAGCGCTGATGTATGTTGCTTCTGGATTAATAATTGTGACACCATTACGCATATGCTTTTCATTAATTCTTGTACGCATTAGCGCCTCTGCTTGAGACAGGGCAACACGATCATTAACACCAAGTGTTTCTTCGAAATCTCCCGTTACATATGCTTCAACGACTTCGCCTTGTTTTTGTAAAATTTCAATGACATCAGGTAAATAATATTCACCCTGTGCATTGTCGTTTTTCACAAGTTTTAATGTCTCAAATAAGGCCTTATTATCGAAGCAATATGTGCCCGTATTAATTTCTTTCACTAGTTGTTGCTCAGCCGAAGCGTCCTTTTGTTCAACAATTTGCTCCACTTGTCCATTGTCGCCACGTAAAATGCGACCGTAGCCTGTTGGATTTTCAGCAATAGCTGTTAAAATTGTTGCCTTGGCTTTCTTTGCTTGATGATGCTCGAACAAAGCTTGCATCGTTTCAGGGCGGATAAGTGGTGTATCACCACAAACAACTAATGTTGTCCCTTCTTCGCTACTTAAAATTGCCTCAGCCTGTTGTACAGCATGAGCTGTCCCTAACTGTTCAGCTTGTAAAACATACTCGCTTTTATCGCCAAGTTGTTGTTTCACCATTTCTGCACCGTGTCCTACAACCGTTACAATGCGCTTCACATCTAACGTTTGAATGTGATCCACCACATGTTGCACCATAGGTTTCCCACATACTGGATGTAGCACTTTATATAATTTGGACTTCATACGTGTACCTTGACCTGCAGCCAAAATGACAGCAAAAATGTTGCTCATCTGTAAGTCCTCCAATACGCTCATTTTCTCTTATGACTATATAGCAAAATCCATCTATTTTCAAGGCATGTTGACTTGACAAAAAGATGAATTTCCAAATCAAATGCACCTTATGCTCGAATGTTAATATGTATGTCTTAAAAACTGCTCGTTTTCTCTTATTCTCAAAATAAAAAGAACTCTCCAAATATGAAGAGTTCTTTTTATTCACTTTTATCATAAGTATAAATTGCCGTAGTTTAATTTACACTTATCCCCTTTTACTATACGCCAATTCCTTCTAATTCTTCTGCCTTTTCAGTCGCGTCTTCCTCGCTTGAATTATGGTACTCGTTTAAAATAATCTCTTGAATTTTATTACGAGTAGTAGAATTAATAGGATGCGCAATATCTCTAAATTCACCGTCTGGCGTCCGTTTACTTGGCATAGCAACGAATAATCCAGTATTGCCATCAATCACACGAATATCGTGCACTACGAACTCATTGTCGAGTGTAATGGAAGCAATCGCACGCATGCGACCATCCGTCTGTACACGACGTAACCTTACATCAGTAACTTCCATTTTCTCACCACCTCTCTTCTTAGATGCCTAAATATAAATATAATATTCTTTATTACCGAATATTTTCCTTTTTATAGTCTATCAAATTTTCAAAAAAATTTGAATACTTATTAGTATAATTTTCACTAATTTACGTAATTTTTGACAATTGTTTGTCAGTCTCCACGAAGTTCCACTTTCGCACAGAAAGCATTTGTTGCTATTTCTTTGCTTTCGTCTACAAAAATATTTTAGAACGGAGAATAAAAAAGCCCACTAAAAGAGTTATTCATTTCTCTTTCAGTGAGCTTAATCATTTCTTATTTAACGATAGCAATAACTTCAATTTCTACACTTACATCTTTTGGAAGACGCGCAACTTCCACTGCTGAACGTGCCGGTTTATGATCCCCAAAATGGCTAGCATATACTTCATTCATCGCAACAAAGTCGTTCATATCCTTCATAAAAACGGTCGTTTTAACAACGCTGTCTAAAGATGCTCCGGCAGCTTCTAAAACGGCTTTCAAATTAGCAAATACTTGATTTGTTTGAACAGTGATATCACCTTCCACTAATTCACCTGTTGCTGTTAGTGGAATCTGACCTGAGCTATAAAACATACCATTTACAATAATTCCTTGTGAATATGGTCCAATTGCTGCTGGTGCATTTGTTGTTGCTACTACTTTCATTTGTCATTTCCCCTTTTAGAAAAATAGTTACCTTCACTTAATGCAATTGTACGGTCTTTTTCATTGACCTCATGAAGCTTCACTAGTGAATAATAATCATCTACTAAAGTTTCGTCTGCATGCTCAGCCTCTACAAGCACTGCAATACCAGCTAGTTGACAGTCAAACTCCTCTAATAGATTTTTCATGCCATTCATTGTACCGCCGACCTTCATAAAATCGTCAGTAATAAGCACTCGTTGTCCACTCTTCATGCTTCTTTTTGATAATACCATTGTCTGAATTCTTCTGGAAGAACCAGATACATAGTTGATGCTAACTGTAGAGCCTTCAGTTACCTTACTATCTCTTCTGACAACAACAACCGGTACATTTAAATGTCTTGCTATCGCATGGGCAATAGAAATACCCTTTGTAGCGACAGTCATTATGACATCAATTTGTTGATCAGCAAATGCGGATGCAAATACCTTACCTACTCGATTAATTAAATCTGGATTGCCAAGTAAATCCGTCATAAATAAATAACCGCCTGGTAATAAACGATCTGAATGCTCAAGCTCCGCTTTTAAATCATGAATAACTAAACGGACCTCGGCTTCGGACATTTTAGGAATATACTTTACTCCTCCTGCAGCGCCCGGTACTGTCATCAATAACCCGATTCCTTTTTCTTCGAAAGTTTCTTTTACAATCGTCAAATCTTCACTAATGGAGGACTTTGCAGATTGATATAATTCAGAAAAATAAGTTAGCGGGATCAGCTGATGTGGATGTTCTAGTAAATAGTACGTCATATCAACTAGTCGTTCACTACGCTTCCATTTCATGCGACCCTCTCCTAAACACGAATATTTATAGGTAAAATTAACACAAATTTGCGGTTTTAAGCAAGCGTATTTCGCTCGCCTAAAATCCGAACTGCATATACTTCTTCGCAAAAACCACGTAAACCATTATAAATGCGACTTACTCGAGCTTCACTATCTACTAAACCGAACACCGTCGGACCGCTTCCACTCATTAATGTTGCATCTGCTCCAAAGCGCTTCATCTGTTCCTTTAACATTACTACCTCTGGATGCAGTTTAAATGTTACAGTTTCCAAAACATTTCCTAATGATGCACATAGTAGATCATAATCTTCCGTTTCAATAGAACGAATCATTTGCTTCGTATTTGGATGTTCTAACCCCTCAACCTTTAGCCCTCCATACACTTCTGCAGTAGAGACACCTATTTTAGGCTTAGCTAAAACTACCCAACAGTTTGGTGGTGCTGGCAATTCCTGAATTTTTTCTCCACGCCCCGTGGCTAATGCTGTGCCACCATAGACACAAAACGAAACATCTGAACCAATTTTCGCACCTAATTCAGCTAACTCATCTATAGATAACCCTAAATTCCACAGCTCATTTAAACCCTTCAGTGTAGCAGCCGCGTCGCTACTGCCACCCGCTAATCCCGCTGCGATTGGTATTTCTTTTTCTATAGTAATGGATACACCTTGTCCAATGCCGTATGTATCTTTAACTAGACGCGCTGCCTGATAAGCAAAATTTCGATGATCGTTCGGTACGAAATTATCAGTCGAAATTATTTCTATTACACCATCTTCTCGAGATTCTAAACAAATACGATCCGCTAAATCCACAGTCGTCATGACCATCTCTACTTCATGATAATTATCTGGTCTTTTATAAAGCACATCTAATGTTAAATTTATTTTTGCAGGCGCCTTTACATAAAGCATCTTTCTTCCTCCTTATAGCTACACTTATCAATTACCGCCAGGTCATTCAGTCGATACTTGAACCTCCCACTACCTTAAATGTAGGATTCTTCTGCAAAACATCAGCAGCTGGCGTTCACTTTCGCTATATTAAAGATTTTCTGAATGAAGATAAATCTGTTGTTCATCTTTTAATTCATTTTATTTTACCATAATGGGAAAGCGAAAATGGAAAAAAAGAACCGTATACCCCTAAATGGTGTAACGGTTCTCTCTCGTCAGTTGTGTTGTTGTGTCTACAGGAAGCTTTCGTCCCTGCTGAAGATCAATTAAGCCTCGGCATAATTGCGTCTGCCGGAGGCATTAGGCAAACACGGTGTTGTACCTCAAGCACTTTCAAATATGCCTGGTCACCCGCTGAAAAGCGACTCCTCTCATCACTATAGAGATGAGAGACTTCTAATAAGCAGTCTAGTTCAGGCTACTTATTATTTTCTTGCTCATTACTTGCCCTTTCAGCCATTTCGATGGCACGTTTGACCATATTACCGGCGTCTCGAGCTTTAATGCCGCCCCAGCCTTCTCGTTGCACAACATCATAAAATCCAAGCTCTTTAGCGATCTCTTCTTTTAAACGAGGTGACATGATACCCTTTCTAGGCATAATAAACTCCTCCTTTTACAACTGACGAATTTAGTATGTCCCAGTAAACGTAAAACACTCATGTAGTTTTTAACATACATGAGTGTTTCAAAATATAGAAATAAGTACTAGAAACTATTTTGCGATAGCAGTCTTTGCTTCGTCTAAAAATGTAATCTCTACTGCTTCAGTTAAAATATCTGTGTAACTATACGATACGCGCTTGCACGTATTGTCTTCTTGATCAAGCTCAACCACAAAGATAGCGCGATATGTCTCACGCAATACCCCTGCACACTCGACCGTTTTCTTGCGACCTCCGTTTGCTCTTAACTGCAAACGTTTACCCAAATGACAATCCAACGACTTTTTAATGTCCGCTAAAGTTTTTGGCATTTTCGCTTACACCTCACTATTTATTAGTATAAGCGATTCGCCCAAAAATGTCAACAAAATATAATATTTTATCAGCAGATTATAAATATTGTCAACTTATTTTTCATAAAAACATCATGTTTTTTTACATATACTCAAAAAAGTTAACAAAAATTTTTTACTTTGCAAACGTAGGATATAGTACATCGGCTAATTTTCCAAACTCTTGAATAGTTAACGTCTCTCCTCGACGTGTTGGTTCAATATTTACCGTTTGTAAAGCATCCATTATTTTTTCTTTGTGTGCCTTACCATTTGGTAAACCCGATTGTAAATTATTGAAGATTGTTTTTCGTCTTTGTACAAACGACGCACGAGTAACAACAAATAAAAAGTCCTCATCAATTACTTTTACTGGCGGTTCATCATGTTTAATAAGACGAATCACTGCAGAATCAACATTTGGCTGGGGCATAAAAACAGTTTTCGGCACTGTCATGGCAATATCAGCCTTCACATAATATTGAATCGCAATTGATAAAGAGCCGTACTCTTTCGTTCCAGGTTTAGCCGTAATACGGTCTGCTACCTCTTTTTGCATCATGACAACAAATCCGCGAATTGGCAAACGATCATTAAGTAATTTCATTAAAATCGGAGTCGTCACATAATAAGGTAAATTTGCTACAACCATAATATCCTCAATACCCGGCATCTCTTCCTGAATTACTTTAGCAACATCCGCCTTTAAAATGTCTGAATGTACAATTGCAACATTATTATATGGACTAAGTGTGTCTTCTAGTACAGGTAATAGCCGCTGATCAATTTCAAAAGATACAACCTTTTTTGCATTTCTTGCTAAATGCTCTGTTAATGCTCCAATACCAGGACCAACTTCGATTGCACCACTATTTTCAGTTAAATTTGCGTGACTAACAATATTTCGTAAAATGTTCGGATCTACTAAAAAATTTTGACCTAAGCTTTTTTTGAATGAAAACCCATATTTTTTTAAGATTTCTTGTGTTCTAATTGGTGTTGCAATATCCTTATGCATCATTTTCCTCCTGATCTACCTGTGCGATTGCCGCACCAAATTGCTTTTCTGTGATTTGAAACATTTTTAATCTTTTATGAAGTTGTTTACCGTTTGTTGTACCAATATTCAAAATTTCTCCAAGGCGATCACGACGAGCTTTCGCCTGTGGGTGGCCAATTAAACGTGCCGTCATTAAATCTTCGAGCGTAATGTCATCATTGGTTGGCTCAACATCATTAGGGGTATAGACATGCCGTAGTGCCTCGCGTATATCTTCATCTGCTGCATGCTCTATGCCTAATCCTTTACCGTTTTTCGCAATTGTTTTAGCTTTTGGTAAAAAAGCGTGTTTTACACCTTTTACACGCTCCTCGATAATGGCACGAATTCGACGTCCTGGATAGTCTGGGTCAGTAAAAACAATAACACCTCTTTTATCCTGTGCATGCTGAATTCTCTTTAGTGTTTCCTCTGAAATAGCCGACCCATTAGTTTCTATTGTATCTGCTTGCACAGCTCGCTTAATAGCCGTTGTATCATCTTTCCCTTCAACAACGATGATTTCTTTTATTTGCAAAAAGGCCCCTCTTTTCTACCTTATCTTCAGACCATTTTACAACTGCACTGTATGATTGTACAGAAATACACGGCTACTTACCTTATGCTATTGCTTGTACTTTGTCTTTCAAGTAAACCGGGCAGTTGATGTTACAGCTTAATTTCTGTAGATAGGACTATATTTATCCTCCAGTACAAATACTGAAAAAAGATAAAAAAAGCTCCCCCGCCAGTCAAAACGGGAAAGCCAGTAAGTGAAAAAACATTTTTGATTAATTTTACAATTTTTTTAATTTAATACTTTTATACGAACTTTCCTAACTCCCCAAGAACTTGCTTGAGATTCCGTTTGTACAAGTATGTCGATCTTATTACCCTTAATTGCACCACCAGTATCCCCTGCTATAGCTGTTCCATAGCCTTCGACCCAAACTTTTGAGCCAAGCTTAATAACAGAAGGGTCTACTGCAATTACTTTCAAACCAGAGTTTGATCGTAAATCAATGCCAGTGGCAGATGTCCCCGAGCAGCCATTACAATACGGTGTATAGGCAGTTGCCGTTACATAAAATTCTCTACCGCTAGCTGGCTCTGTTGACCCACGTGAAACTGTCGGTGCAGTCGATGCACTAGCAACAGTAGCTACTACAGTTTTAGTGCCTACTGCAACTACTTGCTTCTGCGGTTCTTTTACAATATTTTTAGATTGTAGATTTTTAGCTACAACTTGGCCGTTCTCTTTTACGATTTCATACGTTTTAGTCATTAAACCTTTTTGGCCTGCTGTTACAATTTTTTGTTTTCCCTTTTGCAATGATGCATCTTGCTTCTTTTCAATTGCGAAATCTAAAGAGTCTTCCACTACATCGATAACCTTTTCTACGCGAACTACTGTGATTTTACTCTGTGGAGTGATTACGTCCTTCAGGTTATTCTCGACACGATCGAATTCATTTAGCTGAATTCCTTGTTGTTTTAAAAAGTTAGCGACCGTAGTCGAAGTGGACCATACTTGTCTTTTGTTTACTCCATCGACAAGCGATACTTGAAACGCTTTTTGAATATCGATCTTGTTGTCTGCTCCTATTTCTGTATCTATGCCTTGTTTTAAAGAATCATGCTCTGATACTTCAATATTCGCTTCTTTCAAAATGTCTTTCACTTGTGTTTCAGTTGTCCAAACTTTTGACTGATTTCCATCAACTGAAATAGTTACTTCTTTTGCCTGTTCCCATGAAATTGCTAAACCATTAACAATTTTGGTGTTCAGAGAGGGTGATATTTTGTCATGCTCTGCTACGTCTATATTTTGACCTTGTAATAATTGTTCTACAGTTTTGGCATGTGTTGTTACTTCGATTGCTTCACCGTTCGCATCAAGCGTTACGGTTTTTTTAGTACCTTGATAAAGTACGAATGAAATTACAGATACAAACAGAATAAGTGAAATAACGCTTATTACTGTTTGCTTACTCCTCAATGATCCTAAGAACAAGTTTTTCATGGAATTATTTGACATGAAAAAACGCCTCCTTAATATACAAGGTTGGATTATACGTACTAGATTTGGCACTGTCAACCCGAATGTATTTCTAAGAAAATTGACATCGCCTTTTTAGCCAACCACAAACCTAGTATTGGAGGCGTCTCAGCTAGTTAATTGTCAATCTTAAAAAATTTTTTCGCATTGGTTGTCGTTACCTGTGCAATTTCCTCAATCGTTAAACCTTTTAAACGTGCAATTTCTTCTGCAACTAACGGTACGAAAGCTGGTTCATTACGTTTTCCTCGATATGGATGGGGCGCTAAATACGGTGCATCTGTTTCGATCATCAAATGCTCTATTGGTATTTCTGTTGCCACTTCTTTCGGCATTCGCGCGTTTTTAAATGTCACCGGTCCACCAAGACTAATCATAAAATTCATAGCAATACATTCATGTGCGGTTTCCACGCTGCCACTAAAGCAATGCATAACGCCTCCCACGGAAGCTGCATTTTCTTCTCGTAAAATTTGAACAACATCCCTAGTTGCATCTCTGTTATGAATAATGATTGGTAAATTCAACTTTTGTGCTAAATGAATCTGCTTGCGGAAAAGTGCTTGTTGAACATCTTTTGGTGATTTATCCCAATAGTAGTCCAACCCAGTTTCACCAATACCCACTATCTTTGGATGTGCTGCTAATTCCTCAATCCAATCTAAATCCTCTTGTCTACAATCGATGGCGTCAACCGGGTGCCAGCCTATAACACCATAAACAAAATCATATTGCTCAACTAGTTGCATTGTTTTTTCAATGGTTTTGCGATCGAAACCAACAACAACCATCGTTTCTACCTTGGCCTCAAGAGCTCTATCTATAACCTCTTGTAAGTCCTCTTCATACTGATCTGCGTTTAAGTGTACATGTGTATCAATAAACATCGTCATTCTCCTAACATAGATTTTATTAAAAATTATTATTTCGTATTTTACATAACTGTTACAAATTTATTACAAACAATTTTGTATTATAACAATACGCATAACCAAAGACCCTTCATTTGTTACTATTTACCTAAAAACATCTAATTTTTACCGCAAATAAATTATTTCAAGATAATAAATCACTCATTTTCAAATGGATTTTAAAAGCCTGCTGAACTTTTTTTATTCAGCAGGCTTTCCTAAAATTGTTTACTTTACTTTTGCGCCATTCTCTAGTTTTGAATCCACCGATGCTAATTTTAAAATTCCATCTTTTTCACCAGCTAGAATCATTCCTTGCGATAATTCACCTCGTAATTTAACTGGCTTTAAGTTAGCGACTACAATCACTTTTTGACCAATTAATTCATCTGGAGAATAGAACTTTGCAATACCTGAAACTACTTGTCGTTGCTCATATCCAAGATCCACTTGAAGCTTTAATAATTTGTCTGCTTTCGGAATCGTTTCACACGCTGTTACAGTGGCTACACGTAAATCCACTTTCATAAAATCATCAATTGTAATTTCAGGAATTTCTGGAATATCCGTAGCTTTTTGCTCACCTTTTGATTCTTCTTCTTGTGGAGTTTTCACTGAACCACGCATTTCCTCACGAATATACGTAATTTCAACTTCATTTTCTAGACGAGGGAAAATCGGAATCCCTTTTTCTACCACTTTAATGTTTGCTGGAATAGTATTGCCGAATGTTTCAATTGTTTCCCATGCTAAGAATTTGTCATCCAACCCTAATTGTTCAATAATTCGCTTAGGAGTAGATGTCATAAATGGTTGTAACATGACAGCAATTTGGTGTAAACTTTCCGCCAAATTTCGCATAACAGCTCCTAATTTTGGCTTATCAGTTTCCTCTTTAGCTAGCACCCAAGGTTGAGTTTCATCTATATATTTATTTGTTCTTGAAACTAGCGTCCATAAGTCGGCTAATACGACACTAAATTGCATTTTTTCCATACTTTCTTCATATTTAATACGAACTGATTCAGCCTGTTCTTTTAAAGCTGCGTCAAACTCTGTCGATTGAAGATTTTCAGTTGGAATAATGCCATCGAAATATTTATTAATCATTGAAATAGTACGATTCAATAAATTACCTAAATCGTTTGCTAAGTCGAAGTTTGTACGTTCAACAAAAGATTCTGGCGAAAATACACCATCAGAGCCGAATGGTAACTCACGTAATAGGAAATATCGTGTTGCATCTAAACCATAACGCTCTATTAACATTTCAGGATAAATAACATTGCCTTTTGATTTAGACATTTTACCGTCTTTCATCATGATAAATCCATGAGCAAACACTTTTTTAGGAAGTGGTAAATCTAGTGCCATTAAGAAAATTGGCCAATAAATAGTATGGAATCGAACGATATCTTTACCAACTACATGTACATCTGCCGGCCAATATTTATTGAATAATGTTTCATCCTCTGATAGATAGCCTAATGATGTTATATAGTTAGTTAAAGCATCTACCCATACATAAATTACATGTTTAGGATCTCCTGGAACTTTAATGCCCCAATCAAATGATGTTCTTGAAACCGATAAATCTTCTAGCCCTGGTTTAATAAAGTTATTAATCATTTCATTTTTTCGAGATTCAGGTTCAATGAAATCAAGGTTTTCTTCATAATAAGCTAAAAGACGATCAGCGTATTTCTTCATATTAAAGAAGTAAGATTCCTCTTTAACTTTGTGTACCGAACGACCACAGTCTGGACAGTTACCGTCTACTAATTGTGTCTCAGTAAAAAATGATTCACATGGTGTACAGTACCAACCTTCATACTCACCTTTATAAATATCACCATTATCTAAAAACTTTTGGAAAATCTTTTCGACAGTTTTCGTATGACGCTCTTGCGTTGTTTGAATAAAGTCATCATATGAAATGTCCATTAATGCCCAAAGCTTTTTCGCAGCATCTGCAATTTCATTTACGTATTCTTGAGGATGCTTGCCCGCTTCAGCAGCTTTTTCTTGAATTTTTTGCCCATGCTCATCCATTCCAGTTAAAAAACGTACATCATATCCGAGTAAACGTTTATAACGTGCAATTGTATCTGATGCTACAGTTGTATACGCTGTACCAATATGGAATTTCCCACTTGGGTAATAAATAGGGGTTGTTATATAGAATGTTTTATTTTGTTCGCTCACTAGAACTGCCTCCATTGTTTCACAGTATACTATCTATTCTAACTAAGTACTAAATTCGTTTCAACTTCTTTCAGCGAGTGTCACGTAATCAGAAAGGAGCAAAATATAGGATGTTAGCCGATTCCGGACGCAATTATGCCGAGGCAGAATTGGTTGAAAGTTACTTATGCGCGAAAAATGTCGAATAATATAATTAATCCATTTAATGTCTTAAATGAGAAGCTTTTTTACTATAAATAAAAATATATAATAAAAACCTTTTAAAAAAACCAAAATATCTGTTTTCTTCTCAAAAAATTTTTTCGAAACAATAATATTAGTGTATTAATTAATTGACGTTTATGGCATTACTTGGTATGATAACTATCAGACAAGGAATTATGTCGAAATTTGACGAAATACCAATATAACTTTTAACATTAGGAGGAAATATAATTATGAAATCAACAGGAATCGTTCGTAAAGTCGATGAATTAGGTCGTGTAGTAATTCCAATCGAATTACGCCGTACATTAGGTATTGCAGAAAAAGACGCTTTAGAAATCTATGTGGATGACGACAAAATCATCTTAAAAAAATATATGCCTAACATGACATGTGCAGTAACTGGTGAAGTTTCTGATGATAACTTCCGTCTAGTTGGCGGCAAATTAATTTTAAGCCCAGAAGGCGCAGAAATGTTAGTGAATGAAATCCAATCTAACTTAAAAAAATAATTTGATACACACCTAAATCAAGCACAGTGATTTGGGTGTTTTATTTTTTATCAATTTCTCCTTAGCGTAATTGCGTCCAGAGGCGTTATTATTCAAAGAAGATAACTATAATATAACCAACTTTTAAGTCCCTTATAATGTCCATGTCAGACCTTTCATAGTTAAGGGTACTATTTTTTACAATTATTATCAATTAAATAGTTTATATGCTAGTCTTCAAAACGTATGGTTGATTTCCGTTCCGGCTGGGCGCTTTCCTGGGGGCGTCCGATGAGCCCCAAGGAATCGCCCAGCCTCCACTCCAATCAGCTTAAATACATGGCATGGCCTTAACAAATGTCATCCCGAACTGTTGGTGATTAAGCACCTATTTGAATAGATATACAAAAAAGAGGTGCCTATATTAAGGCGACCTCTTTTTTTACATTAACTATGGTATTCATTATAGATTTCTCGCTTAGCTACTTGACGTAGTTTGGCTACTTCTTTTATAGCTTCTTTTGATGTAACACCAGATTGATCAATAATATAATCAACATGTTCAACAATAGACATTGTCATCCAATAGGCTTGTTCATCATTTTCTTCCTCAGTATTTTCGTTTCCTTCAAGGACAATACAAAATTCTCCTCGAATCTCCTCTGTTTGTGACCATTCCACTGCTTCAGCCAACGTACCACGTAAAAACTCTTCGAATTTCTTAGTTAGCTCGCGAGCTAATACAATTCGACGATTACCAAGAATAAATTCCATATCTTTTAAGGTTTCCTTTAAACGGTGAGGAGCCTCGTAAAACAAAATGGTTTCTTGACGTTTTTTTAGTTGCTCTAATTGCTGTCGACGTTCCTTTTTTCCTCGATTTAAAAATCCATAAAAGAAAAATGGCTGCGGTGTTAATCCAGAGGCGATTAATGCTGATATTGCAGCATTGGGACCTGGCACCGGCACAACTGGAAAGTCTTGCTCAATTGCTTTTTCGACTATATCTGCACCAGGATCGGAAATACACGGTAGACCAGCATCACTAACTAATGCAACTGTTTTTCCTTCACGTAAGAATGCTAATAGCTTCTCTCCCCCCACCTCTATATTATGTTCATGATAGCTGATCAGGGGTGTTGCTATATCAAAGTAGTTGCAAAGCTTTTTGGTATTACGTGTATCCTCAGCAGCAATAATATCTGCTTCCTTTAAAATACGTAGCGCACGCACACTCATATCCTCTAGATTACCAATAGGTGTTCCAACTAAATATAAACAACCTGTGTGATCGTGCATTGTACTTTTTTGAGATTTCATAACGCATCCCTCCCTATATATTTCATTTTTTGCACTCGTGTTAGCTGTTTAAAAGCATATTCTGCACGCATCGCCTCTTGTTTCGTACCGAATTCCTCTACATAAATACATTCCACTGGTCCTCGTGCTCTCGTATATTTTGCTCCCTTACCAGCATTATGTACAGCGACACGTCTATCTACATTATTCGTGTAACCAGCGTAAAAGGATTGGTCGGCACATTCTAACACATAAAAATAATGGTTACTGTTCTTTTCCATAAAGAATTTCTCTCACTTCTGCTGTATATTCATTATCCGCATTATACACATACAGGGGTGGTAATATTTTCAGATCCGGTTTACCGTCCTTAATTCCTTCTATTAATAGTGTGTTGGCCTCCTTACCCTCTTTCGGGTAAATAAGTTGCATACGTTTAGGCTCTATACGATTCGCTCGCATTGCCGTAACAATATCTAACAACCGACCAGGACGATGAACAAAAGCGGCCTTTCCGCCCTGTTTTAATAATTTACTTGCTGATTGTATTGATTCCTCTAACGTTAAATATAGTTCATGACGGGCAATAGCGTAATGCTCACTTAAATTTTTATCACTAGCTTCATGTGCTAAAAAATATGGTGGATTACATGTTACAACGTCATACTTTTCAATACCAAGCTCCTTAGGAATTTCCTTTACATCCCCAAGGACCATTTGAATTTGCTCTTCCAACTTATTATAACGGATACTTCGATCAGCCATATCAAATAAGCGTGGTTGAATTTCTACTCCTGTAATATGTCCCTTTGTTCTAGCACTTAGAAAAAGTGGGATTACACCATTACCTGAGCATAAATCAACAATTTTTCCTTTATGGTGTGGGACATTGACAAATTTCGAAAGTAGCACTGCGTCCAATGAAAACGAAAATACAGAGGGGCTTTGAATAATACGTAAATCCTCAGCTAATAAATAATCTAACCGTTCATCATCTTTCAACCATTCTTCCATGTTTCTTCCTCCTACTATACAAAACAAAAGACTGACACCACCATAGTGGGAATCAGCCTTCTACTACACATTTTGTTTATTTAAAAATGATAGACAAAACAGACAGTCTTCACCTTTACGTGAACTTCCGAAATGAACATGACAAACATGGAAGCCTTCATGGTACAAACGTGCTAGGTTATCATAACCCTCGCCTATATCTAACGGATTCTCTTTCTTCTCATCAATAGTCTGTTCAGAGTTTTCATTAGAAAGTAATTCTTCTAGACGTGTACGAAGGTGATGATTTTCTGTTTCGAGTGTCTTATGCTCCTCCATCATTAACGCTACAAATTGTTTCAATGCACCAAATTGCTCCTGCATTGCTTCGAGCTGTTGTTCGAACTCCATAACGGTATCTAAGAAATTACGGTCCTTCACCCAAGCCACCTCGTTCAGTTCTCTATCTTATATAAGATTTTTTTCGCATGCTAGCAGTTCTTCTAATGTATACTCGACTGTACGCTCCTGCTCATGTAAATATACTTGAATGAGTCTTTCCAGTACATTTAAACCTACAACTTTACCTCGTCCATCTGGTGTCATCGTCAATTCACCGATGTCTGGCATGCCCTCTTTCGCTTCCTCATATTCATCATTTTCATATTTCAAGCAGCACATTAAACGACCGCAAAGACCTGAAATTTTAGATGGATTTAAAGATAGGTTTTGATCTTTAGCCATTTTAATAGAAACCGGCTCAAAATCTCCTAAAAATGTTGAGCAGCAAAGCATCCGGCCACATGGACCAATACCACCTAACAACTTCGCCTCATCACGTACACCAATTTGACGAAGTTCGATACGTGTTCTAAAAACGGAAGCTAGATCTTTTACAAGATCTCGAAAATCAACGCGTCCTTCAGCCGTAAAATAAAAGATGATCTTATTACGATCAAATGTATATTCAACATCAACGAGCTTCATTTCTAAATTATGCTCAATGATTTTTGTACTTGCTAGTTCAAATGCGCGCTTTGATTCGGCAGCATTTTCCTCTACTTGAATACGATCACGTTCATCCGCTGGTCGTAGAACTTGTTTAAGTGGTAAAACAACATCATTATCCTCAACAACCTTTTGAGGGACAACTACTTTACCATATTCTACACCGCGAGCTGTCTCTACAATAACATATTGACTTTCCTCTAGTAGATATGATGCTGGATCAAAATAATATATTTTACCCGCTTTTTTAAAGCGGACTCCAACTACATTATACAAATGTATACCCCTCCTGCAGATTTAGCATTAACTGCTCCATCATTAACGTCCTATTCATGTTACGCTGTAAAGATGAACGTGCCTGTAAAATAGACTCCATTTGACTAGATAGACGTTCATAAGTCGAATGTAACGCCACTTCTTTAAATGTCTGTAACATGTCTGGGTAAGTACAAGCTGATTCGGGATTAGCTTTTATTGACACTATATCACGGTAAGCAAATAGTAGTAAATCTAATGCCTGCTCCATCTCGCCTTTTTCTTTAAATAGTGGCAACCATTCTTCATGTACAACAAGCATTGCTTCATGTACGTTCTGGCGAATTGCCTCTACTAATTTTAACACTGTTTTTCGAGCATGTGCAAACTGCTCATCATTTGCTAAAATCATAGCTGTTTCGAGCTCGTTCGTCATCACGCTCACTGTAGAAGCCATCGAGTAAGAAATATTATTATCTTGTAAATGCTTTAACAATAAATGTCGAGGCATTTTTTGAAATTTAATATGCTGACAGCGAGAGCGAATCGTTGGTAAAATTGACTGCATTTGCTCCGTTAATAAAATTGCGGTTACCTCACCATCAGGTTCCTCTAAAAATTTAAGAATCATGTTTGCAGATGCAATATTGAGACGGTCTGCATGATGAAGTACATAAATCTTCCGTCCCTCTTCAACACCCATCATCTTCATTTCTGCAATTAATTCACGTATTTGATCAATTTTTATAAATTGACCCTCTGGATAAATTTGATGAATATTCGGATGATTACCCGAATCAACACGTCTGCAATTTCGACATGTTTCACATGGAACATTTTGCATTGGTTGCTCACAAAGCATTAATTTGACAAAAAACTGCATAATATCTACTTTGCCTGTCCCTTTTTCACCGTCAAAAATGTATGCATGTGCTAATCTATGTTTGTCAAAAATCGTTTGAAGCTGCTTCATTACGACTGGTTGCAGTGCGAATAGCTCTTCAACATTCTTGGCCATATATTTAAATTCCTTCCTATATCAATTACACTCATAGCATAATTGTTTCCTATTGCCTTTTTCAGTACAGAAATATCTACAGTTTTAGAGCAGATAGATTAGTTTCATCGTGAATTGAGTTCATACCATTCAGTTCGAAAAAAGCCCGCGCCTACAAGAGAACGAGACACGGGTTTTACATATACAAATTAATTAATAAGCCTTTTATCTCACCGATTTTATCGAGAAGATCAATTGCTTCCTTTTCTTCATCTAAAATATCTTGAGCAAGCTCCACAAGACGCGTATCGATAGTTTCAATAATTTTCAAGCGTCTTCCTTCACCAAAACGATTCCATGAATGCGATTGTTTTAAATCCATACCATGTTCTACTGTTTCTTGTAGGAATCGTTTAACAAGCATTTTAAAACGAGCAAGCTCTCGTAAATTACGCGATCTTGCAACACGATCACCTGCTGTAGAAATATCCCCTAGCAATCGCGTAAGCTGTTCAGTTTGCAATTTGGTGCCTTGCTTGACGACCATATCTCCAAATCGGTTATTTTGATTATTGTTATGCAGTGGTTCTTTACGATTAGTATTTAACCCGACACGTATATCTTGATTGATCTTCAAGCTGTTTCGCCCCCACTTGCTTTCTTTACCAAATACACAAAAGCTAAATTATAATGTGTTTTTTTCTCATTTAACGTTGGCAATGATTTAAAAATGATGGAACTGTTCAATTGGTAATACAAAAACTGTCGCTCCACCTACCTCTACCTCCACAGGATAAGGTATATAGGAATCTGTATTCCCGCCTAATGGCGAAACAGGTGCAACCATTTGTTCTCGTGCACGACAATTATCACGAATAATATCTAAAACTTTGGGTATGAGAGAGTCTTCCGTTCCAATAAGAAACGTCGTATTTCCAGAGCGTAAAAATCCTCCAGTGCTCGCTAATTTAGTTGCGCGAAACTGATTTTTCGTTAAAGCATTCGATAAGCGGCTGCTATCCTGATCTTGCACTACAGCTACGACTAACTTCATTCGCACTCACCCCTTCGATAAAATTCATCTGAATAGATTTTAGTTACCTTTTCCGTGACTTACGTTAGAGTTCCTCTGTTTCAGTAGGTGTTCGGAACAACTACTAAAACAAAACTACTTCTTCATTCATCTCAAAACATTCGCTACTGTCGCGCAGAAAACATTTTCTGAATGAAAATAAGATTATAGTTGTTACCATTATATCACATTGTGGTAGACAACTTCATGCATTTACTGTATTGCTTCATATATTAATGACCATACATCTTCAACAACACGATCAATATTTTGGTCCGCATTGACGACATATATACGCTCTGGATAACGCTCCACTAGCTGTAAATATCCTTCCCGAACCTTGTTATGAAAAGCTAAGCTTTCAACATCTAAACGATTGACCTCTCGCTCTCCATGAGCATGAATCCGTGCTAAGCCAACCTCAGGTGCAAGGTCAAATAAGATTGTCATATCAGGTAACTTCTTACCGATTGCAAACTCATTAATAGATAATACTTCATCCACGCCGATACCACGTGCATATCCTTGGTATGCTAATGAGGAATCGATAAAGCGATCGCAAATAACCATTTTTCCAGCATTCAACGCAGGTCGAACTTTTTCAAAATAATGCTGACTTCTCGCCGCCGCGTATAATAACGCTTCTGTACGCTCATCCATGGCTGTATGTTCGGGGTCTAAAATTACGCTCCTAATTTTCTCAGCAATCTCAATACCACCAGGTTCTCTCGTTGCTAATACATCAATCTTTTCCTCTGCAAGTCGCTCGGCTATTTTTTGAATGACTGTTGTTTTTCCAGCACCTTCTGGACCTTCAAATGTAATAAATAAATTGCAATTCATGCTGTTATAGCCTCCAACTATTTAATGATCTCAATCATCTTTTCTTCTAAACGGTGATTTCCTTGGAACGTTGCACCAGTAGCTAGTAACTCCTCTAACTGACTCAACTTTGCCACGGTTATTTTTTCTCCTGGAACAAGCAGTGGAATACCGGGTGGATACGGAATAATCATACTTGCAGAAATCCGTCCCATCGTTCGCATATACGGTAACCATTCTGTTTCCGCCTTATTCATTTCATCAAATGTATAGGCCGGTTCCGTAATGGCCACAAAATTATAGGCCGTTTGTGAAGCAATTACGATTTCCGCCTTTGGTGTACTTAATAACAATGTTATAGCCTCTTTAATACGGACACGTATTTCTGCAAATGGATAGTTATGCCCCTGTTTCAACAAAGGCAGCACAAGCAATACTTGATTTGCATCTGCCAGTTCTGCATATACATGCTTTGCTTCTAATGCTTCCTGTAATTGAAAACCCGTATAGCCCTTAACACGTAACAATAATTTGATAGGGTCGTCTACCTCAATAACTTCCAAAGAACCAATAGCCCGTAATGCCTCTATCCATTGATTCCTTTTTTCTATTATATATGCACCGTCACTCTCCATATATGTCTGTACATAATAGCGTGCATCATCTAAAGAAGCCAATAAAAGGTAGGATGGGCTGCTAGATTGTAGCATACGTAAATAGTGATTTATTTTGTCGACTTCGACTAAGTTAGAATTAACATGCATAAAGGATGCCATTGTCATCGCTGGTAATGTTTTATGCGCAGACTGTACTACTATATCTGCACCAAATGTCAATGCAGATGGCTGAAATAAAGTACATGCACTAAAATGAGCTCCATGTGCTTCATCCACTAAAACAGGAATACCTTTCTCATGACAATACGCAATCTGCTGCTGTATTTCTTTCGATGTCATACCATAGTAAGTAGGATACGTTAATACTACTGCACGTGCCTCTGGATAATAATCAACTGCTTCTTTTAAATCTTTATAAGAAACATGGGTTGCCGTTAATGTTCGTTCATCCCATAGCGGAGATACAAATACAGGCTTCGCCCCAACAAGCTCAATCGCGTGAAATATAGACTTATGTGCATTACGTTGAACAATAATCGTATCACCTTTTTTACATGTGGCATAAATCATTGCTAAATTCCCAACTGTAGATCCACCTACTAAAAAGAAACTTTTCATCGCCCCATATGTATCTGCCAATAAGTTTTCTGCTTCTAATATCATTTCCTCTGGATGATGTAAGTCATCAAGACCTGATAATTCAGTCACATCATATCGCATTACATCTTTAAAGGGCTGAGGAAGATGGGATAGTTCTCCGTGCTTATGTCCTGGTACATGAAAGGAAATATTTTGTTGTTGTTGAAAGCGCTCTAATCCTTCTACAATCGGCTTTTTCTTTTGCAAAACAAAACACCCATTTCCGTTATATTCTTATTTAATTATAACACTTACGTTAGAAAAAAATTTACTGAATGGATATAAATAAGGTGAAATTCATATAACCTTTTTCCCGATCCAATGTGCTAGTAATGCAATAGGAATCAATAAAAGACAAAATGGCAAGCAAACAAAAATAATGTTCCATGTTATGACGTTATTAATTAATAACGAACGATACAACATTAAACTATATGGAATGACGATTATCAAAGATGTGAGTACACCTGGTGTAATGGAACGAAGAAAAATAGACTGTGCAAGGTGAGTGAACGCATGTAGAAAGTAGGTTAGCGTAACAACAGTGAAGAAGTAGATATCTCCGAACGGCCCTTGATTCACATATTGATTTGCTACAATAGTGGAACTACTTACAAACATAAATACTACGACTACTGCTACGGCAAACTGTGCTGTCGACATCGAGAACTGTTTAATAACTCGATTAGCAATTTTTTTCGGTAATCTTTCATACAAAATCGTAGAATTCTTATTCAACCACTTTTCAACCATAATGATTTCTTCAAAATCATGAAGAATAAACATAATAGGAAATAGCCAAATAAGTGTTTGAATACCTATCCATTGCTCCATAATGATTCCTCCTTTTTAAATTATATTGAGTAATCACTCAAATGTTTCTCAAAAAAATAGCTCCTCTCTCAATAACATGGCTTTCCTAGTGCGTTCGACCTTCACTTAAATCGACTATACAAATTGCACAAGTTTTACACATCCCATCCACGACTTCTGAAATACTTAATGGGAAATTTGCATTCCTTTTAAAATAAACGTCGCTATCTCCTCAATGTAATCGTCATTTCTAATTGGTTTTTTTTCTGCTTTTCTTTCTTCAACTAAAACATGCGTTAATATTGTTGAAAGAAACATAGAAGCTGCCGTTTCTACTGTCTTTTTTTCTACAGTACATGAAGAAGCTCTTATTAAAAATGAACGAGCCTGTTCACCCATTGTATTTATAAAATCCACAATATCCTTACTAACATTTGTGTTCTGCACTATTTCTGGGGACCAAATAAAAGTTAAAAAGCTTTTATTACATGATAAAAAATTGGCATATAATTGGCCAAATTTAATTAAAGCCGTATATGGCTCCACCTTCGAAAGCTCTTTTATCTCATTTTGTAGAGAGCCAATAAATGAAAACTCACGAATAAGATAGTTTAGAAGTTCATTTTTATCTTTAAAATAATAAAATATAAGCCCCTCTGCCACTCCGCTCTTTACTGCTATTTCTTTAGTAGTCGTTGCGTTAAAGCCCTTTTTAGTAAAAAGCTCTAATGACGCTTCCAAAATTTTATCCTTCTTTGACACCAAACCTTTTCACCACCGATTTTATATTTGAGTGTTTACTCAAATATAAAGGTTAAAAAAGATTTCTGTCAAGTTATTCCAAGTTATTCGATTTCTACTCATTAACGTTTTAATAAAATGCCATTTCAAATTTTTGGTGATAAGTCAGAAAAAGATCATTGCAACTCTAAAAGCAATGATCTTTTTCTATGACATGACACTCTTCTTTTATTAGTAACAATTATGCCGAGGCTAATTGTATCGGAAATACTAGATACTAGCCTTTATTGCCATCTCTTGTACTAGCTGTTCTACTAATGGTGGTACAAACTTTTCTAAAATTGGATTCATCATTCCTGCAAGGAAACCACTTGCCTTTAATGTTAAATTACCTTCTAACTGACATGTACCATCTTGGTTTTGTGTAACTTCAAAGTATCCATCACCATTTAAAGGATCTGATAAGCCTACCAAATCAAATATAACCTGATTAGGATTTGACTCCTTACACTTAAGTTCAACCTTTACAGCTTTTTGGATAATTCCAAAATCCCCTTGAAATACCCAAATCATACTTCGTTCACTTGGGAATTCATGATGTAAATAACCAGGTATTAGTATAGCCCATTCTGCTTTATTTTGAATAAACTCCTGTAGCTTAGCTTTTTCAATTTGAATATTTTCTCTATATACCCCTGTTGCCATTTAAATACACCCCTATGTTTATTTATTTAAATCAATTAAATTCTAACATTTATTGGGTGTTATTACTGATTTTTTAAAAATAAAAAAACCACTGATTTCTCAGTGGCTACTTTGTGCCTAGCGACGTCCTACTCTCACAGGGGGAAGCCCCCAACTACCATCGGCGCTAAAGAGCTTAACTTCCGTGTTCGGTATGGGAACGGGTGTGACCTCTTTGCCATCATCACTAGACTATTGTCG
>NZ_JBWHYQ010000003.1:0-290602 GCF_056322905.1 Lysinibacillus sp. G1-3
TGCATAAAGGAGTCCTCCTTGTTTGATGATGGGTCAATGGTCGTTGACACTCATGCATCATACTAGAGGGCTCCTTTTCTTTCAAGACCTCGAACATCCTTCAAACAGGAATGCTGCTCCGTTAGTTGAAGAAGAGGTGAGTAGATTTTGCTCATAAATAAAAACTGAACTAAATTTTATAAATATAGTTCAATTTAAAAATATACTATGGCCGTTTATAAACCTGTAACTTTATCAATTGGTATGGACTTATACCATAATGGTTGATCCAAATTAAAATAGTCATGATCTTCTAAAATGAGATGGATTCTTTCCAATGCATCATCAAAAGATTGTTCATCATATTTTTTCGTCCACACAATCGTAGAGACGATATTCATCGCTGCATAAAGGGCATATATTCGCCAAAATGTATCGTTTGGAGATTCTGTAATATAGCCATTTATTTGTCCAATACAAAATGGTATACTATGTCTTCTGCTAAACAATGAAAGATTATAAAAATCATGATATGGGTCACCAAAATCATAGCCATTAAAATCAATTACGCCATTGTACGTGTTATTTTGTACAATGGCGTAGATGAAAATCATCATGGAGTAATGTTATAGGTCGATCTTTAAGAAGATAGAAATTGTTTTCAATAAAGTTTAATATTTTATGCTCTTTTGGCAGTTGATAGCTATCTTTTTTATATTCATTTAAATAAAAACTGAATTTCTTTTTTTGAGCTTCTTCCCATTGTATCGTTTGTGGGGCATGGGCATGTAGCTGATGAATTTTTCTTAAATCTTTCCCAGCAGCAAGACCTATATTAAATTGCGCCACATCAGAAAGATTCCAAATGAATTCATCCGCAGGGTATCCTTCAATATAGCTTAATACCATGACAGAAAGATTAGCCTCATTCAATAAAGTACATTCTATGGCTTTATTCGTTTGTACACCTTGTTTTTCTAATGCTTGAAGCAATGAAAATTCGACGGTTCGTTTTTCATGATATTGTATGTCTGATAATCGTATAAAGTATTGATTTTGGCCGACAGTAACTATGTATTTTTCATCTGGTGAGTATCCTTTTTCGATTTTTTTTATAGATGAATACCCTTTAAGGCTCGATATGTGGTCTATTACACTTTCAATTAACAAAATCTATTCTCCTTTCCATACAATGAAGCCTCAGATATTTGATAGTGACACCTTAAAATCTTAACTTGATATCGATGTGGTGCTACCCCTTATATGATTACAACCATATTTTTGCTAATTGTGAGACTCCTTTTATGATCTCATCCTCACTTAAATTACCCAATCCAAGTAAAATATGTGGATATTGTGGTTTATATTTCGAAAAAGTTTGTGAGCAAGGATGAACTGCTATCCCGTGTTCATATGCACTTTCAATTAGCATTTTTTCAGTCATTTTTGTTTTAACTTCAATAATAACGTAAACTCCTGAGCTACTCCCTTTTATTTCAACATCATTTTTAAAGTGTTTTAGTAATTCCCTATTCAATAGATTCATTTTACGTTTATACAAAGCTTTCATCTTCCTTAAGTGTGAGTACCAATAGCCTTCATTCATGAAGATCGCCAATGTTCTCTGGTGAATAGATGAGGATGTTTGCTCAAGCAAAGGAAGTATCTTTTTATATTCACTTACTAGTCTCTTTGGCAAAACCATATAACTAACCCGGATAGAAGGTAACAATGCTTTTGAAAAAGTTCCTAAATAAACCACCCTATCATTAGAATCTAAGCTTTGAAGAGACGGTATAGGTTGATGGATGTAACGAAATTCACTATCGTAATCATCCTCAATAATATATCCTTCCACCCTTTTTGCCCATTGAATTAACTTTAATCTTTCATTGACGGGGATAGTTACTCCGTATGGAAAGTGGTGAGTAGGAGTGACATATAAAAGTCTAGAAGATGACTGTAAAAGGCGATCGACTACAATGCCTTGTTCTGTTACCGGGATTGGATCAATGATAAATGACTGAAGCGCAAATAAGTCCCTCGCCACATTATATCCAGGGTCTTCTACTGCCAAATATTGATAGTCTTGCTTTAGCAACAGCGTCAAAAGTAATAACAAGTGTTGTGTACTACTGCCAATAATAATCTGTTCAGCAGAAGCATTAACCCCTCTTGATTGGAACAAGTAATCTACTAATGCCTTTCTTAGTTGAATATCACCTTGTTTATCTCCGTATGAAAACATGCTAGAGTCTTTAATTACTTTGTTAGTAAGCATTCTCCATGTTTTCAAAGGGAAGTTCTCTTGATCTACTGTCCCGATTTTAAAGTCAATCGTTTTGATGTCAGTTTGATTCTTTTCATGGTGCTGTTCTTTAATGGGTTCATAATTAAGCGTCTCATCCGATATATTTGCATCTACAAAAAACCCCTTTTTGTTCTCACTTCGAATATACCCTTCCGATTGCAATTGTTCATAAGCTAGCTGAGTTGTGTTTCTACTGACCTCTAGTTGGAGAGCAAGTTGCCTAATCGATGGCAACTTCGTATTCCACTCTAATTTGCCAGATAAAATCTGAGTACGTATGTATTGATAAACTTGTTGGTACATAGGAATATTACTTTCTCGATTGATATTAAAAATTAGCTCATTCATCATTGAAATACCTCATCTGTCATTTGTGTTTATTGTAAACTGTACCTTTTAGAAATGACAGTATAAATGAATAATGAATTTAGAAAAAGGTCACTGATGACAATATTTATGTACATATTTTGTTTGATTGTACGGGGAATTAACTTGATAGCAGTAAGAATTCAAGGAACTTCTGTCATCTTGGGAGGTCTTAGCCTAAGTTCCTCTGTTTCAGCGGGTGGTTTGACACTACAAGGAATTTAATATTTTAGAGGAGGTGGAAATATTGGATAAACCTCGATTATGGACAAGGGATTTTATCAGTATTGCCATTACTAATTTTCTCGTGTTTACAACATTTTTTTATTTATTGGTCACATTACCAATATATACGTTACAAGAATTGCATGGTGCCAAAACTGAAGCAGGACTTATTACTACAGTTTTTTTGATTGCCTCCATCCTAACACGCCCATTTGCAGGTAAATGGATCGAAAAAGCAGGAAAATATGTCGTTTTTATAAGTTCCCTCCTTGTTCTTTTCGCAGCTTCAACTTTGTATTTTATTCCGCAATCTTTGATCGGCTTACTATTTCTTCGCTTTTTTCATGGAATTGGATTTGGAATGGCCACAACGGCCACTGGAGCAATTGTAGCTGATCTCATCCCTGAATCCCGTAAAGGAGAAGGAATGGGGTACTATGGACTAACGCTAAATCTTGCTATGGCTATTGGTCCCTTTTTAGGTTTGACTGTTATGCATCAAACAGCGACAAGTCTAATGTTTATCTTAAATGCATGTTTTGCTTTCTTTGCACTCGTTGCAGGATTATTTGTTAAATTACCTAAGAAAACTTTTATGCCTGAACAGGAAATTGAACGAAAAACAAGCATGAAAATTGGAGATTATTTGGAACGTTCCGCTATTCCTGTATCATTGATTTCAGCTTTCTTTGGACTGATTTATTCAGGAATTATTTCCTTCGTATCCTTATATGCTAAAGAGCAAAGCTTAGTGGAAGCTGCTAGTTATTTTTTTGTTGTATACGCAGTGGTCCTTTTAATTTCACGACCTTTTACCGGAAAATGGTTTGATTTATTCGGGGCAAATATGATCATTTATCCCGCTATTTTATGTTTCGCAGTCGGTACGTTTTTACTGAGTGTATCGAATACGTCCTTGTTATTTCTTACATCTGCAGCCCTTATTGGTGTTGGATGGGGAACTGTATTTCCGAGCTTTCAAACTATTGCTATTCAAGTAGCACCCCCTAAAAAGAGAGCATTGGCTACGGCTACATTCCTTTCTATCTATGATTTTGGATTCGGCATTGGGTCATTTATCTTTGGTATTGCCGCAGCTAAAATTGATTACGGATCAATATATTTTTATTGTTCATTCCTTATCATAATCGGAATTGCTGTTTATTATTTACTACATGGGAGACTATCTCCACATTCTATTGTGAAAAAGGTAAAGAAGGAAATTGCTTAGGGTTTTCACTTCAACAGCATAAAAAATATAATCATTTTCACGCTATTGCAGTGTAAAATAGATTCTTCAACATATGTCATGCTGAACGTAATGAACCTACTAAAAATGTGCGTTTGAAAAGAATAAAACGCCACTTCAACTTAAACATTGAAGTGGCGTTTTGAGTACTCTTTTTTAACTTACCATATCTTCTCCACCCATTCAGGATGATCTATAAATGGATTTCGATTGCCTTGGATTTCGTAAATTTTTTCATTTCTTTGTTTTTCATATCCATCTACAGGATCTTGCTTGTGCCATTGTAAAAGAACAGAAAGCTTACCGTGATAAGGAGCTGTTCCATTATTAACTTTGTCATTTAATTCAAGGTCCACCTTATCGCCAGCTTCATAACGAGTGGCCATATATAATAGGATACGTGCTACATCACCTTTTACGCGATTAGGTGGTTCAAATGAATCTGAATCTTTTAAGCAACCATTACAGCCAGCCACTGGACTTCCACCATTGTCAAAGTCTAAATTTCCTCTTGAGCTATTAACTTGTACATCGGTTGGGCGTAAGTGATGGATATCTGTTCCTGGCCCATTGCTTGTCCCAAAGGTACCATGTGACTTTGCCCACGTATGCTCTCGGTTCCAGTTCCCTACATTGCCACCACTGTTTGTTTTTGGACTAGATTTCCCAGAGTAAAATAAAATCACATTACTCGGATTAGCAGGATCTTCATCCGTATACTTCAATGCATTCCATACATCATCATATGAAAGTACCTTTTGTACTGAAATGATATCATGAAGAGCCTTTTTTAATGCTTGACCTTCCTTGTTATAAGCACCTGTATAATAATCATTAGCAATGACTGTCACGCTGAAACTTGTAGTGACACTTTTCTTTCCATCAGAAGCTGTAACGCCAACAATATGACTACCCTCTGTTAAATTAACTGTTAATATCGTTCCATTTATCGTGCCTTTTGTAGCAGTAAATGAAAGTTTATCACCATCAGGATCGGAAAAATGATTAGTTAAATCAATTTTAATTTCCTCTCCAATAGCTACAGTTTTGTTAGTAATAGGTTCTTTAACGATTGGTTGATTGTTTTCAGCAGGCACAGAAGGATTCACAATCGGTTTTCCCTTTGAATTTGTAAATTTAATTTGCTCAGGAGCTGCACCCTTTTTATAGATGATCGATTGTAAATCTAAATTTTCAGCGCCTCTTATTTCACTGACTTTTGCACCTTCAATTGTGAGTGATTTCACGATAGTGCCTTTAAGGTCAAGAATCATCCCTGCTTTCGCTGGACTTAGGATAACATCAGTCGTCTTAAAGCCCTCCCCATGGAGTTCTGCATAGGCACCTTTAAGGAACACACCTTTTGGAATAACAGATTGAGCATCTAAATGAAGTGCTATACTAGGTTTATTGATTGTTAATTTGTTCTTTTTGAAGTTCTTATAGTCATATACTATTTCAGGTTTAATCGGTTCAACAGTTGAATCATTATTAACATCAATTTGAACCATTACTGGATCATGGTCACTTGCACGACCGGCCATATCTGTAAAATCAGCATTAATATGAAGAATATCAACATCTGTTTTCTCTGCCAAATTGTTTGACACTAAAATATGGTCTAATACTTGTGAATTCCCCTGATATACATATGTGTATCGATCAGAAGCCTCTACTTTATTAATCATATTCGTCATAAATTGACCTTCATGGATTTTAAGCGCATCCGCAAATTGATAATCATTAAAATCACCTAAAGAAACAATGTTTGCATCTGGATTTTTTGATTTAACGTCTCCAACAAAATTAGAAACAATATTGGCGATTTTTTTACGTTGTACTTCACTTCCATACTGTGGAGGCTGAATCGAACCAAATAATGGGGTATCCCCACTTTTAGAATTCCAGTGATTTGCGATCACAATTACATCTTCATCTTGGAATTCAAATTGCGCTGCTAAAGGTTTACGGCTACTTTTAAACGCTTCGTTTGCAGGATCAATACGCCCAGGGTTCACTGTTAATTTCCCATCTTCATAACCAACAGCTGTTGTAGCATCTCCTGCTGGAATACCATCCTTTAACTTCACTCGCTCTGGATTATAAAGGAAGCCAACTCGAATATTTGCATCTGGTGCTCCACCGTCTTGATTGTTAATTGGATCGATATTAACATACTGATACTCGACACCACCTACACCTTTAATGGCATCAATTAATCTTTGATAACTTTGATCCGCTTTTGAATCTCCTGCAGATGGCCCGTTATTATCTTGTACCTCTGTTACACCAACAATATCAGGACTGCCCATATCAATACCAATTGCTCTTGCTAATTTTTTCGCTTTATCATCAGTAGTAGAAGTTTTGTTATTAGAGAAGTTCTCCAAATTATAAGAGGCAATTGTTAACTTATCTTCTGCCTTTACTATTTTTGTCGTCTCAGGTGATGTATTTCCTTTTTCATGAGCTACCTTCATCTCATCTAGAGAAGCATAGATTTTAAAGTTTTGATACGAATAGCCTACGATTCCCGTAATTGGCCCTTTAAATTTATCACCTGTAGCCACTTCAAAATCACGTGCAGCTCCATTCGGTTCTAGTCGGAATTGAACTCTGTTTGGATTTGCATTTTCTTTCTCATGCAATACTCCACCGTGAATTGTGTTTGTTGGTTCACCCTCAAGTACTGTTACTAAATCTCCATGCTCTTGTGGTGCTACCGCTTTCACGTTTCCAACTTCTACTCTCATGCCTTCGATACTTTCCCAAAAATCAATGGCGTCGATTGTTGGATTAAAAATCCCTAGATTATCACTGTCGATTTTACTAAAGGACATTTTTAACTTATCGATTCCAATTGCTTTTGGTAAGGCTACACTACTTTTAATCACTTCCACTTTTCCGTCTTGATCGTCACGCACATTAATTTGTGTTGTTTTTAAATCTGTTTGCTGCCTGTCATCATAGCCATCGTATGCATATTCGCTTACTTTACCTTTAACAGATACTAAATCCCCTACTTTTATTGGCCATGGTTTCTTTCCACTGTACAGAAAAATACCTTCAGAAGTATTTGGATCCTGATCGGCTAATTCATCTGGCGTTTGAATTGTATAATACCAATTATTATTTAACGTGAATGAATAGGTTACGATTCCTTCAATTCCTTCAACTGTTTTACCATCAAATGTTGTAGCATGCCCCGCACCTTGAATATCATGAATTTGTAATTTATCTGCAATGCTATATTCAAATGTAGTTATTTCACTAAACTTGCCATCTATAGATTTAACGATTGTTTTTAAAGTCGTATTTTTGCTAATCTCAATTGGTGTTTCATATTTATGACTTTTCTCAGTTGGCTCTGTACCATCTAATGTGTAATAAATTTCTGCATCTGCTGTGGATGTTGTTAAAGTCACTGTTGTTTTCCCAACAAACGTCCCACTTCCAGGAGATGCGCTAGCAGGCTTTAGTGCTCTACTATCCACTACGATATCTGCTTCTGATCGTGGGATCACCTGATAGTCTTTATCGAACTGTTGAACAATACCAGTGATAGATTCATAGTTTGTACCGACAGTTAAGCCAAGCGAATTCGTCTCATCTCGCACAAGAAAATTCGTTCCGTCATTTGCAGTAAAGTTTGCCCATCCTGCACCTTGTTGAACATCTGTAAGCGTAACATTTTTCACTGTTACTAACTGCGATTCACTATCTTCATTTACTTGAGCCCCTTCTACTACCTTTGGAACAGGTACCCCAGCATTTTCAACTTTTTCAACGATTGTAGCACCATCTAATTGTAGTAAACCACGATAGTCTGCTAACTTCCCTTTTAACGTAACTTCATCCCCGACAGACATAGCTAGACTAGTAGGTCGTACCGCAATACCGCCTGTCTCATCTTGAACGGAAAACGTATTTTTCAAGCCCGCTGCAACTCTACCTTTGACCGTTACCGTTTCACCTACACTTTTATTTCGAGCATCTCCAATTGAGAGAATTGCCGGTACTTCGGGGTCAACAGGCCCTCCTGAATTGCCATCCATTACGTGTTGTCCTAAATTGGATAAATTATCTACCGGTAATGAATCCCATTCCGATGCTACATTAAAAGAATCATTAATAGTTGTATCACCCGTCAAAACTGAACTCTTCCTTACTAAAGTTACATCTTTAGCAAAATCTGCTGAAGAACCAACTTGTCCAATGGAATCGACTATTTCACCAGATTTTCTTAATACGACTGGATCATTTCCATTGAAATTAATAACCGTTATGTTTTCTAGATTTCCTTTTGCTTTAATGTTTGGATCTGCATCTTTATGATGTAAAACATACGTAGCACCGTTTTCTAGAGTACCTGTTAAACTCACTTTATTCTTTGCGGTAGCTTCTCCGTTCGTATGAAGCTCTAGCGTATAATTACTTAAATCAACCGCGGCACCTGTACCATTATAAATTTCAATCGCTTTATTGAAGGAAGTTCCTTCAATATACTCTGAAATGATTAAATCCTTTGCAAGTGTTTCTGCATTTACTGTAATGGGTGCTACAGGTGCGGTAATACTTGCGACTAGAGTTGTTGCTAAAAAGGTATTTAACGGCTTCTTCCAATTCTTCTTTGACATCAGGTTAATTCTCCTTTCAATTTAAAGAATGTCAGTTTTTTTTGCAAAAGATACTTTCGGTTTAGGTCTATACCGTACAGATGACAATTATCGCGTACGCCATGTCGTAAATGGTCGAACTATTCAAAGCATATTTCCCCATTACATATATATGTAATCATATTATTATTAATTCACTATTTTTATAGTATTTATATTATGTTAATGATTTGTAATAATAGAAAACACATCTACTACAGGGATTTTAACAATTTATAACATAATTTTAACATATAAATAAAATTAGACACTTACCTAAAATGCTTAATTATAAAAAACTAAAACGGGCTAATTGATTTAGGCAAAAAGAAAATAGTCTCTTAACCAGTTACTGGCCAAGAGACTATTTTCTACCTTTCTACTACTTTTGTATCAACATTATTATGTGGAAGTATAGCTGCTCATCGGACGCGCCCAGTCGGAACGGTAATCACCCCCACTCTTTGCCGAAAAGCCATACACTATTGCAGATGGCTCCTTCTTTCATTGACACAACATAATAAAGGGCAGATGAAAGTCTATTCATCTGCCCTTCTATTTATTTTTGTTTCTTTTTATAAATGATCGTACCTACAACAAGTAAAAGTAAAATCGCTTGTCCAATCATTGTTTCTACTGTTGGATAGAAACCAATGATGTTGACAACTGGCAAGCCATCGACAATAGTTGTTGAAACTGAATCCCTTAACTGCAATGTATGCAGACTGACACCAATAATTTTAAATGCCAATACGTAGATTAACACCGTAGCTACAGCGAAAAATTTATGAATTGGAATTTTTCCACTTGCTCTAAATAATACAAATGCAAAAATAGCTAATATTAAAAGTGCTACTACGATCCCTAGTACAAACTGAGTTGTCTCCATTTTAGGTGCAATTCCTGCATAGAAGACAAGTGTTTCTGCACCTTCACGGAAAACAGATAAAAAGCTAATTGATGCCATCGCAAACACCGAGCCAGTAGAGATGGCATTGCCCATTTGTTTGGAAATATAACGGTTCCAGCTTACCACACTCGATTTACTATGGAGCCAAATACCTACTCCAATCATCATTGCTGCTGCAAGTAAACCAACATAACCTTCCATTAACTCTCGATTAGAATCAATCGTTGCAGAATTAAAAATCGTAGACATTAATACCGCAGCAACTGCAGATAAAAGAATCCCTACAAATGCGCCAACATAAATCCATTTACGCATTGATTTTTGACCTGATTTGTCTAAGAACGATACTAAAGCTAAAATAATGAGCAGAGCTTCTAGCCCTTCACGCAGTAAAATAAGAGCAGCATCCCAAAAAGAATAATTTGTATTCCCTTGGATCAGCTCGATTTCGGTACGAATAGTAGCTAGCTTGCTTTTTATACCTTCTTTATCAACTGATGATTTTAATAAATCACTCGCGATAATCGGCATTTCACTTTCAATTTTAGTATATAGACTACCATTACGAGTGGAGATTTCAATTTCCACACTTGGCCAGATTGTAATAAATTCTCGAATTTTATCAGAAGCTGCTTTAAAATCACCTGCATCGATAAAATCGTTTGCCTCATCAATATAAGCAATTAATGTAGCTAATGAATATTCCCCTTCCACTACTTCTGCTGTTTCCTTACCAGCCACAAAATCCTCTATTGTTTGCTTTAAGTCAGCAAATTGGGATTTCATAAGTTCTACATCAGGTTTCTCAGCGGAAATGGAAATGCGTAAAAACGCCATTTGTGTTTCAATTTGCCCATACATCGCGATACTTTGCTCACGCACAGGTCTTTCGTTTTTATTCCATTTAATATTAAAGTCTTTATAGGCTTCATCAATTGCTGTGATGTCACCACCTACTAAAGCTTTCTCAAAGTCCCCCATGATTGGCTTGAACTTTTGCCCAAATTCTGCACGCTGTGCCGCTTCATCAACAGGATTCTCAAGCTTTTCTAATGCACGTAAGGCATTTGACAATTCAGATAGTGCCTTTAAACGTTCATCCTTAGTTGTAGCTTCAACTGCTTGTGCAAGAATATTATCAACTTTTTCTTTTGCTTTCTTTTGCTCTGATGTAACCGATGCCCAGTCTGTTGCAAACTGTTCAAGGGCTTGGTCGGCTTCGGATTCCTTATCCTGCTTCGTATTCATTAGTGCATCACTAATAGAAATGTATAAGTGACTATAAGATTGCGCTGCCTGCACGGGTACAGCAAGTGTCAATAACAAGCAAAGTACTAAGCTACAGCGCGTTAAAAAGTGCTTCACCTATATAACTCCCCTTTTGTACACCAGGGAAGCAAGCGAACACTGCGCTGCCTCGATGTGTAGTATACTCATTCATTTTATCTAAACGTCCTAAGCTATTTTGAACTGTTATAAATTGGGCTGGGTCTTTTTGATAAGAAATAAACATAAGTCCCGCATCATGCGCACCTGTATTCGTCATAACACCCGAGGCATAAGAATACGAACGACGTAACATACGTGCACCTGATTTACGTGCCAAATGTACGTGTGACGTATCTGGCATAATATACTCACCTTTACTATCCTTCGCTTCTACATCGAAATCATCGAACTCTTTCTTTTTACCAAAAGGTGCACCACTATCGCGATAACGACCAAATGTTGCCTCTTGATCTTTCAAAGATGTGCGATCCCATGTTTCAAGGTGCATTTGAACTTTACGTGCGACTAAATAAGAGCCACCTTTTAGCCATCCTTTATCGACCCATACAACTTTATTTAAATCTTTGTCATCGGCAGTCGATGGATTTCCAGTGCCATCCTTGAATGCAAATAAATTTCTCGGTGTTCCGCCACCAGCAGGGAATGAGTTAAAGCCTGCTTGAGACCATTTAATTTCTACCTTACCAGATGCTGCACGAACTAAGTTACGTACTGCGTGGAATGCCACCTGCGGATCATCCGCACATGCCTGAATACAAAGATCTCCACCTGTAAGTTCTTTTTGTAGCTGATCTTTTGGGAAATGTGGTAAATCATTTAATTCTGCAGGCTTCAAATGTTGGATCCCGAGCTTATCAAACAAAGATGGGCCAACACCAATAGTAATTGATAAATTTGAAGCGTCTAAACCTTCTGCTTCACCTGTATCTCCTGTAGGAACTCTAGTATTTGTTGTTAAATCTACCATTAATTCACCATTCATTAAACGTACAACAAGAGGTGTCCATTTTTTGAACAACTCTTGTAGGTCTTTCTTTGATGTAAATAAAACATCTAAAGAAGCAAAATAAATATTTGTCTGAACTGGTGTAATAATGCCAGATTGATGTTTTCCATAAAAATCAACTTTATTACGTGCAGTCGTGCTATCCGCAACAGGCTCGAACACATCGTAGCCCATTACTTTCATAACACCACCTAAGCCAGAAGCACCGATCGCTATACCAGCTGCTCCGATACCTGTTAGCTTTAACATGTCACGTCTTGATATTTTTTTATTCATCCATTTTTCATCATTTGACGCTGTCATTTATTATCACTCCAAAAATTACTCTAAAATAATACCCATTTGACTTAATGGTTCACCAAGTTGATTAACTGCTGCTGAAAGTGCTTTTGTATCTTCATCAGTTAATTTTTCGTAAGAAACATATCCGCCATCAGCAGTCGCATGCTTCGCTAATAAATCATCTACTGCTTTAAATTTTTCATCTAATGTAGCAACTAAGTCTTTATCTTTCGCTTCTAATTTAGAACGTAAGATTTCAAAGATTTTTTCTGCACCTTCAATGTTTGCTTTAAAGTCATAAAGGTCTGTGTGAGAATAGATTTCTTCTTCACCAGTGATTTTTGATGTTGATACTTCATTTAATAAATCAACCGCACCTGTAATCATTAAATCAGGTGTAACTTCTACAGTTTGAACTAATGCGTGTAATTCTTTTGCGTCTGCTAGTAATTGATCTGCAACAGCCTCGTAGCCTGCCGTTTTGTTTTCTACCCAAAGCGCATGTTCTAGCTTATGATAGCCTGACCATTCTTCTTCGCCCTTACCTTCTTCTTTAATATCAGCTAAACGACCGTCAATACGTGGGTCCAGGTCACCAAAGCTCTCTGCGATTGGCTCCGAACGCTCGAAATACATACGTGCCGGTGCATAGGCTGCTCTTGCTTCTTCAATTTTACCAGCTTTAAATGCTTCGACAAATTTTTCTGTTTCTACTAAAAATTGATCCATTTGCTCTAATGCAAATGTTTGATAGGCTGCTAGTTCTGCAGATAAATCAACTTTTGTAGCTTTTTCTGCTTGTTCTGTTGCTGGCTTATCGTCTTTTTTAGCTTCGTCTGTATTTCCACAGCCAGTCATTAGAATGCCTCCTGCAACTAATACTGACAATAATGATGTTTTTTTCATGCTAAGTACCTACTTCCGAAATAGTTTATATCGAGAATGATAATGATTATCAAATAGAATTGCAAGAAGTATTTTTATTTATAGAAAAAAACGACATTTTAAAGTTGATCTAATTAGATAACTAGAAAAATGACGTTTTTTCCACAATATAATTATTATAAACTACGAAATTTTCGCATGATTTCTATTTTCATATTTTCCATATAAGAAATAATAAAGGATAATTGATACTAAAATTACAAATACCATCGCAAAGAAAATGGCACTGTACCCCGAAGTCGGAATGAAGAATCCTAAGAAATAGGGTCCAACCCCTAAACCTAAATCATATAAAATAAAATATGTCGAGGTCGCAAGTCCTAAACGCTCATTTGGTGTAACTTTTATAGCTATTGCTTGCGCAACTGAATTGAAATTGCCATAACCGATCCCTATGCAAGCTGCGGCTAGTAAAAATACAACACTACTTGTCGCGGTACTAAAGGCATACATTCCGAGTGCAAAAATAACTAAACAAGGGTAGATAACAATGTTCGCACCTCTATTGTCTAGTAATTTCCCTGTAAAAGGACGTGTCGCTAAAATAACAATTGCATATATAATAAAGAAATAACTTCCCGCTGTTACTAAATCAAGCTCTTTCGCGTAAAACGTCATAAATGACATAACTCCTGAATAGGCAAAGCCAATAACGAGCGCCACAAAAGCAATTGGCACAGCACGCATTTCAATAAAATTAGTGAGCTTAAAGCCTGTTTTCTCCGCCATCTCTTTGGCATTCTTCGGTGCATCTGGAACGGTTACGATAAAATACAACAAGAAGCATACAATAGCTAATACGGAATCGACAGCAAAAATCATCCGATAATCTTCAAACAGCTGCGTTAGAAGGATACCTACAAACGGTCCGATAGCTGTAGCTAAAATAGCACTCAAACTGTAATAACCAATACCTTCTCCTCGTCGATCAGACGGTAAAATTTGTGCAATAATTGTTCCTGTCGCCGTACTAGCCATCCCAAGTGCAATACCCTGTACTAAACGATTGACCATTAGAAGCGGCAAATTCATCGCGATAAAATAAGACATCGTGGATAGCATAAACAATAATAATCCACAAAATAATGTTTTTTTGCTACCCCAATCCCCAATAATACGCCCTGTCCCAAGACGACCAAATAAAGTACCAATAATAAAAATACTCGATACAAGCCCTGCCGTACTAGTCGAAGCACCAAAATGCTCAACCGCATAGCCTGCAATCGTTACCATCAATAAAAAAAATATTAATGTAATGGTAAAATTAATAAGTGAGACGATTAAAAAGTCCTTCGTCCAAAGTTTATGTCTAGTTGCTTCCACTTTTTTCTCTCCTACCGATTAATGTTTGCACAAATGTTCGCTAACACTTGTGTCGCAATTTCAATATCCCGCTCGGATACCCCCGCGAGTGCCTGTTCCATAGTTGGTTTTAAATGCGCTTGAATTTCTTGCACAATCTCTTCACCATTAGCCGTCAATTGTACAAGCTTTTCGCGCTTATCCCTACCCGCTACCGTTTCCACGTAGCCAAGCTCCACAAGCTTTTGCACAAGCCTCGTCACACTCGGCTTTTCAATAAACATAATATTAGCAATGTCCACAAATGTATGTGGCCCTTTATCCATCAATAACCGAAGAAGAGCCCATTGAGAGCTATACAACTGATATTTCCCTAACTGCACATTTATTAGATTGATAAACGGTCTATACATTAAGCGGTACTGATTAAAAAATTCTTGTTCGATCGTCAACATTACCACTCCTTTTTAATTAGTTAGCCTAACTAACTATACGCTTTTAGTTTTTATTTGTCTAGTAGGAATTAGTGGGGAAATTCGGGGTTTTGAGCGGGGTTTTCGTTGAGCTGGTCGTTCTATCCGTCATTTTGAGAAGACTTTTCGTCGACGTTAGTTCTATCCGTCTCCTTCGAGTTTCTATCCGTCGATACCTTAGTTCCTTCCGTCGCTTCAATACTTCTTTCCGTCGTTGAGTTCTTGCTTTCCGTCGACCTTAGTTCTATCCGTCTCTATCGAGTTTCTATCCGTCGATACCTTAGTTTCTTCCGTCGCTTCAATACTTCTTTCCGTCGTTGAGTTCTTGCTTTCCGTCGACCTTAGTTCTATCCGTCTCTATCGAGTTTCTATCCGTCGATACCTTAGTTTCTTCCGTCGCTTCGATACTTCTTTCCGTCGTTAGCTCCTTGCTTTCCCTCGCCCCAAGGCTTATATTCTTCTAAATAGTAAAAAATCAGACCGCTTGATTTTCTACTTTTTATTTAATAATTAAATACTTCCTATTACGCTTTGTTCCCTCAGCTTTCAATGGTAACTTTTGTAGTAATTTATAAGCTGTATTCGGCGAATCTATTGCAAAAAACTCACAAAAGCTTTTATTTGTTAACGTTTCGCCTACTAGCAATCGATAATCCTCAAGAGTCCTAAAAATAGCCTCGTTATTAACTTCCCCACAGCGTTGACAATACCAATTTGGATAACGATAGTTCAAAGGCTGTCTATTTAAACATCTTTCACATAGCACTCCTTTTACTATATCCCTGGCAGGCAATACTATTTCTCTTTTGATTGGCCTATGCATGGACAATAATTTTGAAGCAAATTGAAAAAGTTTTTCCTCCTCCACTACTGTCTCTTTATGCTGTTGAAGCCATTCTCGCACGTGATACCGTAAACCTTGTACATGAAAAATAGGTTGTCCCCTTAAATTCTTCGATAAAATAGCATTTTTCGTTGCTAAAACGACAGCATAATGAACGGGAATCTCAAGCCTCGACTGTTGTAACATACCCACCATCCACTCCATATGTCGTCTACTTTGATGAATTGGATTCGTCATTCCCTCGACATCGCCTTCTGCTGTAGTTCGCGTAAATTGATAATAAGATTCATCGAAATCTAGAAATCCTGTCACATTTTTAATTTCGAGTATCAAAATAAAATGAGGACATAGTAAAACGGTGTCTATTTGATGAGTAGTACCAAAGTGATTAAATATTTGTAAATCATGAAGAAAATAATGAGGCTGAGGTAAAATGATTTCAAGCCATTCGGCATCTACTCTTTGCTCTCCAGCAAAGCCTGCGTGTATACGCCTCAACCTCTCAAAATAATTCATGTATTCAGTATGTGTACTAGGTAATCTTCGTATCAAAGCCTCTAAAATTTTGTGTTGCTTCGATTCCTGACGTTCTAATAAAATCAATTTTTTCACCTCCTATACCTATTTTATTAGAAAAGAACTTCATAAAAAGAGGTTCCAAAAAACTTGAAACACTCGTAGTACAAATTAAATTTTTCACCTACTTTTTTAGACAGAAAGAACGGAAATATTCCAACGTTTCAGCTCTAGCTAGTAATTTTTTGATTGCTTTCCGTCGGTATCCTAGTTCCTTCCGTCGCTCTAAGACTTCTATCCGTCGATGAGACTTGGCTTTCCTTCGCTACAATTTCTATCTGTCGCCTTGAGATTGCTTTCCGTCGCTTTTTCCAACTAAAAGGCCCCCAATGTATCAAACGGAATCTGTTCACCATTTTTATATAAATCAATGTATTCATAATTAGCATCTTTCGTAAGTTTAAAAATATGCTGCGTAATACCTTCGTCGTTTTGATTTTCTACTTCATCAATGTTTATTACAATCGTATCGTCCTTACTCTTCACGCTGACCATAACAGTTCCCTTTGTATTTATCACAATATAAGAGCGTTTTTCACCATCATTAATCATTTGTACATAATCTTCCATTCCAAGGATGTTTAATATTTCTTGAAGTTCCTTTGATACAGATTTTACTTCAGTAATTGCTAATGTTGAATTACATGCTGACAATGAAATTATCGAACATAATAAGACAATTACTATTTTCCTCATGTACCATCACTCCCCATTTACATTAATGTTTCTTATTCAACAAATATTCCCAAAAACCGATCAACAAAAAAACAACCGAACAGCCAAAGCCATTCAGTCGTTTTTTCGTAGTAAATATAAAAAATATGGGGCGCCGATACAGGCTACAACAATACCTGCTGGCACGGTCGCACTCGAAATAACTACGCGGCCAATTGTATCTGCAACCATAAGTAAGCTGGCACCGATTAATAATGTGAGTGGTAAAAAGAATTGATAGCGCGGTCCAACGAGCTGCTTTGCAATATGGGGAGCCATCAGACCGATAAAGGCAATGCCCCCTGTGATCGAGACAGCTGCCGCAGCTAACGCGACAGAGACTACTAATAATTGCAAACGCTCTCGTTCGATGTTTAGGCCTAAGCCAACCGCTGTTGGTTCGGTCATTGCAAGCACATTTAACACATTTGCTTTATACAAAATAAATGGAATGCCTAGCACTATCCAAGGCAATAAAGCCCAGAAAAATGGCCAGTCTGTTCCCCAAACATTACCCGCAAGCCATTGTGCGATAAATTGCACATCACTACGCTCAGCAGAAGAAACTAATATCATCATTACACCTGCTAAGGCAGATGCAACACCTACCCCGACTAAAATGAGTTGGACCGGCTGCACACCCACATTGCGCTTATATGAGAAAAAGTAAATGAGGAGTGCCGTTAATAAAGCGCTGGCAAATCCGACAAGTGGTAACACATACGCGAAATGAGGTAAATCACCATCAACAAGGATATAAAACAGCGTAATCCCTACACCTGCTCCAGCATTAATTCCAATAATACCAGGGTCCGCTAAATCATTACGTGTTACCCCTTGCAAAACAGCACCTGCTAATGCTAATGCCATTCCTGCTGCTGCTAGTACAAATAATCTTGGTAAGCGAACAGAAAACAGTACGAATGATTCTTTGAAGCTGCCGTCTCCAAGTAAAATCGGTATTATGCGATCAATCGAAACTGAAGCTGCTCCCATTGAAATACCCATTACAAAAATAGCTATTGTTAATAGCGTCCAAACCATGAGCCATCTACGTTGTTTTTTTCTTCCAATTTTAAACAATTTGACGACCTCCCTTCCGAACAAGAAGTAAGAAGAACGGAAGGCCGATAATTGAAATAATTGCAATTACCGGTGTTTCATATGGGGCATTAATCATTCTACCTGCAAAATCTGCAGTCACCATTAAACATCCACCGATAATAGCACTCATTGGTAAGACAAATCGATAGTCTGTTCCAACAATTGCTCGGACAATATGTGGTACCATTAACCCAACAAATGCTAAATTGCCTACTAGCGCAACAGCGGAGCCTGCAAGAATTACAACGACAAACATCATAATTCCTTTAATGGCTGTTGTTTTTTGTCCTAATCCGACAGCTACTTCTTCATTTAAACTTAAAATGGTTAATTGACGACTAAACCCAAAAGCTACCGCTAATCCTATTACAATAACAGGAACAATTATTAAAACTTTCCATGTAGTGCCAATTAAACCACCACTCGTCCACATCGAAACATCTTTTGAAATTTTAAATAATATTCCCGTTCCATCTGCTATTGCTTGTAATAGAGCAGATACGGCTGCCCCAGCTAAGACTAACTTTAATGGAGAAAAGCCATTCTTCGTTGAAGCGCCAATACCATAGACAACAATCATCCCTACACCCGCACCTATGAAACATGCAAAAATAAACATATAGTACGAGGTATTTGGAATAAACGCCATCGTCAATGCCAGTGCCGCATTTGCACCTGCTGTTAGACCAAGGAGACCTGGATCTGCTAATGGATTTCTAGTAACCCCTTGCATAATAGCCCCAGCAACTGCAAGTGCACTACCTACAAAAATAGCAGCAATAATACGAGGAAATCGAATTTCACGTAATACAGAGTAGTGCTTGCCACCGTCTTGTCCGACAATCGCTTGATAAACATCTTGAATACTCGTATTAGCCGCGCCTATACAAAGCGAGATCGTAACTGTAACTGCTAATAAGATCAGTGCAAGCAATACTTGAAGCCAAAACGGGAAATTTCGAAACTTTATCATTTGCCTTCGCTACTCTCTACTGAAATTATTGTAAAAATTTCTTTTCAAAGAAATCTAGTTGATAATCTAAAGTTTTTGGATCATTAAAGTAAAATTCATTGCCACTCACTTCAAATAAATGACCATTCTTCACCGCTTCTAAATCTTTAAACCATGGAGCATTTTTAATGGCGCTATCCTCACCTTTAAACGTACTAAAGATCACATAGTCACCTGCATATTCATTTAATACTTCTGTAGAAATTGCAAAATAACCTGGTTTTAAAGCATCTTGTTTTACTTTTTCAGGCATTTTCAAGCCCATTTCTTGATATAAAATTTCTGTTCCTCGACCCCAGTTATCTCCATACACATACATTTGTTTATTAAACATTTCTGCGACAGTAACCGTTGCATCTTCGCCGATTTTTTCTTTAATTTTTGTACCTGTCGCTGCAGCACGTTCTTTAAAATCTTTTACCCAATCAGTTGCTTCTTTTTCTTTGTTCACAACTTTACCGATTTCGATGAATTGCTGTAAATAATCCACTTTACCATAAGTGAACAACACAGTTGGTGCGATTTCTCCTAATTTATTTGCATTTTCAATACCATTTAAACCAATAATTAAATCTGGCTCAAGCTCAATAATTTTTTCGATATCCGTATTTTCAACAACTACTGCATCTTTAATATCATCTTTGAAGTTTGGATTATCTGCAGCCCATGAATCAATACCGACAACATTAACGTCAAGCTGTAGTAAATGCCCAACAAATGAAGATAATACAACTACACGTTTAGGGTTTGCTGGTACTTCAACAGGGCCAGCTTCTGATTGATACGTAATCGTATCTGCAGATGCCTTATCTTTAGAGCCCTCATCCGTCTTCTCTTCTTTATTGCCGCACGCTGCAAGCACTAGTACGACCATCATAAACATTGGTAATAACCACTTTTTCATAAATCTTTCTCCTTTTAAACTGTTTGTAATAAGTTATATGTAATGCACATTGGCTTATCAGTACGTGGATCCTTACCAATTACTGCATCAATATTAAACACTTTTTCTAATACTTCAGGTACTATAACTTCCTCTGCAGTACCAAACTTCACAAGCTCTCCTTTTGATAGCGCAACAATATAATCTGAAAAGCGTGCTGCCTGATTTAAATCATGTAGCACCATAACAATTGTGCGTCCTTCTTCTTCGTTAAGCTTGTTAAGTAATTCTAAAACTTCTAACTGATGGGCCATATCTAAATAAGTTGTTGGCTCATCTAAAAAAATAATATCGGTCTCTTGAGCTAATGCCATCGCGATCCACACCCGTTGACGCTGTCCACCTGATAAAGCATCAACTGTGTTCAGACGAAAGTCATCCGTTTTAGTTACCTTTAAGGCCCAGTCAATCATTTCTTTATCTTTTTGAGATAAATTACCGAAGCCCTTTTGATATGGAAATCGACCGTAGGATACAAGCTCTTCCACTGTTAAACCATGTGCACTTTCCGGACTTTGTGGCAATATGGCCAGCTCTTTCGCTAATTCTTTTGTATTCATCTCGGAAATATTTTGACCATCTAGTATGACTTGTCCACTCTTATGCTTCAATATCCTTGTAATAGCCTTTAAAAGTGTAGATTTACCACACCCATTGGAACCAATGATAGTCGTTATTTTACCGTCTGGAATTTGTAACGATAAATCATGCACAATCGTTTTGTCCTCGTAGCCGATACGAATCGATTCAACTTGTAAACGCACGACGTAACCTCTCTTTCCTTTTTGTTCTTTCCATGCTATGATAGCGATTAGCCGACAATGATAATCATTATCACTAGAATTAGTCTAGTTTTCTTATGTAGTTTTGTCAAATACTTTTTTATTATTTTTTTAGGATGTGGTGATATATATGCAACATTTATATGATGTAACAATTATTGGTGGTGGTCCTGCAGGCCTATACAGTGCCTTTTATAGTGGTTTACGAGGATTGAAAACGAAATTAATTGAGAGTCAACAACAGCTTGGTGGTAAAGTTTTACTTTATCCTGAAAAGCTAATTTGGGATATCGGTGGTCATCCCCCTATATTGGGAGAACAATTTGTGAAACAGTTAATTGCACAGGCAAAAACGTTTCATCCTACCATTTTAACAGGTACAAAAATCGATTTTATCGAGCGCCAAGATGATATTTTTGTTCTTCATACTGCGCAAGGAGATAAACATTATTCTAAAACCGTTCTTTTAGCCGTTGGTGGTGGTATTATTAATCCTCAAAAGCTTTCACTAGAAGGTGCAGAAAAATATGAAATGACTAATTTACACTATACCGTACAGTCATATCAACGTTTTGTAGACAAGGAGATCATTATTTCGGGAGGCGGAAATGCTGCGATCGACTGGGCAGTTGAACTAAGTCCTATCGCCAAAAACGTAACTGTTGTTTATCGTAAAGATAAGTTATCCGCTCATGAGGCAACAATTCAAGAGGCTTTAGATGCTGGCGTAAAGATTGAGTGTAATACGACTATTACAAAATTAACTGCCGATGCCGACAAAACAGCCATCCAATTAGTGACATGTGAAAATACACAAACAAAACAAAGCTATACGCGTCAAATTGATGAAGTCATCGTTAGTCATGGCTATAACCGTGAAGCATCATTAGAATTGGAACAAGCAATCACCATTCCTAAAAAAGATGATTACTATTTTGAAGGGAAAGCAACGGGAGAAACCGCACAGCCTGGAATTTTTGCAGCAGGTGATATATTAGCGTTTGAAGGAAAAATCAACCTCCTTCTAGGGACTTTCCAGGATGCAGCCAATGCCGTGAACTCTATTAAAACGTATTTAGAGCCCTCTGCCTATCGTCAAGGGGTCGTGTCATCACATAATGAAGTATTTAAAGAGAAAAATCGCACTATTATCGAAAAACAACTTTCAACAAAATAATCATTAAATGAAATAATCAATAACCCCTCTTAAGAATTTACTCTCTTAAGAGGGGTTTTAATATGTTCAACTAAAAAAAATCATTTTACATTCTATCTTAAGAAATTAATAAAAGCCCCCATTTGTCTTAACATATTAACTCCATATGTTATTGTTCCCGCATGGCCCATAATTGTATTTAAATGCTGTGGTAATCTTCCAAATCTAGAAGTTTGGGGTTGCTGGTAAGGGTTAAAAAAGGGTTGCCCTTGTCTACCTTGCATGGGAGGGCCAAAACCTTGTCTATAGCTTGGTGGAAATGGTCTCATTCTAGAATTAGGCGGATAAAATGACATCAATACACCCCCTATCATATATCTTTTAACTAGTATACGTATGTATTTTTTTATTGTTTAGACTATCGGAGAAGTTGCTCAAAAATAATATATAAATTGAATTCCATTAATTTATGAAGGTTCTTTATTACAACTTCGGCTCTTGCCGGAACCATACTTTTTTAAATTTCATATTATACAAAAATACGAATAAAGAAGGGATTCCGATTCAAAATTCGAAATATCTAGAATTTCTTTCCAAGTTTGGTGTTGGCGGTGCGCATCCTGGTGGTCTTAATTTAACAAAGGAACTATTCAAAGCTGAGAACATTGGTGAAAATCCTTATATTTTAGATGTAGGCTGTGGTACAGGCCAAACCGCTGCCTATTTGGCAGAGACGTATGAAGCAAAAGTAACAGGCATCGATATTAATTCTGTCATGGTCGCAAAAGCTAAAAAGAGAATGAAAAAAAATCGCTTACCCGTAAAAATAATGCAATGCTCAATTGAACAAGTACCTTTACCCGATCATACATTTGATTTTATTATTTCTGAATCTGTGCTTTCTTTTGTCAATAAACCGAATGCACTTAAAGAAATCTTTCGTTTATTAAAGAATGGCGGTCGGTTTATTGCTATTGAATTTACTATTCATCAACCGCTTGAAGAGAAAATTGAAAAAGAAATCAAAGAGTTTTATGGATTTGATTCGTGTTCAATGAAAAAGGATTGGGTAGATTTATTTAACCAGGCTGGTTTCAAACATATTCGTATACAAAAAAACAAATCGATTTTCTCAATACCCGAGCTTAATCACTCAGAGGATATTGAACCTGAACTATATGAAGTAATGGATAAACATTTTGAAATGATCTTAAAGTATGAAGGGCTATTAGATTATAGAATTTATTCATGTACTAAATAGTAGCATGTCACGTTATTCAAAAAGAAAGCATTAATCGCAACTGCTATCTATATGAAAAGAGTAGGAAACTCGTATTCAAAGACAAGTCTCCTACTCCAATATTAATTCCTTTGTAGTATCGACTGAAATCAATCCTTCGTTCTTCTTCCCTTCCCTTAGTCATTCATTTCCATGTTCTGATCTTTATGAATCGTAGCTGCATGAATGCCCTCAATAAAGGTATTAATTAGGATTGAAAAGCTTTTATTGATATCTAATGGCATCCCGAATCCCCCCATTTGTTCGATTGAAGAGAATCCATGTAGAAAACTTCGTAATCCTCTGACCATATGAATCGCAGTTTCTTCTTGCAAATGATAGGCATCTAGCACTTGAAGTACCAGTTGTACAACAGACTGTTGGGCTTGCTGTAATTCTTGATCATTCACATCTGGAAAGCGAGTACTAGCATCATACAACCCCGGATGTTCTCTAACAAGTTGAAGATATGCTTGACTAATTGCACGAATGGCTTCATCACCCGAACGTCCTACTGCAGCTCGTAGCATATATTCATGTAGTTTTTTTACGCCTTGAATGGCTAATTTCTGTTTCAATTCATTTAACCCATCAAGGTGGTTATATAAGGACGGTGGCCGTACTTCCAATTTTTCAGCTAATAGGCCAATTGAAAGTTGGTCCAATCCTTGCTCATCAGCTATCTCTGTTGCCTTTTGTAAAATAATAGATAAATCTAACTTTATACGACGGGACATTTTTTTCACTTCCTATTTAGAGGATAAAAAAGCTTTTTCTGCTTTAGCAATGGCTATGTTCAAACGCTCCTGCGGTTGCTTTAACATCTTCCCATGCCCTACAGCAAGTAAATTTGGATTCAGATCGCTTAATTTTTTTGCACTTATTAGAGCAGTCTCTTTATCCCATGTAGCAAGAGCAGGAAATGGAAACAACGGATTCATCATTCCAGGTACTATTAACTTTCCTCTAGTTACAAGGGCATCACCCGCTATTAAACTTCTATTACGTGGGTCAAATAGAGAAATGGAACCAGGTGTATGCCCTGGAGTTGCAATCACTTCTAATGAACCAACACGATCACCTTCTTCAAGTAATACATCCGGTTTAGTTTTGATATTTTTTGGAAGGCCACCACGAATTGGGGTGTTTTTTTCATTTGGTAGCAAGGTACTATTTCCTCCCAATAGAAGCGCATCTCTAGAAGAAATGTACACTTTACTATATGGTAATAATTCTTTTAACGTATCTAGCGCTCCAATATGATCATTATGTGCGTGGGTAAGAATTATTCTCGTAATCGGTTTTCCGATATTTTCAGCAGCTTTTATTATACTTTTTGCACTATATGGTAATGCTGCATCGATCAGTGTAAGCTCGTTTTCTTCTTCCACGAAATAACAATTAACAGGAAAAATCCTCGGCATAAAGGACAATTGAAACACTGTCCCACTATTTTCAACTTTCATTTCACATCATATCCCCTCTACAAACTAATTGTATTTCAATTTTAACTAATCATATTAGTTTTCGCAATATTTATTTTTTAAATAAAATTCTTTTTTTTACACTAATTACGGATGTAAAAACTATAGCCATATAAATCCCATTCATTTTCCGAAAACAATAGACTACGATTTAATAATGTCCCCCCCTTCCGAGATGGCCTTGCTTTACTTTTGATACACCTAAAAATGACACCTGTCATAAAGAACCTTTGACTGGTGTGAATATGTTTTTTCCTGTCGTTTTTTTATCATTAATGTAAGAAAACAAAGAAAGAGTGATTTCATAATGAAAGTTCAACAAAGATTACCCTTAATCGATATATTACGAGGCTTTGCTGTATTAGGGACACTTGGCACAAATATTTGGATATTTGCTTATCTTGGTGATATTTCGTATATCACGACGAGCAATTATTCAGGTTGGTGGTCATTGAACGATTTTTTACGAATGGTAGTCCTATTTTTCGTAAACGGTAAACTTCTTGGTTTATTAACAATCATGTTTGGTGTTGGTCTGGAATTAAAATATCAGCAAGCTTTACGAAAAGGAAATGCTTGGCCAGGAATGTATATTTGGACAATAGTCTTTTTATTTATGGAGGGGCTTATCCACTTCACCTTTGTCATGGAATACGATATTTTAATGAGCTATGCTGTGACAGCCATCATTGTTGCTTTTATTGTTAAATTTGGTGATAAAGCGATTAAACGCGCTTTATACGTTTTTGGTAGTATCCACGCAGTAATGATTTCGCTAATTTTAGTCAGTGCATTGCTTGGTGCCAACACTTCACTTGCTGGCGTCGATCCTGTTAGTCTTTATGAAAATGGTACTTGGTTTGAACAAATACAATATCGTTTAACAAATTTTCTGTATTATAGAACGGAAGCTATTTTTATTATCCCGATGAATATCTTTTTATTTTTACTTGGTGTTAAGCTGATGAGAAATGGTGTATTTTCGCAAAATGACAAAGGACGTCAGGCACGTCAAAAGCTATTTAAAATCGGTATTTTTATTGGAGTACCATTAAATCTTCTAATCTTTATTCCTGGAGGAGTAATTGATTTACCTGCTCGTTATTTATTCGCACCAATTCTATCTATTGGTTATATTGGAATATTAGGTAAAATGGTAGAATATAAGAAGTTTGATTGGTTATGGAAGAGATTTGGTGAGATTGGGAAAATGTCTTTAAGTTGCTATGTACTTCAAAATACTATTGCATCTATTATTTTCTACGGCTGGGGCTTAGGTTTAGGTGGGAAATTGAATAGCATTGAAGTTATTGGTATTTGGTTAACCCTTTCCCTCCTCCAACTTTTCATTGCACATATTTGTATCAAGCATTTTCATGTTGGACCTATGGAATGGATAAGAAAACATGCCATTCAAAGTGTCACGCAGAAATAATCGACAAGGGCTGGTGTGAAATATAAAGATTTATCCAAGAGATCAGGCAAAACGCTATTTAATTATCGATGTAGTATCACTAGTTTTTTTATTTACAATTGTATTAAGTTCGAATTCTCCAATACCGTTAATAGCTAAAATAATTATCCTTATACTCTTTTTATTAGCCTTATATATTGCTTTATGGTTTAAAGATTGGCGTTTACTGTTAGCTTCTTTACTAGGCTTTACGCTTATTATCATACTGGGTATTTATGAAGGATCTACTATGTTATTATTTGGATTTACATTTGCTGATTTGATTGGGCGAGCTAAAAAGAAATGGCATATTGCTATAGGAATGTTTGCCATTGCCCTTATGTTTTTGATCGTTATTTGGTTTGAATCAGGAGCATCGTTCAAATTAAAATCCCAAGCAATAATACCTATTATGATCATTCAGCTATTACTTCCAATGCTAATTTTTTACGTCGAAAAGTCCAAAAAATTACAATCGGAATTAACAGTGGTAAATACCCAGCTTGTTCAGCAAGAAGAAAGACAACGTATTGCGAGAGACCTTCACGATACACTTGGTCATACATTGACAATGATTAAAATAAAAACCGAACTAACATCAAAATTAGTCGATAAGGATACGATGCGTGTGAAAGATGAGTTAAATGATATTTTAGCAACAACAAGAACAGCACTAAAGCAAGTAAGAGAATTAGTATCCGATATGAATTTTATTTCGTTAGAAAGTGAGCTTATTCATTGTAAACAGCATTTACAAACAGCGGATATTTCAATAAATATCAATAATAACTGTCCAAAGCTTCTCCTAGCGAGTGTGGAAGAAACGATGCTGTCCTTATGTCTGCGGGAAGCAACTACAAATATTATTAAACATAGTCAAGCAAAAAAATGCCAAATCGATATCAATACTATAAATGGAATTTTAAAAATAAATATTATTGACGATGGTGTCGGCTTACATATCCAAGGGCATGGGAATGGACTTTCATCGATGAAAGAAAGAATGAATGCTCTTCTAGGAACTGCTTCCATTGAGAATTTACCGACAGATGGAACAATTGTGACGTTAACACTGCCTATCCAACACTACAGATTGGAGCAAACTACATGATACGAGTATTACTAGCAGAAGATCAACAAATGTTACGTGGTGCCTTGACTTCCTTGTTGTCGTTTGAGCCTGATATAAAAGTGATCGCAGAAGTTTCAGATGGTCAAAAAGCGTGGGAATTTATTCAACATGAGCTACCAGATGTATGTGTTTTGGACATCGAAATGCCGAATCTTTCTGGGCTTGACCTTGCTGAAAAAATTAAACAGGCCAATTTACCATGCAAGGTGATGATTGTCACTACCTTCGCACGCCCTGGCTATTTACAAAAAGCGATGGATTGTGGGGTACATGGTTATTTATTAAAAGATGAACCTATAGACTTTTTAATTGAAACAATAAGAAAAGTCATGCATGGTGAAAAGGTCGTCAGCAGAGATTTAGCGGCTACGTTGTTTATGAAAGAACAGAATCCATTAAATGAACGTGAAATTGCTGTTCTGCAGCTTGTAAAAGAAGGACTCACAACAAATGAGATTAGTAAAAAACTATTTTTAACGAAAGGTACTATTCGAAACTATTTATCCACCTCTATTCAAAAACTTCGAGTCGAGTCTAGACAACAAGCTGCTCAAGTCGCCAGTGATAAAGGGTGGCTATAGAAAAGAATCTCGTCACCAGTCGTGACGAGATTTTTTACATGTTAGAATCCTAAGATGTAAAATTTGGTATCTACTAAAAGATTCTTTATTTCGCTTTTAAGACTATATTTGTCGCTGTAGCCCAGTTGTTTAATGGGACAACTGTATAATTTACATTTGCTTTGAATATACCACCGTTCGCAATATCAAAAATGCCTACTGCACCTTTACGTGATGAGTATCGATATTGCGCTTGAAGTGAACTACCATCATTTCCTCGTAATTCTACACTTCTACCTGCAAACAAATCAGTTTGAGGATCATTTGTTAGCTGTAATTCAAATGATTTATTATCAACAGCTTTGGCAGACTGAAGCGTAAATGGAATCATTTCTTTTGCTAAAAAGCTTTTTTCATCAATTTCAGCCCATTCAGCGTTAATACGATATGTGACACCAGGCTTCAGTTTTTTCCCTTCAGGTAGTCTAAACTGAGGAGCTTGTTTGCCATCTGCAGCTTGTGTAAATGGTACATAATTTGCTACAAACTCTTCCCCTTCGCTTGATTTCACAGTAACATAGCGATCACGCAAGGAAGATATAATATCGAAGCGTGTACCATTAGCATCTCGATTATGACGATCTAAGCTAAAAGCTAGATTTCCACGACCTGCACGATACGCTTCAATAATATTTGCATAATCAACAACGCCATCCTCTTGGAAAGACTCCAATATAAATGTATCGTTTGTCACTTGCGCTACATTACGAACAAATACTTTCTCATCAGTTCCCTCAAACATTTTTTTGCGCTGTTCTTTATAGCTCAACGTATACATATAGTCATCTTTCTGGAATGTTACAGGTACAATATATATACTCTTTGAACCAGTCATTAATCGTGGAACATTGACAATCTCTAAGTCACCATTAAATATGAAATGTTTTTTAATCGCTTCTAAATTATTCAGATCTACATCCTCTGCTGCTAACGGCTTGTTAAACGTAATTTGCAGCGTCATTGTGTTTAATGACTTAATGTTTGTAATCTTTGCTACTTGTTCATTTTTAGGGCTTGCTACTGAGTGATTCCCTGCTGCTTCTACACTTAAAGGCTCGTTAAATGTTACAAGGCCAGCTGATAATACCAAAAGTGCTAATGCTGCTGGGACAATACGTTTTCTTAATTTCATCTTTAAATCTCTCCTTTACTTGTGCAAGTTGTTTACAAGATTTATCATAAGATCCATCTCTAAACTGCCAATAAATAAACTATTAAAAAACTATTAAAAAATAAAAAAATTAATTTAATAATACAAAAGAAACCATAAAAAAACTGTAGATCAACTCAGCATCAAGTTCATCTACAGTTTAGTTTTTATACCGCCCCTGCTGCGTTGAGAATCTTTTCAATCTCCTTGAATCCTCGTTTTTTAGCATGTTGTAACGGGGTCACATTATTATCATCTGCTATATTAACATCTGCACCATGTTCGATTAACAATTGAATCGTTTTTTGCTGTGTTGGATTACCATCATTTAAAATGATCGCCTCCATGAGCGCAGTCCATCCCAAATGATTGACATGATTAACGTCAATTTGTGTATTGGTCAATAATTCTTTTATAACCTCAATATGCCCGTGCTCTGCAGCAGGGATTAATGCCGTTCCCCCATATCTATTCGTAATCTTAGGGTCTGCACCAGCTTGAATAGTCATCTTTAAAATATCAAGGTATCCTTCTCCACCTGCATAAAGGAAAGGTGTGTTCAGCATTTTATCCTGAATGTTCACATCAGCTCCTGCGTCTATTAATAGTTTTGCCGCCTCGACATTATTCTTATACGTAGCAATCATCAATGCTGTCCGATTGTTTGAGTCCTTTGCATTGATATCGACTTTTTTATTCAAAATACTTTGGAGTTCGGTGATGTTACCTTTTTCTACTGCTTTGAACAATTCACTAGTTGATTCCTTTTTCAAAATTTCACTACCCCCTTTGCTATTATACAAAGCCCCCGTTTCATTTGAGGCACAGCCTTGAAGGATAAATAATAACGCCAACATAACCACCTTCATGTTTGTCACCATTAAACACCTCTTCTAACGACATTTTTTAATACCTCCCATAGTTTAAGTGTTAATGCTAAATTATCCATTAATGATTTCTTAAAAAAGTCTAAAAATTTTCAAGAAAAAATAACTCTTCACCTAACAACGAGATATTTTCGTTAGACATTTAACCGGTACCCAGCTCCCCAAACGGTTTCCAAAAACTTGGGCTGTGCAGGGTCCCGTTCAATTTTTTCACGCAGTTTTCTAATATGAACAGTCACTGTCGAAACATCTGCTGCTGACTCATAGCCCCAATTTCTTTCATAGAGTTGCTCCTTGCTTAGCACTTGATTGGGATGTCTGAAAAAAAAGACAAGCAGATCAAATTCCTTTGTCGTAAAGGCAATATCTTCCCCATTGACAAAAACCTTTCTTGCAGAAGTATCAATGCTAATCCCATGAATAGAAATGATATTATTCGTTTGTTGATTACTTGCTAAACGTTCATATCTCGATAAATGTGCCTTCACTCTTGCAACAAGCTCACTTGGACTAAATGGCTTCGTAATATAGTCATCCGCACCTAGTCCAAGTCCTCGTATTTTGTCTATGTCCTCTTTTTTTGCTGAGACAAACAGTATTGGAATATTGTGAACTGCACGAATCTGTTTGCAAATCTCAAACCCATTCATTCCAGGAAGCATAATATCTAAAATAATTAAATCATATTGTCCCTGAAGAGCCTCTTTGAGTCCGGCCTCACCATTATGTTCCATAACAACTGAAAAACTATTAATCTCTAAATAATCTCTTTGGAGCTCAGCAATGCTCACTTCATCTTCAATTAGTAATATTTTTTTCACTGTTTCTCACCTTTTCCTCAGCCTTTTTCAATGAAAAGAAAATGCTTGTTCCCTTACTTAATTCACTAGTTACCCAAATGTCTCCATCCATTTCAAGGACAATTTGTTTAGCAATGGCCAATCCTAAACCACTACCACCCGTTTGCGAATTTCTTGATGGCTCAGCCCGATAAAAACGATCAAAAATTAAAGGTAATGCATTCGGATCAATACCTATTCCATTATCCATTACTTGAATGACCACTTCATCTGATTTTTCTAACAGTGAAATAGTTATTTGCTTTTCTTGCTTATCCATATATTTTTCACTATTGCTCAATAAATTCGCCAATACGCGACGTAATTTATCGCGATCAGCCATAACATAAAGTGGTTTATTAAACGAAGTATATTGTACATGGATCTCTCTAGATACTAAGTCGAAGCTTGCTTCTTCTACGTAATCCCTTATATATTGATGAAGGTCTATTGTTTCAACATTAAATGGTAGTTTCTTCAAATCCAGCTTTGAAAATAAAAAAAGTTCATCAATTAATAAATCCAGATCCTTCGCTTTTGTATAGATGGTAGTTAAATATTTATCCATTTTTTCTTCTGTATTCGCCACACCATCTTTTATCCCCTCTACATAGCCAATAATAGATGTAATAGGTGTTTTTAAATCATGTGAAATATTTGACAGTAGTTCTTTGCGGTTTTCTTCATATTGTAACTGCAATTGTACGGAATCCTTTAACTTGATTCTCATTTCCTCGAAGGAGCGATTTAATTGACCAATTTCATCATTCGAATGGACATTAATGGCAAAGTTTAAATCTCCAGATTTAATACGTTTAGCTCCCTCTTTTAGAGTTGATATCGGTTTGATAATACTTCTAGATACTAAATAATTTAATAATCCAATAATCATCATAAAAAATAAAAATAATATACCTAAAAGTATTGGAAGCAGCTCTCTAATTACTTCCGCATGGGAGCTAACTTGTTTTAAAACAAAAATACTTCCCTCTGTGTCATCAGGAAAATAAAAATCGAACTTTACATACGTATAAAATGAATTCTCCATCATAATCGTGTCGCGTGTATTAATATTCGTTGCTTCAAAGCCTGGAAGACTATTCAGTAACATCTGTTCATGATTAGAATGCGAAGTATAAATAAGCTGATGATCTTTTCTTACTACAATTCCAATTGAAGAATCGCCAATTTTCTGAAGCTGTTCAATATCCAATAACTGCTGGGGACTATTTTTGGCAAGTACCTTTAAATCCAGAAATGCGCTCTCCTCAACTGTTGTTAAAGGTTTTTGCACATAGGATTTTTTGTAAAAATGCTCAATGGCCTTTACATCACCTGTAATCGCAAATGAAAATAAAAACCCTGCAGCTATTAATAGTGTGATAGCTATTATGATTACAGCTACATAAGATAGCAAAAACCTTGTTTTAATGGACATGCTCTTCCTCCCGTAAGTTAAACTAAAAAAACTTTACCATACAAATCTTAAAACTTTATAAAATGACCTTAAAAAAATAAAAAACTCTATTTAAAGGAACTTTAAGTAAAAAAGCGACACTGCTATCCTCTCATTTGAAGGAGTATGCAGTATCGCTACAATTTTAATTTACATCTTTTTTTGCTAATTTATTTTTAGACACCAAATTTATAATTAATTCTACAAGGACGACAGCAATTAAAGAAAGTCCAAATAGTGGCATCAATATTCCTAAAATGATCATGAAAATGATAAAAGGAATAGATACCTTTTGAGAGATTTTAGGTGGTGCAGATAGTATACCTTGTTTCTTTCGCAGTAGCCATGTTCTGAATCCCCAAGCAATAACTACTAAAAATGCTAGACATACTAGTAAATTGATTAATTTATTTGGCCAACCAAACAAATGACCTTCATGTAAAGGAATACCCCATGTGAACCATTTTGCAAGAATGCCATAGTCCTCATAGCCAACCTTGTCTATGAATTTCCCGCTATATTGATCAAAATACATTGTCGTTTCATCATCCGGGCTAACATCAAGACCTGTGACACCTGTGTTACTAGATTTTGCAACTGTATAGACACCGTCTTCGCTAGTAGGATAAATAATAGCGTATGGTTTTGAGATATTCATTGCATCAATTTCTTGTTGTAGCTTTTCCACACTGAGTTGGTTAGGGTTAGCAACAAAGCCTGTATTTCCTCCCCCGTGATGGGCTGCATGAGCCGAGTCTGACGCTGGAGGAGTTTCTTGACGAGTAGCCCAAGGAATCTCACTTACATCAGATGTAGGTGGCTGCTGTTGCAATAATGGCGTCCCGAAAGAAGGATAATCTTGTGAAGCTTGGTAAATATATTTCCCCATAAATGCAGACCATGGTAAGCCTGTGAAAATAATAACTAGCATTGGAATCGTAATAATTGTACCAACAAGGGCATGGAACTTTCTACTCTTTTGACGTTTGTTTGTCTGCTTTGTTTTCTTTAGTAATTTTCCTTTGAACGTCATGTAAATGCCTGAAAGCATTAAAAAGATTGCCCAGCACGCAGCTAATTCAACTAAATAATTGACAAACGTTCCCCCAATAAATAAGGAACTATGGATATTTCTAATAATATTCCCAAATGTGTAGCCAGCATCTTGACCACCAATAATTTGGTTATGATCATCTAAAAACACATATTTTTCTTTGCCATCTGCATTTTTCATCGATAAACGTGTATTGTAAGGCTCTTCTAACTCAATAATTTTATTTGTTTTGTAGCCAGCATATGATTCTTCTGCAAGTTTAACAGCATCATCAATAGATTGTACCTCGGTTTTTCCACTTTCACCAAAAAAGTATTTATCATATAACTTATTTTCAACATCAGTATAAAATAAATAGCCTATACCACTTAATGTAAGTGAAATAAGCAGTGGCGTAATAAATAATGCGGCATAAAAGTGCGTTCGCCAAAAGCTCTGATAAAATGTGTTTTTCATGTTGTATTCTCCAATCTATTTAATCAATTTCGCCTTGGCGTAATTGTAGCTGTCGCTTTGCTTTCGCGCAGAAAACAATGCGTCCAGATTTTGAATTGTGCATAGAACTGCAGTTGTTTTTTGTGAGAAAGCGCAGTACTAACGTAGCGTCAGCAAAAGGTCTTGGTTTTGTCTGTGCGAAAGCGAAGCGTCAGCAACAACACGAGGGCCGATACGATGTCGGTCATTTCAGTAATGCCACAGGACGTGGCGTTTTTACCGATGCAGGTCAGTTAACCGTTTTCGTAGGATGCGAAGGTTTTAGGTTAACATCCTTAAATTCTTTCCTTTCAAAATCCGTGACATCCACCGAAGGCATTATTTTTATTCAGTAGATGTTCGGGCATCCGCTGAATAAGATCCACATCTGCATTCATCCACCATCTACAGAGATGGTAGTCTTCATAAAAAAAATCACTGAATAAAGATAAGCACAAAATTATTATATAGATAAAAAGTGAAATATGAATGAAGTACTAGGGATTATTTTATGACAATTATATGTATTCCTATTAATATAATCAGTTTATAAGAAATAAAAAGTAGCCAAACGTAATCATTTCAGGTTTGGCTACTCTACTTTTCTATAAAATCATCTAAGCTTATTTAACTAGTAATATCGGCATTACCATCAATAACACCTCATACAAGTAAATGGATAAATTCAGGGAATATATTAACGTATTTTCACTTTATCCAATTAGTTCTTTCATTACATTCTTATATGCTGTTAAGATATCATTTTTATGAACAGCATCCTGCCCTACATACTGTTCAACGAGCTCCCCTAATGTTTGAGAAGTACTTGTATACTGCTTTTCCATGATTTCAAATTTTAACAGACTTTCATAATACTCGATAACTTGTGGATTCATGTGTAACACTCCTTTATTTTTAGCATAAAAAAACATCTTTCCCTCTACAGAAAGATGTCTACTATGACAAATACACGACATAATACGGTGATTGCCACCACAAATCAATTACGCCTTGGCGTAATTGCGTCCGGATTTTGAATTGTGCCCGCACAATTCTTTCCTTTTAAAATCCGTGACATCCGCCGGAAGCTTATCTTCATTCAATAGGCGTTGGGAAACCCATTAAAAAAGATCTATACCTGCATTCATTCACCACCTTAAAAGGTGAGAGTCTCTGAATGAAGATAAGACTTTCTATTAGTAATAGAAGCTTGCTTCTCAGCAATCATCGTACTATGAGCATGCAGGAGAAGTTCTCTAGTCACACTCAACACCCCCTATCCTCGTAGGTTTTTTGGTTGTACTAGATAAAGGCAGGTCTCCTGGCTTATGTTCATCACACTTTTCACCTTCCCATTACAAGTCGTAACAGTGGTCTTTTGAAACGTGCTCCCATTTACAGTTGCGGGACAGCGTCGGATTTGCACCGATCTTCCCTTTTAAACAAATCAAAATATGATTTGTACCTCTATCTTATTATTCCGTTTTTATTATTATACCATAGTGGTTTGTGTACATTGTCACCTTTCTATCAGTGTAAACAACACTAATTTATCGGTAACAGTGGGTATACCTACATTACGCTCACATCTAAATTGAACTTCCCCAATACCCTCCGACATTCATGGCACCATACTAAGCAATAAGGGGGCATCCACACACTCAAGATAGCTTACGACGTTTTCACAACTCTACAGAGGTATCGGATACTTGCATAACCTCAAAATAAAAACGAGATAAACACATCGTTCACCTCGCTCCTTTACTACTCTTATTGATCTGTTTGTTTTTGCTTCTTTTTCAAATACTCCGCACGTATTTTTTCAAGTTGCTGCTTTTTATCAAATTGGGCAGGCTTGTTCTTTTCATGATACTTTGTCACAGCTACCTTACCTTTGGTATCCAATTGATATTTCCCCACTTTGTTCACCTACTTTTCTTGTCTTGAAAGAGAAACTATTCAACTTTGTACCTCTATCTTATTATTCCGTTTTTATTATTATACCATAGCGTCTTGTGTTAATAAGTCCTTCTATCTTTTATCCAATGTGTATCCACCATCGTTAAAATAAACTTGTAAATTAAGGGATATTTTGTTATTTCGTTATTTGTTATCCAACTAACTAATAACTAAAGAGGTGAAAACCAATGGCAAAACCTATTGGTATCGAAATGTCTGATTTATTAACGGCTGCCAAGCAAAGTTTAGTGGAAAAAGGGATTGAAAAATTCACATTATATGTTGTTGCTGAGCAAGCCGGGGTGACACAAGGAACTATTTATTTGGCTTGTAGCAAGTGCTGTATTCCGATTAATGGGGAATTACTTTTTTATCCTTGAAAAACCTTTATTCATGATAGCCACTTTCATTATAGCTATTCCACTCATTTTGATAGCGACTATACCTATTTATTCTTTGAAAAAGATAAACGGTACTGATCGATTACTGGCTGCTATTTTCGCCTCATGGCTTCTATGGGCCTATTCCCTAATACTTATTACAGGTGTTACAACGGTATCATTCGTGAGGAAGAATACTATTCATTCGTGAAAATCAAATATGCCTCGGCATATTTGGTCCGGAATCGCCTTTGTGCTTAGGTCTGCAGATGTTTTTTGTGCGAAAGCGCCGTGCTAACGTAGCGACAGCGAAAGGTCTTGGTTTTGTCTGCGCGAAAGCGAAGCGTCAGCAACGACACGAGGGCCTACACGATGTCGGTCATTTCGGTAATGCCACAGGACGTGGCGTTATTACCGATGCAGGTCAGTTAGCCGATATCGCATGGATGCGATGATTTTAGGCTAACATCCCCTAAGCACTTCTTTCCGATTCAGTGACATCTGTCGGAGGCTTTAGTCCGACAGGATGTGAAGTTCTTAGCCTAAGTTCCTCTATTTCAGCATTTTTTAGACACCCGCTGAAAGAAATTAAAGGGTTTTCCATTATTATCCTAGAATTAAGTATTGATTGAATTAAAGGAGGAGAACAAATGGTTATAGGCTTACATCACGTTCAAATAACAATTCCAAAAGGTGAAGAAGAAAAAGGGAAACATTTTTACTGTCAAGTTTTAGGACTAAAAGAACTTGAAAAGCCAGATTCGCTTAAAGGACGAGGTGGGTTTTGGTTACAAGTCGGCAATAAAGAGGTACATGTAGGAACAGAAGATGGCTTTGATAGATTGACGACTAAGGCTCATATCGCCTATCAAGTTGAAAATATAGGTGAGTGGAAAAAGACATTAATCGAACATCATATAGAAATTTTTGACTCAGTTGCTATTCCTCATTTTGAACGCTTTGAATTTAGAGATCCATTCGGTAATAGAGTAGAGATGATTCAGGAAATTTAAAGCAACAGTTGAATAGAAGTTAATTTCTATTCAACTGGCATTTTTAAAAAAATATGATGGTGAGTATCACATGACAGTCGTTTTAACAAATGTCATCTAACTTTTGAATTTTATCGTCATCCGCCGTCTAAAAAACAAAAATGATAACCTGATTATCGCTAAATATTTCATGCTGAGTGTATCGTCGTTTCCCCCTCTGTCATGGCTTTTACTACCCTATGACCTTTCGATTCTAGCAATTACTTCACCCAACTGAAACATTTGTAATATAACTGTAAATTAAGGCGATGAAGCCTTTTGTATCAGGTGTTTACAGTGAATTCCCATCCACCGTGGTAACAATTACCTCAAAGAAGCCTTACTTTTTCATGCTACGATTAATTCCAGAGAAAAGCCAAAACAGGATTAAACTTAACAAATAGCTTCAGGAGGAACTTAACATCATGAATAAAAAATTTTTAACAACAACATTAGCATTATCGATAGGTTTTAGTACATTGGGAATAGTGCAACCAACTGTTCACCCAGTAGAAGTAGAGGCTGCAACAACTAATAACTCTCAGGCTGTTGCTGCGAAAGCAGATCAACTAATTCAAACTGGTAAAAGCTTAATTGGTAAGGCGACATACAGTAATACAACATACAAGGCTACGTATCCATATAAGTTTTCTTGTGCATCTTTTATCATGTACATTTTCGAGAAAAATGGTATAGATATTGGAACTTACAATGAAGATTATATGATGCAACAAGGGACTTACGTGGCAAAGAATCAATTACAAAAAGGCGATTTACTTTTCTTTAAGAGTAAAAAAACAGGAACAGATCCTGATCATGTAGGAATGTATATTGGCAACAATAAAATGATTCACATGGCTGATCCTAAGCAAAATATCGTTATTTCGGATTTAAACAGTAAACCATATTATACTGATAATTATGTTACTGCTCGTAGAGTATTACCTACACTACTTTCAGCTAATCCTGCAACGAAAGGCGATAAAATTGTTGAAAACGCCTTTAATTATAAAAATAAAGTAACGATCAGCTCTACAAATAATGAAGCAAGTCTTCGCTTTACAGCGCCAGGATTTGTAGACTTTGTTTATCGCAAGAGTGGAGTTAAACTTGGTACAACCAATTTAAAGGATCTGATGAATGCTGGCACAACAGTTTCACGTGCTAATTTAAAAAAGGGTGACTTAGTGTTCTTTAATAGTGTTGTAGGCTCTAAAACCCCTTCACTAGTAGCTATCTATGCAGGTGATCACCGTATTATCATTCCAAGTTCTAGTGGTATCACTACAAGAGTACTAATGGTTGATTATTACAAAGAGCATTATATTACAGCAAAACGTGTTTTTTAAGACCGCTCTAAATTGTATGTAGAAAAAAGAAGCATTCCTTAAGGAAGCTTCTTTTTCTTTTATCTATTTTTTAACTGATTCGCAAATTCAATCATAGATTTGCTAGACATTGGTCCTTTAATAAGTACGATGGTTTCACTATCGAGCTTAGTCTTTAGTACATCTAATACTCCTGAAACATCTTTAAACATATGAACGTCTGCCTTCGTACCTTCCTTCAACGCTTGTTTCGCGATATTTTCTGCTCTTTTGCCAATAGTAATAAGTGTATCAATAGTTCTTTTCGCGACCATTGTGCCAATCTCTCGATGATATTTTTCTTCGAAGTTACCTAATCTCTTTATGTCGCCTAAAATAAGAATTACTTTTTTCCCTTCTCCTATCGTATCTAACACCTTTAGTGCCGCTTCAACAGAAGTTGGGTTATTTGTCCAAGTATCATCTACGATTGTACTTTCACCAATCCCTGTTGAGAACTCTAAGTGTCTTGCCATCGCTTTAAACGTTTTTAAATGCGAAATTGCGATTTCAATGGAAAGTCCCATTTCCTTTACAGCAGCTATAGCCGCTAACGCATTATATACTTGGTGTTCACCGTATCCTGGAACAGACACTTCATATTGGTTATTTGACACTTTTAGTACAAATTGCATGCCGTTCTCTGTGAATTGTATTTTCGTAGCTTGATAATCTGATTTTTCGTGAACGCCAAAAGTAATCAACTTCCCTTTAAATTTGCGCAAGGGGATCTTTTTAGTGTTTTCATCATCACTATTAATGATTAGTGTGCCATCTTTTTTTATTCCTTCTAAAATTTCTGCCTTTGCTTTTATATACCCATCAAGATTTATACATCCGTCTAAATGATGGACACCGATATTCGTAATAATACCAATCGTAGGCTGATAAATCATACATTGGTGTTTAATATTTCCGATATTGCCCAAACCTAATTCAAATATAGCTGCTTTTGTCTTCTGATTGATTCCAGTCAAGTATGGCAGGGATTGCCGAGGCTCATTTTTACTACTTACAGATGCTTGAACATCCCATTCCTTACTAGTAATGTGTTTAATCATTTCTTTCGTAGTAGTTTTCCCACATGTTCCGGTTAAAGCAACGACTGGTATTTCAAATAGATTTCTGTAATATTCTATGAATTTCCAATAGGACTGCACAATACTCCTGACGCGTATAACAGTTGTATTTTCCAGCGCATTTTTCAATTCTTCTGATGATTTATCCGAAATGACTAGAGATGGCCCCTTTCGATCTATCTCTTGCCAGTTGATGGTATCCCTTTTACTAACAAACATAAGTGTATGATTTTGTGTAAGCTCATGTCGGTTGTAATAAATTGCATGTTTAACAGACCAGCGTTCAGAACCGCTTAATAATTCTCCTTGCAATAGTTTTCTTATCTCATGCACACTGATATGTTGCAAGTTAACTTCGCCTCCTTTCTATAAAGTGTATTTCTAAATAAATGAGCGATAAATGAGCAACCTTCCGCCTTTTTTCAATCGGCTATAGGTATGCTCAATCTAGTAAATGATGAAAAACAACATGTAATCAGGTGGATAAAATTAATCTATTTAGAAGAAGATGGTTTATTTATTTTTAAATCATCTGCCAACTTTGAAACTTCCTTGCTATACATATCTCCTTTAATAAGAAGGATTGTATTTTCATCAACAATTTCTTCTAACAATTGATAAACACGCGTACTATTTTTAAAAGTATAAACAGGTGAACTTAATCCTAAATCAACGGCATGATGCGCCATAATGCTTGCATGTTCCCCTATAGTAATGAGTACATCTACCCCTATTTGACTAATTAATTCTCCCGCTTGCTCGTGAATGATATATCCCCAAGATCCTAAATCTGTAATCGTTCCAATGATGGCAATCTTTTTTTTCCCTTCTCCGAGCGCATTTAAAACCTTTAACCCTGCCTCCAAAGAAGTAGTTGTAATATTCCATGTATCATCTATTAATATGGAATTATTAATGCCTTTAAACACTTGAAGCTGCTTATTCAATTTTTGGTATGTTTGCAGTTGTTCAGCTGCTAACGAAATCGGCAGACCCATTTCATAAATAGCTGCAATCGCAGCAAGCGCATTATATACTTGGTGCTCGCCAAAACCTGGTACAAAAATTTCATAGAGCTGCTTCTTGTGATGAACGTTGAACAGCATACCATTTTTGTGGTAACGAATATTACTTGCTCGAAAATCACAGGATGCATGCTTGCCTATTTTAATGATACAGCCGTGAAACTTCGATAAATCTAATTTACTTGTGTTAATATCCTCAGCATTAAGGATTAATGCGCCTGTAGGACTAATAATGTCCAACATTTCAGCCTTTGCTTGGATATATCCCTCCAACGTTTTACAATAATTTAAATGGTGTGCCCCTATATTTGTAATAATCCCGATAGTTGGCTTGAAATATTCTCCTGCAATCCGGATGTCTCCCGGTGAACCAACAGCAGTTTCAAAAACGGCTGCTTCGGTACGATCATCAATATTCAGTAAATATTGTAAAGAAGCCGTTCTAGAATTACTGCTAAGTGTCGTAGCTGTTACATTTTTTTTGGCAGAAAGTATATGTTTAATCATTTCTTTTGTTGTCGATTTACCAGATGTACCAGTAATGGCTACAATCGGAAGTTTAAATTGACTTCGATAAAAGTTCACAAATTTCCAATAGGCCTCGTCTGTATTTGTTACTTTAATGATGATTATTTGCTCAGGTACTTCATTTTTTCTATAAAATCTATCGGTTACAAGTACTAAAGGATAAAATGGCTTAAGTTTTTCCCAGTTGACAATAGGCTTACTCGTAAAAAGGACTGTATTAGGTCTTTTAACTTGCTTTAGTCGATATGCCCCATGTTGAATCAACACTTCCTCCGACCCTTGTACTAAATGACCTGCAGTTATCGCTTTTAAATTCTGCACCGTAAGAGGCTTCATATCAATCTCCCCTCCTTTCCTTTCTAGTATATGTAACTTCTTTAAAGTTGCTTGGATGTAGACAAGATACATAACTAGAGGAAATCTATTTGTTCGCATATATATATAGGTGATTAAGTATCTAAGTACCAATAGAAGGAGTGATATACCTGAAAACGATTATATTTATCGGTACAAACAAGTCCGGGTCAAGTCGTGAAGCAACGAGAGCAGCAGAAAAATTGGGCTACTTTACTGTACTTTTTACAAACAATGAAAAACAATTACAGCAGAGAAAAGCCTACCCAGATATTCATAGAATGATTCTTATTGATACTTCGAATATAGAAGAAATGAAAGATGAAATTAATAACTTAATTAAAACTGGGTTAGAAATAAAATCTATTGTTAGTTTTGTCGATCCTTTTGTCCATATTGCCTCGATTTTATGTGATGAGTTTTGTGTCAACCATACATCATCAACAGCTATTGAAATGATGGAGGATAAAGAAAAAACTAGAATTTTTTTAGAGAACCAGTCCTATTCTCCAAAGTTTTTTCTTCTCAAGCCCAATGAGTCCGTCACTAATGACTTAGAATTTCCATTAATTATAAAATCTCCGAAATCTACAGGCTCCAAAGATGTTTTGTTAGCAAACAACTCCAGCGAACTGAAGAAACACCTGAGCTATCTACGAAGTAAAAATCCACTTGAGACAATTATGATTGAAGAATATATCGAAGGCCCGCAATATTTAGTAGAAGCTCTTGTCTATAAACAGCATGCTCATGTAATCGGTATTATTGAACAAGAAATTACTCAAGGTAAACGTTTTATTATTACTGGTTATGGCGTGCTTGTTAAAGCTCCTAAAGAAATTCAAACTGGTCTTGAGGAAGTTCTCCAATCTATTGTTAAAGCGTTTAACATCGAAAATGGTGCGCTGCATTTAGAGCTTCGTTTAACAAAGAATGGCTGGAAGCTTATTGAGATTAATCCACGAATCTCAGGAGGAGCAATGAATACTATGCTCCACACCGCTTTTGGATTTAATTTAGTGGAAGAAACACTTAAATTATTTTTAGGTGAACGCCCCAATATCAGGCCAAAGCATAAAAAGTTCGTCTATACAAAATACGTCATTGTTGAAAGTAAAGGTATTTTAGAAAAAGTTATTGGAAAAAATAAAGCAACGAATTCACCAGGAGTCGTGGATGTATATGTGAAGCCGAAAAGAGGAACATTACTGAGCCCTCCTTTATCGATGGGACATCGTTATGCGTATGTAATTGCAGAAGGTGCGACATTAGCTGAAGCTAAAAATAAAGCGATTGATGCCGCGAAAGAAATAAAGTTCATTCTAAAAGTATCTTAAATATCAATTATCAATTATTCCTTGGCATAATTGCATCTGAAATCGGCTTTGTTAAGTAACTTACTAAAATTGCTCTCATTGTTTAGCTACAAAAATAGCCCGAATAATTGTCCCCTTTCAAAAGGTCAATTACTCGGGTCTTTTATTTATTCTTTAAATGTTTGATCTAAAAATTTAACCGTTTCAAACATATTCGTTTTACTAGCACCCTTTACTAAAATGGTGTCGTGAGGTTTTATGACTTTCTCTAAGAGAGCATGCAAGTTTTCCTTATTAATGAAATGATGAATTTTAGAAGGATCCATACCTTTAGCCTTCGCTGCCTCTCCCATTTCCTCTGTTCTAAAGCCATAAGTAATGAATAAATCTATGTCTTGCTCATAAATGAATTCGCCCAATTTACGATATTCCTCTTCTCTCAAATCCCCTAATTCTCGCATTTGTCCAATAATAGCAACTTTACGTTTCTTCGCTATATTCGTAAGAACATTAATAGCTGCACGTACGCCCTGTGGATGAGAGTGAACGGTATCGTCAATAAGCGTAATGTCATCACGACAGTTATAAATAGTTAATCTTCTAGGTGGTTTTTTGAAATTAAGCCCCGCTTGAATATCTGCTGGACTAAATCCTAGATAATCTGCAACCGCAACAGCATTCAGCGCATTATAAACATGATGCTCTCCTAAAATGGGGATATACATAGCCACTTCCTGTCCTTGTAGCTTTATTTTAAAGGTCATACCGATGTCTTTATATCGAATATCATAAGCATTATAGTCTGCTGTGCCATGAATGCCAACCGTTAATATTTTTCCTTTAAATTGCTTTGTCTCTAAATATTTTGAGTTGTCATCATCCTTATTCAATATTAATAAACCGTTTTGATCCATACCATGTATTAATTCCGATTTTGCCTTGGCCACACCTTTAATATCTCCATCAAAGTTGCCTACATGAGCTAAACCGATATTTGTGATAATACTAATATTCGGTTGGATAATGCTACAGTGATTTGTTATGATACCTGGATAAGCCATTCCGTATTCAAGAACAACAGCCTCGTGCGAAGCATTAATTTCTTCTTTATGTTTTTTCGTATGCTCTGTTGTATTCCAATAATCTTTTGACTCAAAAACATTCCATTTTTGGGACAAAATAGAGGCAAGAAATGCTTTTGATGTCGTTTTTCCAGCACTGCCGGTAATCGCAATAATCGGTAAACCCTTTTCTTTGTCTAAAGCCTTATTTGTCGTTTGTTGTGTTATTTCACTTTTTACTTTTCCTATATCCTTAGTCGGCTGTGTTATTTCACTTTTCACTTCGCCTTTATCCTTATTTGTCGTCTGCTGTGTAGTTTCACTTTTAACTTCGCTTATATCCTTATTTTTCTGCCGTTGCTTAATTTCCCTTTTAATTTGCTTATGGTTGCTAGCAAGGTACATGGCATACTTTATTGTATAGATGACCACATCTAATTCTAAATAGAACGCAGGAGGGCAGCCTGGTCGCCAGTTTACTTCATACATCCAGATTTTTTGATGTTCATCTAGGCCTATATCAATGCCAATTTCATCAATAACTTCTCCAAATTGCGCCATCTGAATTTCATCTAAATGTTGAGCTAGTGACAAGGAAAAATGCTCTAACATACGCCGAATATCATAAGCCTCTTCTTTAAATTCCTGCTCTAGAAAAGGATCTAAATAATTCGTAAATCCACCATTGTTAATATTAGGTATGATTGAGCCATTTGGTGCGATTCGCGGATAAATCGTCGTTATAACCCATTTACCTTCACCGTTTTTTTGAACATGAAGCCGAAAATCATAAATTTGACCAGATTTTGTTATCGATTGAATATAAGGTTGAACGATAAAGGTGCCTGTAGAGAGTTGCCCTCTTATTAAATCATCTAGCTGTAGCTTTGAATAAATAGTAATTTCCGTATCTTTCTTTACCTCAAAGTTAGCCCTTCCTACTTTCGAAATAAAATAAATCCTTTTTCCCTTCCGGCCATCTATCGGTTTAAATACCACTTTTTTATAAAATGATATAAATTTGTGGAATAAATCAACATTTCCCACAATTTCAGATGGAATTAAATATTTATCGAATTCCTTAGCTTCCTTCAGTCGCTTCATCACGTTCCATTTATTCCCTATAGAATAAGTTGTAAAAGGGATTTCCTTTTTCAATTTCTCAATAATGTCCTTTGATATTGATAATTTTTCTGGACTTCCTGCATTGTATATCACATCTGGAAAGGGCATCATCCTTTCATGCCAATCGCCATTTTCATATACCTTCCCTCTAATGGAACGATTATCGAAGTTAACACTTTTTGGTGTAAAATAAAAAAATTGAGCCCCTTCTGCTTTTGCAACGGCCGCAAATGCATATGACTTAATTACGGTTTGAGGATCTAGACGATGATGCAACATTCCAATAATTGTCATTCGTTAATCTCTTCCTTTCATCTATTTTCTCTCTAATAATTCAATCAATCCAACGTGCATATAGACAGCTGCTCTAACTTTTATGTTATTTTAGTAGGCTAAAAGAGGTAAATAATTTCATCACCATTTGGGCTCAATGATAAATTTCCCTTTTAACATATCTGGCTTCAGTAACTGAATCGCAGAAATACCACTTAATTCAATGGATTTTACTGTAGACGTTCGCTCTAACCTGACAACCTCTGCAATTAAATTCGTATCATGCCCTTCATAATCATAAGCACGCAAAAGTGAAACAGTTCCTCGACAAAGTTCTTTATCAATAGCCTCTATACGAAAAAACTCTGTTTCAAACTGCTTTACAGTATCCATTAACCTTAAATGAGTACCGTTTTGTGTAATTAAAAAAAAGGGAATTGTATCGCTTCCCACTATTTTCACAAGCAGTTGGCCAAAGTATTTAGAATGATAATCCTTTATCACATCTTGGAGTGCTTTTATGTCGTAGAGTGCTTCACATAGAAAATGGTTTCTTTTATTTTCATTATTCATTTCCCCTAGCCCCTCCCAAGTCTTCATGAGCCATTCGTCCAGGACAGAAAGACTACCTATTCAAGGTTTTAGTGTATACAAAAATATAAGTGGGAGTTCAACTGCCCGTAAAAGCACGATTGGTTTATGAACAATCAGCGGGGATGAGAATCTCCCATTTCACTTTATGCAACATCTTCTCTTTATCATATGTAAAAACAATAAATATGACGACTTTTTTCGATTCACCTATAAAATTAGTTCATTATCTTGAAAGCTGTGGGAAAGTAGTTTACCGAATATAGATTATGTTAACTTTTCATTTGGAGAATTGATATTTTGAAGATCATTGCAGAAGGTTCTAAAGCAAGAATAAAGGGCAGTAAGACTCCCTAAATAACAGTAAAAAAGTTAGGTGGGAGTTCGACTGCCCGTTAAAGCTCGTCTGAAGAAGACTTATTATTTAGTGGTGTACTCCACGTTTCACTTTATTGAACACTTTGTTGGTCTCCCTGATTTAGAAGAATAACACCGCCAATAATTAGTGTAATGCCGATTGCTGAGAATAAATTAAACATTTCTCCCCATACAACAATTCCGACAATTACGGTTAAGGCTGTACCTATACCTGACCAAATGGCATATGCAAGGCTTAATGGCAGCGTTTTTAAGCATAGAGACAAAGAATAAAACGAAATCCCATATCCTAATGCGACAGCTATCGATGGACCTAGAATTGTAAATGCCTCTGAAAACTTAAGCATCGTTGTTGCAAATACCTCACTGACAATAGATAACGCTAAAAAAAGATAACCCTTCATTTACAAATTCCTCCTTAATGTCCGCTACCAGCAAGGTTAAGTATAACTACACCGACAATAATAAATAAAATCCCCATAAGCTTTTTTTTATTAAGTAATTCCTTATAAAAGATTACACCGATTATCGCCGTTAATGCCGTTCCTATTCCTGCCCATATCGCATACGCAGTACCAATTGCTAAAGTTTGTAATGTTAGAGAAAAGAAATAAAAAGCTGTTCCATACCCAAACACTACACCAATTGACGGGAATAATCGTTTAAAGCCATTTGTAAGTTTCAGCATCGAGCTTGCAAAAACTTCTGCGATAATTGAAATAAATAAAAAACCTAAAGCACTCATGTATGTTAGTCCTTCCTTGTCATGTGCATTAATTGTTCAAAGACACCTTCTGTTGCCTTATCGGATAACGGTGCGATATTTAATAGTTTAGAATAATACAATCCATCAATCGTTAACCGAATCAAATGAACAACGGGGGCCTCTAAGCCATCCTGAAACAACTCTTCTAATAAACATTCATAAACGGTTGAGATGGATGAATGGTCATTTTGCAATATTTGAACCGCAATATTTAAAGATGCCCCATTCGCAAGATCTTTTTGAGAAGTTAAAATAAATGCTCTCGACAGTCTTCCAGTCCCTTGCTCAAAACTTGCTAGATGTTCAAAGGATTGTATAACCTCGTTTAAAATCGTTTCAGCAATTGCTGTTTGAAGGGCATCCTTCGTATTAAAATGATATAGTAAACCACCTTTACTAATGTTCGCCCTTTCGGCTACCCTTTCTAAAGTTAAAGTGCTTAAATCATTATCCTTTAAATATTGAATCGCCGTTTGAATAATATGTAATCGTTTTAAATCTGCTTTTGATGACATACAATCCCCCTCTATCAATTTCGCCTTGGCGTAATTGCGTCTAGATTTTGAATTGTACCCGCACAATTCATTCCTTTGAAAATCTGTGACATCCGCCGGAGGCTTTATCTTCATTCAGTAGGGATTTAGAAACCACCCACGGAATAGAAACCTCATCAGCATTCATCTCAACACCTTCACAGGTAGGAGTCTTCTACTGACTGAAGATAAAAAACCGTCTGGACGGTCTTTTTTATTTTACAGTTCCTATTTCACATCGTCAATTACCGTGAAAATAAATCGAGACCCGAATAGCATTCACGCTTCGGGCCTCTTTTATTCTTCATCGTCTATATACTCCAAAATATCTCCTGGCTGGCAGTTCAATGCTTTACATATCGCATTCAACGTAGAAAACCGTACTGCTCTAACCTTTCCAGTTTTTAAGTTGGATAGATTGACAATCGACACATCTACTTTTTCTGCTAGCTCACTTAGCTGCATTTTTCGATCAGCAAGCATTCGATCTAATCGAATAATTATCGTCATTTTTTCACTTCCTAAGCTGTCGCATCATATTCATCCTGTAAAAACGCACCATACCGGAATACACGTGCTATCGTCCAAATGACGAATCCACATAATAATAATGTCCAATTAATTCCGGCAAATTGAAAGCTTATCTCTTTTATCAAACCTGTACCTACTAACAACTCACCTAATTGAATTTGTTCCGTTACTGTATAAGCAATGTACGTGCGAAATGTATCTACTGTCAAGCTTAATACAACTACAGTATAAGCTATCCATTCTATTTTTCTACTATTCTTTTCCGAAAAAATAATCCCTTTACTTATATGACTCAACAGATTTCTTACTTGAACAACGATGAATAATAATAATCCTATGTAGATTGTAGCAGTCAATAGTAATTTCACGACACTCATTTTCGTATACTGAATATTTTCCGTTACTTTATCTGCTAATTCAATTTGTATCCCTTCTAAATGAATAAATGCTGTTATATTACCTTGTTCCAGAAAATTATTTACACTAATCTCCGGCACAAAAATTACCCCTGCACATAATACGCCTATCATAATAAGTCCAATTACCATTAAAACCATCATGATTGTAAAAATTGAACGTAACCCTTTTGTTAAAAATCGAAATTCTTTACTTTGGATTATTTGTTCCATTCCAAGCATCCCCTCTCTTATTGTTAATTATACATCTCACTATACCCTTTTCAATAATTAATTAATGTTTATCGTTAAAAAATTATTGTTTAATTTGAATACCATCATGCATACTGAATTAGGTATACTATGACAAAAGGCAATAGTTACAACTTTGAAAGGGCTGAAATAGAATTGGAATCTTTACCTACATACAGAACGATCTTGCAAATGGATCAAAAAGGAATCTCTCAAACTACAATTAACTTTCTAGTTGAGAATATTGAAGATGACTTTGAAAAGTTCCGCAAAAAATATAAATTTTTATCGATTGCTAAAGGATTTTTGAGAAGCTATTACTCACTTAAAGACGCGGAAGTAAAAGCGGAAGTATCAAAATTAGAACAATCCGCTGAAGAGGAACCTTTAAAGAAACTTGAAGGTGATTGGTACTATGCAGATATTATTACTAAACTACCGAATTATTTTGAGTTTGAGGATTTGTATCTGATTAAAGAGCATTCCAATCATGAATATTTTGTACTCAGTAAAGTTAGTGATGAAATTCTCTTAATTGACTACGGCAATTTTGAAAATATAGAACGCATTTATGTAAATTCATCAATAGAGACTTTTTGTCATTCTTTAGCGGTATATAAACGATGCGTCAATAAAATTGTGAAATACTATAATAATTTTCGAGATAAAGACGAAATGAAATTTAGTGATGAAATACTAGCTATCCCTTATCAATTAAGGACTACATTACGAAAAATTGATCTGTCTATACTTCCTTCTCATTATTGGGAAAAGAAATGTGATGGATGGGAGAAAAAACTTGTGATGTTTGAATCGTCCCATCGCAAAGGATTTGGCCTAAACGGATGGTAAAATAAGCCCTCTCAATTTACGAGAGGGCTCCAGCCATTTATTTTGGTAATGTAAATGTTTCTTTTTTACCTTTAGAAGTATCCTCTGCTCCTTTATTTCGTATCGGACCCAACTCAATGTCAAAGGCTTTATCTTTCCAAATTTTCTCATACTGCTCTTGATCTAATACGAATACTTGTAATAGCTCGCCATTTTCACCAGCTTTAATAATGTCATTAGGCTTATAATTTAATAACATACCTTCGCTTAATAAATATTGCATGCCATCATTAACTGTTAATTTCGAAGACATAGAAGATAAGCCAATTTCACTAGTAGCTTTATTTTCAAGTTTAAATTTCACTGTTAATAAAGTAACACCGTTTGTGAAATTCGAGAAACGAGGAGCTTCCACCTCATTAGGTGTAAATTTTGTAAACTGATACCCTTCTAAAGTAGCATTTACATCACCTATTTTTTTACTTTCATTGATGTCGCTTTTTTCCTTTAGAATTTTCTTTTCACCCATATTGTCCATTGTTACTTTATCTTGATAAAACGTTGAATTACTAGATACTTTTTTCGAACCATCTGCATTTAAAGCAAGATTAAATCTTCCTTCTGTACCAATAGTAGTGTCATATTTTTCTTTTTCGGCAAGCGGTACTGGAATCATTACTGATACTGTGCCCAATTCATTGATTTTTGCTAAATCTGTTTCACCGAATGGATAAGCGATATACCCAGTTACCTCATCACCCGCTTTTATCAAATAATCTGTTTCGAAGCTTAGTTTTCTTGGTAATTGGTCTTCTTCCGGAATCAAATACTTATCATTCGTATAATATTTACTAGCACCCGTAAATGTAACGTCTAAACTAGGCATGTAATAAACATCTTTATCCATATCATTCTTCACTGTATATTTAGCTAAAATGACACCACCGTTATTTTCTTCGTTAAATGGAATATTAAAATCGGTATGGAAATCCTTTAACTCTACTACTGAATATGCATCAATTGAAATTGAAACATTCTCCATTTTATGTACTTGTGGTTCATTATTTTCAAAAAGAACTTTAGTTTTCCCTTGTGTTTCCTTCTCCATATAAGAAATTAAGGAAGCAAAGTCAGCTGAACCTTTTGTTGATTCTTGATCTTTTTTAGGTTCTTCCTTTTGGACTTTGTCTTTTTCTTTATCTTGTCCTTTTTCCTCCTGTACTTTCTTTGGTTCATCGTCTTTCTTTGTTTCGTCCCCGTCTTTCCCACAACCACTAAGAATGATTGAAGTCGATAAAATTAGCGAAGACATTAAAAATAAACTCTTTTTCATTTCTTCCTCCAAGTTGTTTCTTAATTAATTTTTGGCTCAACTGTAAAAACGAATAATAAAAGCTATTTTTTGAGCTGATACCCATTTTAATCCACATTTAGTTCCAAAACAACTTGCACTGGAAGAAATTATACTATTGAAGCAACGAACATCCAAATATTGTTTATTGAATAATTCAATCTTATTTTTCAATTACCATTATTTACATATTTCAAACTTTTTCAAGTTATTTTCTTTGAATAATAATTATCAATGTACTAAAAAGGCTGTATCACTCAAAGTTATTAGAAAATAAGTACAATATACCCGAGAACATAGTCTCATTGCAATTTTTGAAATTCCTGATAAAACTAGGCTGCTATCGTATAGATTATTGTTATTAAAACGTAAAAAAAAAGAATTAATCTACAAAATATATACAATTAACTCTGTTAAAAAATATTCAAATTGAATTTTATCTACTTATTAAACCATATAGCATTAGTAGCAGACCTAAATAAAACAAACTTGATCCTGTTAAAGGGTTTGTAACAAAATCAAAAACCTCCATCTACTTTTCCTTTACAGTATTAGCTTTCATTATCTCCGGTATGTAAATACAAAACGTAATAACTATACAAATAATTCCTGTAATGAAGGATCATACACCAAATCTAAATTTTCTTTTCTTGTTTTCATTAAATGGATCATATACCCGACCATTGACAAAGTTAGTCCGCTTGTTACAATGGTCCAAAAAATCATACGCATTCTTTCAATTCTCTTTTCTCTATGTATTGGATCATTACCCTGACAGTATCTTCTAAATGTCCAAGCATATCAAACTTGGTACCTATTACGAAACAAGTTACATAACACTTAATTATACTATTTCATTCAACCTTCCCATCACTCCAAAATATACCAACATCTTATGGCAGTAATTTCGGTTGGCTACGCAACTATATTTACGAAAACAGCCTAAAACTAATAAAAAGTAGCTAGAAAAAAGATAAATATCTCATTTCTAGCTACTTTTATTTTCGTTTTACAACAGTCCTGCTTTTATTAAATATTCGCGTGCCACGTCTTCTATGTTTTGGCCATCTACATTTACTCGATAATTCATTTCGCGCATCTCATCATCTGTTATTTGATTTGCCAGCTTATTTAAAGCTGTTTCAATTTCAGGATACTTCTCTAGCGTTTCTTTCCTTAGTAATGGAGCTCCTTGATAAGGTGGAAATAGTTGCTGATCGTCTTCCAACACTTGCAGATGATATTGACGTATTTCACTATCCGTTGAATAAGCGTCTAATAAGTTAATATTACCTGATTCGATTGCCTGATATCTAAGCTTTGGCTCCATAGTCGTTATATTTGAAAGTGAAATACCATAATTTTTTTGAATGCCCAAATAACCATCTTCTCGATCATTAAATTCCAATGTGAAACCGGCTTTTATCTTTTCTTGAATAGGTTTAATGTCAGAAATTGTTTGCAAATGATAGGTTTCAGCCATTTGCTTTGATACTGCCAATGCATACGTATTGTTATATTTCATCGGACTAAGCATCACCATATCAAACTTATTCACCATTCCTTCTTGCGCCTGATGATAAACATCCTCTTGATTATTATTGATGGCTTCCTCTTTTAAAAACTCTGAAATTGCCGTTCCAGTAAATTCTGGATAGATATCAATGCTACCAGATTTAAGAGCATTAAATACAAAGGAAGTCTTACCAAGCCCAGGTTTTAATTGCACCTTCAAATCTGTTTCATTTTCGATTAGCATTTTATACATATTAATTAGAATCTCTGGCTCAGCACCAAGCTTCCCTGCAATGATAATCTCTTCTTTCCCTTTGAAGTTAAGTAGTGGGGAGACAATCAGTACTAATGCAACAACACTAATCATACTCAATGCTGAAATTGTTTTTTTAAACGACAGTGATTCTAGCTTTTTGAGTAAGAAGTCAAACACTAAGGCTAAAATCGCGGCAGGTACAGCCCCTAAAATAATTAAAGCTGTATTGTTTCTGTCAATACCAAGCAAAATGATATCTCCTAATCCCCCAGCTCCGATTAATGCTGCTAATGTTGCTGTTCCAACGATTAATACCATAGCTGTTCTAATCCCCGCCATGATAACCGGCATAGCAAGGGGCAACTCTACTTTCACTAATCGCTTTCGCGTATTCATCCCCATAGCCATCGCTGCCTCTTTTAAAGATGGATCTACTTCGTTGATCCCCGTAAATGTATTACGTAAAATGGGAAGAAGTGCATAAACAACTAAGGCAATAATTGCCGGTACTTTTCCGATGCCAAACAACGGAATTAATAACCCTAATAACGCTAATGAAGGAATCGTTTGTAAAACTGCACTAATACCAATAATACTCTCCGCTATTTTCTTTTTATTCGTTAATAGATCCCTAGAGGAATAGCAATCACCACTGCAAAGAATAGCGCAATGAAGGAAATTTGAATATGCTCTAATAAAGATGCCAATAGCTGGCCTTTTCGTACGCTCAACACCTCAAAAAAATTAGCCATTTAAAGTACCTCTTTCTAAGGAATCCTGTGCTAAATACTGAAGCATAGAAGCTCTTGTGACAACACCAATCATGTTCCCTTTTTCTTCCACACCCAAACATTCATAATGAGCTAATTTTTGAAGAATGGTCTGTACAGAATCATTGAAGGAAATGGTGTTCTCTTGATTTCTTTGAATATTCTCAACTGCAATAGGTTCAATTACATCTTGGATATTGAAAGTATGCTCCCCATATTCTTTTATCCCAATAAATTCTCGAACAAAATCATTAACAGGCTTTTGTATGATTTCTTGTGGAGTACCAATCTGCACAATCTCCCCATCCTTCATTACGCATATTCGATCACCAAGTTTTAAGGCTTCTTGCATATCATGCGAAACAAAGACGATTGTTTTTTGTATCGTTTGCTGAAGCTCAAGAAGATCATCTTGTAATTTTGTGCGGCTAATTGGATCTAAAGCACTAAAAGGCTCGTCCATTAAAATGATTTCGGGATCCGCTGCTAATGCACGAATAACACCGACCCTTTGCTGCTCACCACCAGAAAGCTCTGTTGGTTTGCGCTGACTATATTTATCTGGTTCAAGACCAACCATATCTAGTAACTCAAGAACTCGTTGCTGGATTTGAGGTTTACTCCATTTTTTCAATTCAGGCACAACAGCTATATTTTCTTCAATCGTCATATGAGGAAAAAGCGCAATTTGTTGAAGGACATAGCCGATATTCCATCGCAATTCATGAATGTTGTAATCACTAATTCTTTTGCCGTTAATTCGAATAGTCCCTTCCGTTAAATGAATTAATCGATTTATCATTTTTAATAATGTTGTTTTTCCACAGCCACTAGGTCCAATAAGAACAAAAAATTCTCCCTTTTTGATCTCTAAATTAATAGCTTTCACTGCGACTTGGTCATTTGCATATTTTTTTGTGACATTTTCAAATGCTATCATTGTATAGTATAGGCTCCTTTTCATCACTATCTGTTAAACGAATACCCTCAGTTGTTACATCAATTTTAATCCCCGTTAAAACCTTGATAAGTAGACCTACTATATTAAATATATATTTTGTTAAAACGATGGGTTGATTTCCGTTACGGCTCGGCGCTTTCCTAGGGCCCAGCCGTAACGGAAATCAGCTATTCCACTTTGCAAGGATTCCTTGATCTTTTAAGAACACACATTGTCTATTTACTTAAGTTTTAATATAGAAATAAACTACTATTATAGTCTTCTTCATTTCATATACGTTAAGCATAGTAGGTCTAGAACTAACACTTTTTTATGATATAACGTGTTCCTATATATATTTCACTATCTAAAGTCATTTCAAACTTAATTTTTTGTGTTATATCAAAACGTTAGTCATCTTGACGCGTTACTCTATTTGTCTCATAATTTTCATAGAAAATCGTATACTGTTTTTGAATACGCATAACTACTATTCAATCTCCTTTCATTTCTAAAAGGTGCTGGAAATTAAGGAACTAAATGAAGGGTTTTATCGTTCTATGAATGATATACTCTGTAAAAGAAAACATGACTTTATTTCTATTAATGACTCTAGAATAATTAGAAATATATGAACTTCGTTATTTAATAGAAAGGGGGAAGGCAGATGTTGTAGTCTATCAACATCAATGAACAATGAAATACGTAATTAATTTTTTCAAAGGACTTCTGATTACTATTATTGTTATTTGTATTTCGTTTTTTATGGTGACACAGCTATTCAAGACTAATGAAACTGTAGAGCCTATAGTTGTAGATAATCGTCCTAGTGTAGAAGAGTTTATTGGCTCAATTGCTGAAATTGCTCGGAAACTCGGTGCCGAAAATGACTTGTATGCATCGATTATTATTGCTCAAGCCGTTTTAGAAAGTGAGCATGGACAAAGTGGTCTCGGATCTTCTCCAAATAATAATTTATTTGGTATGAAAGGTAGTTATCAGAATGACTCAGTGACATTTGAAACATATGAGGATGATGGGAAAGGTAATATGACTACGGTGATGGCTCAATTCCGCAAATATCCTTCCTATGAGGCATCTTTACAAGATTATGTGAAATTAATGCGTAATGGGGTTTCATGGGATAAAAATTTCTATGCAGGCGTTTTTAAAAGCAATGCGAAGTCCTATACAAATGCCACAAAGTTTTTAACAGGCTCCTATGCCACAGATTCAAAATACAATGAAAAACTGAATGCAGTAATAGCAAAGTATGATTTACAACAGTATGACAGCCCTGTCAAAGATAAAAAGACAATTACCGTAGCTGATGGTGACTCGCTTATGCATATTGCAGAGGCTCATAATGTTAAAGTTACGTCCATCAAACAATGGAATCAGCTTCGATCTGATACACTTGAAGCTGGTCAGCAATTAAATATTTATAAATATTAATAAAAAATCTCCATGTAAAATTTTTTGTCATGGGGATTTTTTATTTTGAAGTCTATTATTAACTTATTAATCTGTAAATCACAGTCTCTATGTCAAAAACACGCTTGTTTAATGCGTAAGTTCTATCTTCTACTTGCTTAGCAATTTTTTCAGTAAACTCACCTAAATGTTCGACAATATTTTTCTGAAGCTCAGCTTGTCCAATTTTAAGTTCATGCACATCACTCTTAAGTTCACTAACATCATTTTCAATTTTATATAAGCGTTGGTCAATGTCGTCAATACGTTTTTCCACTACATCTAGTTGTTGGTCCATTCCGTCTAGCCGATGGTCAATTCCGTCTAGTCGTTGGTCCATTCCGTCTAGTCGACGGTCCATTCCGTCTAGTCGTTGGTCCATTCCATCTAGTCGTTGGTCCATTCCGTCTAGTCGTTGGTCCATTCCATCTAGTCGTTGGTCAATTCCATCTAGTCGTTGGTCCATTCCGTCTAGTCGTTGGTCAATTCCATCTAGTCGTTGGTCCATTCCGTCTAGTCGTTGGTCAATTCCATCTAGTCGTTGGTCCATTCCGTCTAGTCGTTTATGAACTGGCGTCAATTCTTCTTTTAAAACGGAACGTAGTAACTCTTTTAACTCTAGATTCAATTCATAACCTCCGATCATTTAAATTTTGATTTCATTATAGCATAAAGCAAATAGGTTATCTTTATCAATAATTTCCCGATTTTTATCACAATTGAAAAAGAGAAGCCAAGTCAAGCTTCTCTAAAACTTTTATTTAAATAAGCTACCAACAGCAGTAACAGAATTTGCCAAATCCTTCCGATAATGCTGATGCTGCTCGTCCAGACTATTAATATTAACCTCATTCCCGCCAAGCGAAGAATGTACATAAAGAAGCTCTCCTATATATAAAGCAATATGACCTGGAAAGTATATTAAGTCTCCCTTTTGTATGTTCCCTAAAGATATTTCCTTGATAGGAAAACCTTCAACAATTTTAGCGTCGCGATATATATATACCCCATTTAACATATACGCCATTGAACATAAACCTGAGCAATCAATACCAAGTGGCGATTTACCTCCCCAGCGATATGGTGCTGCTAAATAGCTAAGCGCTGTTTGGACCACATTTTCTCGTATTTGTTGCTCAGTTAAGCTGTTTTCTGGAATTTGTTCTTGTAGCCATTGTCTACGTACATAACCAGTCTCACCCGACACTAATTGCACTGCTGCCCATTCAGGATCTAACTCGTCAATAGTTATCGAGCAGATGATTGAACCTTTAACGAGTGTTATCATTTTCGCACTTTGAATTCGAGGCTGCTGCAAAACATCGGCGAAGCTTTGGTTAATAAAATGATTTGCTTCTTGTCGCCAAGTATCTGTTTTTGTTTTATCAACTATTAATTTAGCCTTTTGGCAATAGCCTTCATAACGATAAGCGGTTTGTATGCGTGCCCAGTTCTCATCTATGTCTTCCATAATTTCTACCGTCATTCCATATAGTACCTCATCCACTAATTCTGAGGCTTCATCTGCCTTTGCGTGTAAATTTGCGATCATGGACTTCACAATGGCATTCATTCTATCCGCTCCTTCCGCTTCACCAAGTATTCGTAAACAACTTTGGAAATACGACCGATTAGCCGCCTCGCATGATCATTATTCGTCACCTCTGTTACGAAAACACCAATGAGATAATCTCCAGAGCTGCTGTACACAATCCCAGCATCATGATCTACTGTTTCAAGACCACCTGTTTTATGAGCAAGTTTCACATCATCTACTAAATAACGACTTAATGATTCGTGTATTCGTTGGCGACTTAAAATATCGATTGTTAGCTCACAAAATGCTGGTGATAACAAGTCCCTACGATAAATTCGTGAAAATAATAGTGCCATATCACTTGCCGACGTTGTATTATCAAAGCCTTTTACAAGCTTTTCAAAATCCATCATCTTCCGTTGAATGGTTGTTTGCTTAAGCCCTATTTGACGAAAATAATGATTGAGTGCATCCATCCCTAGAAAATCGATTAATACATTTGTTGCTGTATTATCACTCGTAATAATCATCCATACTAAAAGCTCATAGATGGTACTTTGTTCTAGACGCTGCTCACTAATAACACTAAAATCAACCCACTCTTCTGGCGCTATCTCAATCTCTTGCTCTAAAGATTGGTTGTTGCTTTCTATATAGTTCAGAACAGCTAGCAGTATAGGCACCTTTATTAAGCTAGCACTAGAAAACGCGTCTTCTAGCTTTTCACTAATGAAAAATTGCTCAGTCTTACAGTCTTTCACAAACATATGCACTTTATAGGGAGCATTTTGAAGAATCTCTGTTATCGTTTGCTTCATATTTCACCTACTCTATCACTTTTATCATTTGATTCTCCGTATCCATCGTGATCGTACGACCTAGTGGCAGCGACATCGTCGGTAAGATGTGACCACAAGTGATATCCTTAATGATAGGTTTATTGAATGGACCTAAAATTTCTTGGAAAATCGTTTGTAGTGATAGGCTATGCTCTGGATGTTTTGGTTTTTCAGGACTACAATTTGTCCAAGCTCCTAGTAAGATACCTGCCACCTCATCTAGTTTGCCTGCTAGTTTTAGCTGCGTAAGCATCCGATCAACACGATGCTCACTCTCGTCTACTTCCTCTAAAAATAATATTTTGCCCTTTGTATCAATTTCATAAGATGTTCCAAGAGATGCGGTAACTAATGTTAAGTTCCCACCAATAAGCTGTCCTGTCGCTTTTCCAGCTACAAGCGTTGTCATTGTACGTCCAGGTGGATTTTCAAGACAGTAGTCAGTTCGTTCTGTTGCTGTCACACTTTCGATAAAGAAATTCCATGTATATGGATCCATCTCTGGCCGAATAAATTCTGTAGAGGGCATTGGTGTATGATATGTGACAAAGCCACATCTTTGGTTAAAAGCGATATGTAATGCTGTCACATCGCTATAGCCAGCAAATACTTTTGGGTTTGCCTTGATCATATCGAAATCCAGAAGCGGTAAAATTTTCGTTGCTCCATAACCTCCACGTATGCAGAAGATGCCATCAATAGTAGGGTCTCTAAACATTTGATTAACTTCAGAGGCTCTTAGCTCATCAGAGCCTGCTAAGTAGCCATGCCTTGCTCTACACGTTTCCCCAGCAACTACCTTAAAACCTAGTTTTTCAATACTTTTAACTGCAGGGAGAAATTTTTCTGGTGGGGTTGCACCTGAAGCACTTATCAAACCAATAGTGTCACCTTTTTTCAAAGCCTTCGGACGAATCATTTGCTTACCTCCATTGTTCGTGAAGTTCGGTATCTTTCCAATTCCTCTTCATTTGCTAATACAAAATGACCTTCCTCTATTTCGAAAAATGACGGTGGCTGAATGTCATAGTTGTGCTGTGACGGATCATAGATTTCTACGACTTTATCACGCTCCTTATAAGGATTTGGCTCAGGTACTGCCGATATTAACGCCCTTGTATACGGATGAATTGGATTAGAAAACAGCTTTTCTGTCTCAGCTAGCTCAACAATTTTACCTTTATAAATTACAGCCGTCCGGTCTGTAATAAAACGGACTACCGATAAGTCATGCGCAATGAATAAATAAGTTAAATCATTTTGCTGCTGTAAGTTTGCTAGTAAATTTAATACTTGTGCACGAATGGATACATCTAATGCTGAAATTGGTTCGTCTGCAATAATAAACTCTGGCTCCATTACTAGTGCACGTGCGATTCCGATACGTTGTCGCTGCCCTCCTGAAAATTCATGTGGGAAACGGCTAGAAAACTCCGGTAATAATCCAACATTTAACAATGCACTGCGTACCTTCTGTTGACGATCGGCTTCATTTTTGACTTTTTTTGTATTAATAAGTCCCTCGGAAATAATATAGTCTACCTTTGCTCGTTCATTTAGCGATGCCATAGGATCTTGAAAAATCATTTGGATTTTCTGTGTAATTTCTCGATCCCACTCTTTTGATATTTTGCCATTTAGCTTCTTACCGTGATACAGTATTTGTCCTTCAGTGACTTCATTGATTCGCATAATAGCTCGGCCGATTGTTGTTTTTCCAGAGCCAGATTCACCTACTAAACCGAACGTTTCACCTTTGCAAATATCAAAGCTGACATCATCAATAGCTATAAATTTATTTTTACCTTTACCAAAAACGACTTTTAAATTTTTCACCTCAACTAACATTTCTTTATGACTCATGGGCGTATCGTCTCCCTTCTGCGAAAAAGGCTTGTAATGCTTCAGGTGGCTTTACTTTCGGAGCAAGTGGATCCAATAGCCAAGTACGTGCAAAATGTGTGTCACTCACCTGAAAAAATGGAGGACGTTCCACAAAATCAATCTTTAACGCATATTGATTGCGAGGTGCAAAGGCATCTCCTTTAATTTCTTGAAAAAGATTCGGAGGAGTACCTTTGATGGAATAAAGCTGCTGTCCTTTTGAGCCTAGTTGCGGCAATGAAGAAATGAGCGCCCAAGTATAAGGATGCTTGCCATTAAAGAAAATTTCATGTGTCTTGCCCACCTCGATAATATCGCCCGCGTACATCACTGCAATACGGTCGGCAACTTTCGCAACAACGCCTAAATCATGGGTTATATAAACGGTTGTTAGTCCATATTTTTGTTGGAGATTTTTTAGCAGCTGTAAAATTTGTGCTTGGATTGTGACATCTAACGCAGTTGTTGGCTCATCACAAATTAATATTTTGGGCTTACACGCTAGTGCAATTGCTATCACGATTCGTTGACGCATACCACCGGAAAATTCGTGTGGGTATTGCTTATAGCGCTTTTCCACATCGTGAATACCAACATCTTTTAACAATTTTAAAGTTTCTTCGTATGCGGCTTTCCCCTTTAATCTCTGATGTAAATGAACACATTCCTCGATTTGCTTACCAATCGTTTTAAGCGGATTTAAAGATGTCATTGGGTCTTGTGTCACCATTGCCACTTCTTTTCCACGAATGCTTAGCCACTCCCGCTCGGTTCTATACTGTGCTAAATCTTGATTATTGTAGAGGATTTGCCCTTGATCAATGTGGCCATTTTTATCGAGCAAGCCCATGATGGATTTCATGAGAACTGATTTTCCTGAACCTGATTCGCCAACGATTGCAAGGCTTTCACCTCTGTATAAATCAAGAGAAATATTGCGAATAGCCGTTAGCACTCTTCCACGAAGTGTAAATTTAATGACAAGATTTCGGATGGTTAAAATAGGTGATTTAGTTTGTGTCACTTCCATCATCCCCCTTTATACGTGATTTTTCGGATCTGCTGCATCTGCAAATGAATTCCCAATAATATAAAATGCAATCGTAATGATACTTAATACAATACTTGGGAAAATGAGTTGATATCTTAATTCTGGAGACATCATGAGCACTCGGCCTTCATTGATTAAATTTCCTAAAGACGGCTCACTAATCGGTAGCCCTAATCCGATGTATGTTAAAAAAACTTCCGAGCCTATTGCAAATGGAATAGCTAAACTCATTCGTAGCATAATGACAGAAATAAGATAGGGTAATAGATTTTTCACTATAATTCGGTAATCAGGTGTTCCTAAACATTTTGAGGCTAAGTTATATTCACGATCTCGTAAAATAACAATTTGATTGCGTATAAACCTCGCCATTTCTACCCAACCAGTAATACACATAGCAATAATGATGGTTGAAATATTCGGTCGCAAAATATAGGACATTAAAATTAGTACGATAGTCGTCGGTATATTATCAACGACGTTGTATAGCTGCGTGATAGGTAGCTCTAATTTACGCGAAAAGCCCCAAAGCGTACCGATCGTAATGCCTACAATAGCTTCTACTAAAGCAACGACACAGCCAATAAATAGCGAGGTCCTTGTCCCTGCCCAAATACGTGACCATAAATCCTGCCCAATGGAGTTTGTTCCAAACCAAAATTCAGTGCCTGGCGCAATATTACGTGCTTGGAGACCTGTTTGCTCATCAAGATATATTTCAGTCGGTGATTTTTGCGCTGGTAAATACGGCTGTAAAATTGTAAAGGTTACGATAATAAGCACGCCAACTAATAAAAAAACAGCGATGCGGTTTTTCAAAAAGGATTTCCAAGTTGAACGCCAATAGGAGTAATTAGAGTAGGCTGTTTCTTCAGCTTGACGCTCATCCACTTCCGCAAACTCGAACAAAGTTTCACGTGATTTGTTTGAAATATTGTTTATTTCTTCTGAATACATTCCCATTAACGTACACTCTCCCCTTTCCCTAATTTAATCCGCGGATCAACAAGGGCCATTGCAATATCCCCTAAAATGAGTCCGATAATTCCAAGTGAAGAGAAAACTAGCACTAAGCCTTGTACAATCGTATTATCTTGTCGTTGTATGGCATCTACGAGTAAGCCCCCCATCCCAGGAATGGAATATAAGGATTCAATATAGATAGAGCCTGTAATCGTAAAAAGGATGGTTGCAGGTAAATATTGTGCCATCGGAATAAAGGCATTTCGTAGTACATGTTTAAACATTAATGTACGTTCTTTAACACCTTTCGCCTTTGCTAGCTTAATATAATCCTTATTTAGTTCATCCACCATATAACGCCGCATCCACATCGCATAGGAAGCAGTCGGAGCTAGTGCCATTGATGTAAGTGGTAATATCCAAGTAATGGGCTGATACTCATCAAAAAGCATTGGCAAGTGTAAAATTTCTGTAATATACATTTGAATGACTAAATAATAAACGGCGGCTGGCACTGCAACAACAATGACAATGTAGCCAGTTCCCAAACGGTCCAGCCAGCGTCCCTTCATCTGGGCCATCAATATTCCGAGCGGAACCCCAACTAATAGAGATAGTGCAACCGCACCTAAACCAAATAGTAAGGAATACATAATCTTATCTGCAATAATCGTGACGACTGGTACATCTGTCCGATATGTAACGGATTTACCTAAATCACCTTGAAACAGATTCGTGTAAAAGTTCCCCAATTGTACAAGTAATGGGTCCCGTAAACCTAAATTCGTTAAATAGATCTCTTGTTGAGCAGGAGACATCTTATCCGCTGCTGCGCCTAAATAACCTTCTTCAGGCATTAAACGGAGTAATGAAAAAACAATCGTAATAATAATAAACAGTGTTAAAACTGATTGTAATAAACGTTTACCTATATACCCCAGCATCACTTCATCCTCCTTTTTCAGAAAGACTAAAGGAGATCCCGACTTTTCTATTTCGGTATCTCCTTCATCAATACTCACTACTTTTGAATATTTATCTTGAATGGAGCCATCATGTTTTTTCAACATTAACTACCCTAATGATCGATTCATTTAACTAACAATTATCGGGACGGGATAGGGTTTTAAATAATTGAATTTTCAATTATTTTACCGCATTAGCTAACGCTTCCGCCCGTTCTTGCTCCCACTTCGCTAAAGCTTCTTTAAACTCCTCATTACTCATTGGTTTTTCTAAAACTCGCTGACCTTTAAACTTCTCGGCCGTCACACCAAATGGGGAGTATTGAGCCTCAAATGGATTTAATTTAGAAGCAACATAGCCACTACCTCCTACTGAATAAGGAATGACAAATGCCTCATCAATTAAGAACGCTTCCGCTTTCGCAAACAGCTCGTAACGTTTTGTTGTATCGATCGTCACTTTTGCTTCGTCTACTAAGTTTTGATATTTAGTTTTTCCGTTTGCTTCTGTATAACCTTCAGCTAACTCCGGTTTATTATAAGTACCGTCTGCAGTGAATGGATCCGTATACGTTGATGGATCGGCATAGTCTGGACCCCAGTTAGCTTCAAGGAATGCAAATTTACCAGGTTTACGAACCTCTGCTAAAAAGCCTGTTGATGGTCCGGCCTCTACAATAACGTCTACATAGTCAGTTCCTAATAATTTTTCAATCTGCTGTTCCACGACTTGTGAACGATTTGCCCAATCTGGACTACCAGAGTTATAAGGCATTAACACTTTTACCGGGAAAGTTACTTTCCCTTCTAATGCTTTTTTCGCTTTTTCCTTGTACTCTAATGCCTTTTCCTTATTAAAGGAGTCGGTGTTCGTTAGATTAGCTAATGGTTTTAATTGTGTATAGTCAACTCCCTCTATGTTGACAAAGTTTTTAGGCGTAATTGTGTTGCTCAGTAAATCTTTTGGATTATAAGGTTCTAACGTAAGCATCGCAGATTCACGGTCAAGCGCATGGAACAATGATTTTCGGAAATCTTTATTATTGACCGCTTTCTTCCAATTTTCAGGCTCGTATTCTGCATCAAACTGCGGATTAAAGTTTAATGCAAAGAAGTACGTATAGAAGTTATTTTGTGTTTGACGGATTTGTGTTTTTTTCTTTTCGTCTTTAAACCACTCATCAATAATAGAAGTTGGAATACTCGCTGAATCGATTTCTCCTCGTAAAAATAATTCTGGTGCTACTGTAGCCGCTTCTTTATTATATTTATAGCGAATACGATCAATCAGTACATTGTCTTTATCCCAATACTTATCATTTTTCACAAGTACTCGCTCATTTTGCGGTTCAAATTTATCTAAAATAAACGATCCGTTATAAAGGAAATTTTCACGAGTTGTACCAAAACTATCACCTTTTTCTTCTATAAACTTCCCGTTAACTGGGAAGAAGCAGACGTAGTTCAACATCGACAGGAAATAAGGTGTAGGCGTTTCTAAAGTATATTCCACTGTCTGCTTATCTACCGCCTTAATGCCTACCTTCGTAAAGTCAGTCATATCACCGTTATAGAAGGCTTCCCCATTTTTTACGACCGTCGCAATCCAAGCTGTCGATGATTCATTTTTTGCATCAAGTACATAATGTAAGCCATCTACGAAATCTTGAGCAACAACATCCGCATACTCTTTACCGTCATGTGTAACCCATTTTGCATCGTCACGAAGCTTGAACGTCCAAACAGTAGCATCTTCATTTGATGACCATTCTTTCGCTAAGCCCGGTTGCACAACACCATACTTATCATACTCAATTAATCCATCAACTAAGTTCGCTGCAACAGCAAACTCATTCGTTTCAGAAGTCTTTAAGTAATTTAGCGTTTTTATTTCCCCCGAATAAACAACCCGATACTCTGATTTTTTCTCACTTGATGAATCGTCACTACAGGCTGCACAAAGCATTACAACTAGACACGCGAAAAGCATCCAATATCTTTTCATAATAAGCATCCCCCTAGCAATCTTTTTATCTCGCATAAACGGGTAGAGATTTATATGTACCGTAAGCGAAAGCGTCAAGTACAAGACTCCCACTTCAAGATATATAAGCAGGGATTAACTACCCGTAAAAGCCCTTTTTGTTCATCAGTGGAGGATGAAACACTTCCACTGGAGAAACTACGTTGAAAATCCTACCCCAACGGCATCTGTCATCCTAATTCGATCATTTTCAAATTTTGGACCCCCAGCAATAGGATCTTTCACACATAAACTCGGTCCATCTAAATCTACCATCGTGATATTTTTCTGTGATGCGGCAAAATGTGCAGCAGCACTTACGCTAATTTTTGTCTCTAACATACAGCCAATCATGCATTGTATGTCGTTTGCCTCCGCAATGTGGCAAATTTTCTGTGCTTGATAAATGCCTCCTGATTTCATGAGCTTAATATTAATCAAATCCGCAGCTCGCTTTTCAATAATTGTATAGGCATCTTTTGCAGTGAAAACACTTTCATCCGCCAAAATATTTGTCTTTGTATTAGCCGTCACGAATTGCATTCCTACTAGATCATGGCAATGAACAGGCTGCTCAACCAATTCAACATTCGTACCTGCATCTTCAAGTGCGCCAATAATTTGTACAGCCTGCTTTGATGTCCAGCCCTGATTCGCGTCCACCCGTAATGTTATGGCGTGTCCAACTGCATCACGAATAGCAACAACTCGCTCTACATCACCTGCTGGATCTTTCCCCACCTTGATTTTTAAAATTTGAAAACCTCGCTGAACAGCGGCTATACTATCCTTCACCATTTCTTCAGAATCATTTACACTTATCGTAATATCTGTAATTAATTCTTTCCGATAGCCTCCTAGTAATTTATACAGAGGTGTTTGATAGTGTTTCGCCAATAAATCATAAACCGCCATATCTACGGCGGCTTTCGCACTGGTGTTTTGATAAATGCTGCTGTCGATTCGCTCCATGATTGCTGTCAATTCTTCAATATCCATCCCGATAACGGCTGGCTTGATATACTCTTCTATCGCGTGCGAAATGGACCCTAGAGTTTCACCAGTAATAGCAGCAGTCGGTGCCGCTTCACCGATGCCTATTTGCCCATCATCAGTGTGAACATAGACGGCAATATTGTGAATGCTATGCACTGTTCTTAAAGCTGTTTTAAACGGTGTTATAAGCGGTGCTTCTACTTTCCCTACGATAATATCTTTTATTTTCATCTATTCACCTACCTTTTCATTGCTTATGTTAAGAATTGTAATATTCGAAGCACCTCATAAAAATTATCCGTTACGAATTCCACTGTATTATGTGGTTTAAACGTAGCATTCGGATAGAACGAGTTTCGATATGCACGCGTATGATCACGATAAATGATTTCCACTACAAAGCGCTCCGGTAATGGTAATTGCAAATCTTCCCGAGGAACTTTCATTGAGTCCTCAACAAGTCGTTTCGTTTCTTTAATCGTCAGCTGTGGGCTAACACTAATAGTTGCATTTCCGATCCCTTCTTTTGTAGCAAATGTGAGGATATGATCATTGATTGATTGAATTTCCTCTGTTAACCCCACATCTCCACTAACAAATGAAACTGGAACACCATGTAAAGCAGCCGCGTACGTATTAATTAAAAATTCACTCGCATACTCCCCATTAATTTTCACATCCGCAAAAACACAAAGCGTATGTGCCAAAGGATTACGCGCACTTCCCCCTTTACTGTGGTAACCAATAAAAATCGCTCGATCAAAGCTCTTATCAAGTCCCGCGACCATACACATCGGGTCATACGTCCAACCTCGAATAATCTTGCAATTTACTGGTAAATTAGAAATATCTAGATTACGTGCTGAATCATGGGCATCCTTTAGTAAAATTTCGGTTGCTCCACCACGAATAGCCCCCTCTATAGCGGCTTCTACTTCCTTTGTCATTTGCTTTTGGAAAAACTGATAATCCGGCGCGTTTAGCTCCGTCTCACTCCATGCTGTTGTACCAGTAATTCCCTCAATATCTGCACTAATATAAACCTTCATAGAAATCGAAACTCCTTTAAATTATTGTCTTGGATAATGGCTTCCGCAGCCCCATAACTAGCTTCTTGCGCACCAACACGTCTTGCCCATGAAACATTATTAAAATCGTAATGCCACCATTCCTCTGAATAATTCGTAAAGCCAACCATCGTCATACAGTTATATAGAAGACGTCGATGTACACAGGCTTCCCAATCTTCCTCTGGCTGTTGTTCAAAATAGCGTGTCGCAGACTTTCCACTGAGTTCATCAAATGCTGAACCTAAATTTAAGGCATTCCCCTCCAAATCTCCTAGTGTCAGATCAATCGCTCCACCTGTTAAATGAGGGGCGAAATGAGCATGATCTTTGCTAGGAAACGCAACATATTTACGAGTTTCACTTACAACCTCTTGCTCAGTAAAATGGGGATAAAGCTGTGCGATTTGTTTTGAAAAACTCTTAAACAAAAATTGCTGCACTTGGAACGGACGATAGCCATCATATAAGATCATGCTAAAATTTTCAGGTAATAATAATAGTGCTTTTATCAATCGGTCATAGACACCTTGACGTAAATAAATAACTTGTAAACTATTTGGTATTTTTTGATGATAGTATATTGGCTCAATAAAAATTCTTGAATGTTCTTCTCCAATTTGAATGATTGGCTCACCATTTTCACAAATTGCTGGCGTTGATTCCCTCATTGAAGTTTTATTTGCCTCAATAGGTTGAAAAATGGGGTCATGTATAGTTCACACCTCCAATTTCAGGTTTCGATAAATTTTTTAGATAATTCAGTTTTATCGAATGTATCACACCTTAAATTTATTGACTAGATAAAAAAAAAAATCTTACAGAGTAATAGCTAATCTCTGTTTTTTAAACAAGATGCGCCAAATCATTGATGCAAGGAGTCGAAAGGGGATGTTTTTTCACCTATTTAGGAATTTTATTCGTGGATAGGGTAGAAGATTACCGAAATACAATAAAAAATGAAACCCATCACCTTCTTCAAGGTTTCCAACCATAACGTGTGGTTGATTTCCGTTCCGACTTGACGTTTTCCAGGGGCGTGCAATCAGAACGGAAATCAGCTTATATAAATGGCATACGTTTTATGAAATGACATCCACCATCTGTGATAAGCCTTAGTAATTGGTTATAAAAAATCCTCCATTTTGATATTAATCAAAACAGAGGTAAACTCTTCTAATTATTTCGAGATTACTATACGGTCCAATAGCCAAGTAAATAGTATTTTTATTACTACTTCGAGCACTAAAATTAAAAATGTTTCATGCCTATTTATAGAGCTAAAATCGATAGGCTTCAACTTTATGTCCATCTCGACCAATTGTAGTCTGTGCCTGTGATAATGAATTTAAAATGGCTTCCTCTGTTGCTTCTGCAGCTGCTGCAAATAATTGATTCATGATAGGGTGATCCTCACGTAGCTGTGTACGTGTTTCAACAAGTTGATCTGATAGATGTGCGATATGATGTGCTGTTGTAAAGCCAATGACTATATCTCCGCTGCCATGTGAAAAGTGACTGCCTGTACGTCCTAGTCCAATACCGCAACGTTTAATGACACGTGTTAGTTGACGACTACTAAGCGGAGCGTCTGTAGCAAGTACGATGATAATGGAGCCATCTGTCGGAGATAATGTCGATTCACTTTGACCGTTCGAAGTAATATATCGATGTGCTAGAAACTCTGAGCTTTGCCCGAAATTACTAAGGACCATACATCCTATCGTATAGTTCGTTGACTCATGTGTCACAATTCGGGAAGATGAACCAATTCCACCTTTATAGCCAAAGCACATCATTCCTTTTCCTGCACCAACTGCCCCTTCCTTTGCTGTTTCATTTGATGCGTTGCGGATCGCTTCCTCAGCATGTTCAGGTGTGATAGGACATTCTCGAATAGAATTTAAATAGCTATCGTTACATTCCCCGACTACGATATTAATAGTTCCTGTTGAATGACCTATTTCACTATTCGAATCTAGCATAAATTGTAACGTTCCTTGTGTTACAGCCGGAACGCCAAATGTATTCGTTAGCATAATTGGTGATTCAATAACCCCTAGTTCATTCACTTGAACGAGCCCTGTCGTTTTCCCAAAGCCATTTATGACATAGCTTGCCGCAGTAACTTTTTGCTGAAATAAATTGCCATCATGCGGTAAAATCGCCGTTACTCCTGTACAGGCATAAGCGCCGTCTTGATTCATCTTCTCATCGAGCGTTACATGACCTACATGCACGCCAGCTACATCGGTAATACAATTTTTCTCGCCAGTGGATATTGTTCCAATAACGATTCCCATTTCTCGTACTTTCATATTACTCCCCCTTATGAATCGCCATATTTACTGCAGCATTTGCATGGAGAATTGTTGTATCAAAAACAGGTACTTTCAGATCTTCCTGTTTAATAAGTAATCCAATCTCTGTACAGCCTAATATAATTCCTTGTGCTCCCGACTGCACAAGGTTTTCAATCACCTGTAAATAATATTCCTTCGATGTTTGTTCAATTTGGCCCAAACATAATTCTTCATAAATGATACGATTGACCTCAGTACGCTCGTCAACAAGTGGAACAATCACATCAATGCCAAATCCTTCTACTCTAGCTTTATAGAAATCTTGTTCCATCGTGTACTTTGTCCCAAGAAGGGCAACTTTTTGTAAACTAGCTTTTTCTATTTGATTTGCTGTCGCATCCGCTATATGTAAAATCGGTAATTGGATTTTTGCGGCAACGATATCTATAACTTTGTGCATTGTATTTGTACAAATGATAATAAAATCTGCCCCTGCACGCTCTAGAGATTGCGCGGCTTCTCCCAGCACTTGCCCCGCCTTCTCCCAATCTCCCTCAGCTTGGTAATGCTCAATTTCTTGAAAATCTACACTATACAAAATACATTTGGCTGAATGTAAGCCTCCTAATTGTGTCTTTACCTCTTGATTCATAAGACGGTAATACTCAGCAGAAGACTCCCAGCTCATACCACCAATCATGCCAATAGTTTTCATACAAATTCCCCCTTTAATTTGACTGATTACACATAATATCATGTTCATTTCTGCTCCAACTTGGTTTCAATAATTGTCATACCTATCTTTTGTTGATTAGCCTATAATTTAATTATTATACTAAAAAGCCAGCCTAAATAAGAGAATTTTCTAAAACTTCACTAATTGAAACTACCTTCCTCCATTTCTTCCGCTTTTCTTTTTAAGAAGTGTAAATATCTAATTAATAAAATGGGGATAGAACTAACAACAAGATTAATACTAATAAAAAAGAAACTGGCATCCTTATAATCAATGAATATAGAATATACAAAGCCGATTAGACCACTCAAAATCAATAAAACAATAGATGAAAACCAGGGAAACAAAAAAGTAATCATTCCTGCAAATATGATCACTAACATAATCATAACTAAAAAGTGCCAATACAAAAGTAAGTAAAACACCATACCGAACCTCCTTTTCATACAACTTGCATTTTTCTTTCATCTCATTCTATTTATCCGGTAAAATTCCTACAAAACAATCCATACTAACCAACATCTAGGGATATGTATTTCAAATATTGTAAAAATATTACGTCGCACACAAAATTAATATAATTCAGTATTTTCAAAAAGTGGATATATTACAAAAAAACAGTGTAGACTAAAGCGTATTGAGATTGGAGGAAAGCAAATGGAATGGTTAACGAATATTGTAGGTGATACTAATAATATTTTATGGACATATTGCATTATTACATTGTTAATAGCTGCTGGATTGTATTTTTCATTTGGCACAAAATTTGTCCAAATTCGACTTTTCCCTGAAATGTTTCGTTTAATAGTGGAGAAAAGAGAGGGAGATTCAGGTGTTTCTCCGTTCCAAGCCTTTACGATTAGCGCAGCCTCACGTGTAGGTACTGGGAATATTACAGGTGTTGCATTAGCAATCGGTGTAGGTGGACCTGGAGCAGTATTTTGGATGTGGATTATTGCCATCTTAGGAATGGCGACTGCCTTTATTGAAAGTACGCTTGCACAGGTGTACAAAGTAAAGGATGGCGATACGTTCCGTGGTGGACCAGCATATTATATGGAAAAAGCTTTAGGTCAACGTAAATTAGGGATTATTTTTGGTATTCTTTTAACGTTAAGCTTTGGCTTTATATTTAATGCGGTACAATCGAATACGATTGCAACTTCTGTAGGTGAGGCATTTAATATTAAGCCTGCTATCATTGGTGTTATGTTAGTTGTGTTAACGGCCATGATTATTTTTGGTGGCGTACATAGAATTGTAAAAGTTACGCAAGTACTTGTACCTGTTATGGCGGTTTTCTATTTAGCTGTAGCCCTTTTTGTTATTGTAACGAATCTGACTGAAATACCTGCCGTTTTCAAATTGATTTTCACAGAAGCGTTTGGTCTTCAGGAAGCTGCTGGTGGTGCGATTGGAGCTGCTATTATGCAAGGTGTACGCCGTGGCTTATTTTCTAATGAAGCCGGTATGGGTAGTGTCCCTAATGCTGCAGCTACAGCCAATACCTCACATCCTGCAAAGCAAGGATTAGTGCAAAGTTTAGGTGTATTTTTTGATACAATTATGATTTGTTCTGCAACAGCGTTTATTATTATTTTAGCGGGTCTATATAATACTGGTGAAAGTAATGGAATTATTCTTACACAAAATTCCTTAGCTGTACATGTAGGTGGATGGGCTCCTTACTTTATTGCAATTTCTATTATTTTCTTTGCCTTTAGTTCGATCGTTGGAAATTACTATTACGGTGAATCTAATATTGAGTTTATGAATGCACATAAAGGTTGGATGTTTGGCTACCGTATTTTAGTGCTTGCTATGGTTATGTTCGGTGCTCTTGCGCAAGTAGAGCTTGTTTGGAACTTAGCAGACCTATTCATGGGACTAATGGCTATCATCAATATTACGGTCATCTTGTTACTTGGTAAAATTGCCTTCAAAGTGTTAGACGACTTTACAATACAACGCAATGCAGGCAAAAACCCTGTATTTTATGCAAAATCAATCCCAACATTGAAAAATACTGATTGCTGGGAAGAAGATCGATAATCTATACAAAAACGCCATTCCTCAAACGGAATGGCGTTTTTGTTATGTTTATAATTAATATTTAAATTGACTAATTAGCTGTTTTAGCTCGTCTGCCATATGCGCAAGAGCTTGTGCAGAAGCATTAATTTCTTCCATCGAAGCTAATTGTTCCTCTGTAGACGCTGCAACATCCTCTGATGCAGCTGCATTTCCTTTTGCTGAAAATGCCAAATCTTCCGTAACAGCAGTTACCTCTTGTACACTTGCTGACATTTGTTCAGAGGCAGAAGATACCTCTTCCATTTTAGGAGTAATCGCCTCCATACTCGACATAATCACTTGGAACTTCGTGATAGCTTCATCCGATACATGTAGACCATTTTGAACATCCTCTGTAACTTTTGCCATGATGTTTACGGATTGTTCGGTTTCTAACTGAATGCCATGGATTAGCTCGAAAATTTGTTGTGCAGATTTCTGGGATTGCTCCGCCAGCTTTCTAACTTCATCAGCTACAACTGCAAAACCTTTTCCGTGCTCCCCTGCTCTTGCTGCCTCAATCGCTGCATTGAGAGCAAGTAAGTTCGTTTGATCTGCAATGCTTGTAATTACATCTAATATAGACGTAATTTGCTGAGAGCGTTCATGTAGTGATTGAATTTTCGTGTTGGAATCGGTCACTGATACATGAATAGATTGCATTTGATCTTTTGTATCTCGGACGGCCTTTCCACCTTCGTCTGCTTGTAACGTTGCATGCTGTGAAAGATCTGTCACTGTAGAAGAGATTTCCGCGATATGAAAAATAGCATTAGAAAGTTCTTGTAACGATTCTGCATTCTTAGTGGCACTCGTCGTTTGCGTGTCTGCGCTCGATGCAACATCTTGAATCGAAATGGCCACCTTTTCTGTCGCTATGCTCGTTTGAGTGGCATTGGCTGTTAGCTCTTCTGCCGACGATGCTACCTCTTCAGCATTTTGTTCAATTTTTTGAATAAGAGTTCTTAAACTGTCTTGCATATCATTAAAGGCTTGTCCTAGCTGTCCAATCTCGTCATGAGAAGTGATTGTCACTTTCTCTGTTAAATCACCTTTACTAATGGTTACTGCACTATCCTTGAGCGATTTAATCGGTTTTATGATTCCTTTCAAAACAAAATAGAAAACAATTGCACTTATGACAATCGCAATAATTAACACGAGTAATGTATGATTTAAAATTGGTGATGCTGATTCATCAATTTCCTTCGCAAAAATTGTTCCGGTAATTTTCCAATTCGTCAATTCGTTCGTTGTAAAGAACAAAATACGATCTTCACCTTCAAATACATATTCATACGTTCCCGATTTGCTGTCGTACATTTTGTCGCTGAAGCTTTCTTTTATTTCGCTACCTGGTTCTATAGTCGGGTCTGAAATGACCATTTTATCTTCACTAAAAATAGATGAATATCCATTTTTCCCGATACTGATAGCGTCCGAAACTTTTTGAATGTCTGTCAATTTTAAATCAATTGCCACTACCCCAGATTGATCTTTTACCTGCTGAGCAATTGTTACAATCATATCTCCTGTCGCTACATCTTTATAAGGTTTCGTTATTAAAGTTTCTCCCTTCAAAGCCATAGCTTCTTTATACCAATCTCTTTCCAAAGGATTGTAATCAGCGCTATTCGATTTTGGTTCTACAAATACTTCTCCGTCATTTGTTCCAACATAAATACTTAAAACATCTGGACTCAGCTTCATATATTCTTGAAAATTCGGTAGTATTTTAGTTTCCTTCTGTTTGTACTTAGAAGAATTTATTTCCTCGCTAAAGGTAGCGATTTCATTTATTTTCGTGCTAATAGTACTATCAATTAACGTATTCAAAATTTTTACACTTTGATCTGTACTAAAAAGTATTTCTTCTTTTATCGAATTTTTTGCTGAAAGATACGATAAGCTTCCTACAGAAATAACTGGGACTAATAGGATAAGAGCAAATAACGTGTAGAGCTTACCCTTAAAGCTTCTAAATAATTTTTTCATGCAACAGTTCTCCTCTAGTCTTCAAAATTCTTGAAATATGTATTTTTATTGTGTTTCTTTTACTGACACTTTACTTGATGATTTAGGCTCGGAAACTATGCCGCTTCCTTCTCTGTTCACAACCTACCCTTCTTTTATCGAAGAAATATCACCCTAGGTTTTTATCGGATGAAATACTTAATTTCAAACCCCTTTTTTTATTTTTTATTTAACTAGATTACAACAGCATAGCGTGTGGGTGATGTCATCTTTGCATAGTTGTTGCTGTCGCTTCGCTTTCGCACAGAGAAAACCTTGTTGCTGTCGCTTCGCTTTCGCACAGAGAAAACCTTGTTGCTGTCGCTTCGCTTTCGCACAGAGAAAATCTTGTTGCTGTCGCTTCGCTTTCGCACAGAGAAAATCTTGTTGCTGTCGCTTCGCTTTCGCACAGAGAAAATCTTGTTGCTGTCGCTTCGCTTTCGCACAGAGAAAACCAGGTGCCATCTTTCGACAACGAAAAATCAATGTAGAACCTATTTTCGGATTCTTAAAGACTAATTTTCGTTTCATTCGATTTTCTGTCCGTAGTAAATAAAAGGTTGAAAACAATATAGGCTTTTTGCATTGATGCCATTAAATCTCCGGAAATACACTACCATTATTAAATTTAGAAAATAGAATGACTTAGTCAAACAAGAAAATGTCCCAGTGTCATTTATTAGTATTGAAAAACAAAATACTCAAGGACATCTTTGCGAATATTTTCTATAGCTACAAAACAGAATCGCAAAAGCTACTATAGTTCGTTTTTTATATGAATAAAGATTTAATGAAACAAAATCCTGTTTTATTTAAAAAACAACCACTTTCTATTAACAAATGACTCAAGAAAGCGCCCATTCGTTTTGCCGAAGAGCCTTACTTTTTTTAAAATGAAACCTTAATTTCATTGACACAATAGTTTTTCAATAATATAAAATGCCACTCCCCAAAGGAGGAATGGCATTTTTTCGTACGTCTATTAATATTTAAATTGACTAATTAGCTGTTTTAGCTCATCTGCCATATGCGCAAGAGCTTGTGCAGAAGCATTAATTTCTTCCATCGAAGCTAATTGTTCCTCAGTAGACGCTGCAACATCCTCTGAAGCAGCTGCATTTCCTTTGGCTGAGAATGCCAAATCTTCCGTAACAGCAGTCACCTCTTGTACACTTGCTGACATTTGCTCAGAGGCAGAAGATACCTCTTCCATTTTAGGAGTAATCGCATCCATACTTGACATAATCACTTGGAACTTCGTGATAGCTTCATCCGATACATGTAGACCATTTTGAACATCCTCTGTAACTTTTGCCATGATGTTTACAGATTGTTCGGTTTCTAGCTGAATGCCATGGATTAGCTCGAAAATTTGTTGTGCAGATTTCTGAGATTGCTCCGCAAGCTTTCTAACTTCATCAGCAACAACTGCAAAGCCTTTTCCATGCTCTCCTGCTCTTGCTGCCTCAATCGCTGCATTGAGAGCAAGTAAGTTCGTTTGATCTGCAATGCTTGTAATTACATCTAAAATGGACGTAATTTGCTGAGAGCGTTCATGTAGTGATTGAATTTTCGTGTTGGAATCGGTCACTGATACATGAATAGATTGCATTTGATCTTTCGTATCTCGGACTGCTTTTCCACCTTCGTCCGCTTGTAGCGTTGCATGCTGTGAAAGATCTGTCACAGTAGAAGAAATCTCAGCTATATGAAGAATTGCCTTGGAAAGTTCCTGTAACGATTCTGCATTCTTAATGGCACTCGTCGTTTGCGTGTCTGCGCTCGATGCAACATCTTGAATCGAAATCGCTACCTTTTCTGTAGCAATGCTCGTTTGAGTGGCATTGGCTGTTAGCTCTTCTGCTGACGAGGCAACCTCTTCGGCATTTTGTTCAATTTTTTGAATAAGAGTTCTTAAATTGTCTTGCATATCGTTAAAGGCTTGTCCTAGCTGTCCAATCTCGTCATGAGAAGTGATTGTCACTTTCTCTGTTAAATCACCTTTACTAATGGTTACTGCACTATCCTTTAGTAATCTAATCGGTTTTATAATTGCCTTCATGACAAAAAAGAATACAATCGAGCTGATTACGATCGCAGCAATTAGTACGAGAAACGTTTTTTTCAAAATGGGTGATGCTGATTCGTCAATTTCCTTTGCAAAAATTGTTCCTGTGATTTTCCAGTTTGTCAGTTCATTCGTTGTAAAGAACAAAATGCGGTTATCACCGTCAAAGACATAATCATACGTGCCAGATTTGCTGTCGTACATTTGATTAAGGAAGCTCTCGTTTAATTCCTTACCGGCTTCTAATGTAGGATGTGAAATGACCAAATTTTTGTCACCAAAAATAGAAGGATATCCATTTTTTCCGATACTTATAGAATCTGCGACTTTTTGAATGTCTGTCAATTTCAAATCGATTGCAACTACCCCAGACTGATCTTTCACCTGACGAGCAACTGTTACGACCATATCTCCAGTCCCTGCATCTATGTAAGGATCCGTGATTAAAGTCTCACCTTTTAATTCCTTAGCTTTTTTATACCAATCCCTTTCTAAAGGATTATAATCCGCGCTATTTATTTTTGGTTCTTGGATAAATGTTCCGTCATTTGTTCCAACATAAATACTTAAAACATCTGGACTCAGCTTCATATATTCTTGAAAATTCGGTATTATTTTAGTTTCCTTCTGTTTGTACTTAGAAGAATTTATTTCCTCGCTAAAGGTAGCGATTTCATTTATTTTCGTGCTAATAGCACTATCAATTAATGTATTCAAAATTTTTACACTTTCATCTGCACTAAAAAGTATTTCTTCCTTTATCGAATTTTTTGCTGAAAGATACGATAAGCTTCCTACAGAAATAACTGGGATTAGTAAAATAAGAGCAAATAATGTGTAGAGCTTACCCTTAAAGCTTCCAAATAATCGTTTCATGCAACAGCTCTCCTTTTAACTTTACGAGTTCTTAAAAAGTCTATTGTCAATTTTGAGGTTTCTCTTAATATTCAAAGAGTCCCCAGCACACAGCCTCCCCTTCTCATATCGAATAAATTTTCTTCTTATGTTTTTATCGGACGAAATACACTTAAATTCAAACATTTTTTCATTTTTTTGATTTTCTCGACATAATTCGAGCTCTCCACGCCATTATCCACTAAACAAAGAACCCTATGAATCATTCTTTCTGTATGATTCATAGGGGTTATTTGTTAGTATTTAAATGCCTGAATGGATTCTTGTAAGTCAATCGCCATTTTTGACAAATGTGTAGAAGCAGCCGCTACTTCTTCCATCGCCGCATTTTGTTCCTCAGAGGATGCTGCAACACTTTGAACATTGCTACTCGAATTCATGGATACTTCGCTAATGTAGTCAATTTCTTTTACAAGTTTTTCAATATCTTGATGGATTGTTCGAATAGCCGCTGTAACTGATTCAGTTTGAGCTTGCACATCATTAATGGCATCGTCAATTTGAATGAAATTATCTCTTGCCACATTTACTTTTTCACGACCAACCACTACTGAATCATTACTACTGATCATATCTTCCTCGATAATTCTTGTATCTTCAGTAATTTGCAAAACAACCTTTTCAATATCTACCGCCGCTAGATTCGATTCGTCTGCTAGCTTCCGTACCTCTTCTGCCACTACAGCAAAGCCCTTACCATGCTCACCACTGCGCGCCGCTTCTATAGAGGCGTTGATCGCCAATAGATTTGTTTGGGTAGCAATATTTTTAATAACATTGACTGCTGAGACGATCGCTGCTGTATTTTCATCTAAGTCTTTAACGCGTGTACTTAGCTCTTCTGTATTATTGGCAATGTCATTCATCTGTTCAATGACATTACGAACTGAGGAACGACCTATGCTAGCCATATTTTTAGTTTCTACAGTTGCATAGTTAACATGATCAATATTCATTGATATATCATCCATCTTTTTCAAAATGTGCGAGGATAAGTTTCGTACATCACCTGTTAATGTATCCTGTTCTTCAATACCATGTGCAATATCTTGAATCGATTCTGAGACAACTTCTGTTGCCTGTGTTACTTCCATACTACTCGCTGTGAGCTGCTCGGATGTTGCTGCTACCTGTTCAGCCGAATTACCAACTTGCTTCATCGTATGTTGAAGCTTTTCTGACATCGAATTAAATGAAGCTGCCAGTTGGGCAAACTCATCTTTTGTTTTAAATTGCAGGTGCGTTTGTAGATTGCCAGTTGAGAATTTGTCCATTTCTTCTACTGTTTGCTGAATATTTTTTGCTACTCTTCGCCCAAAAACCGTCGCAATAATAATGCTTATAAGTAAGGAGACTATTGCTAGTACGGCAATCTCTTTGCCACTTCTGTCGCCCTTTTGCTTTGTAGCCTCTATACGCGCCTGCATTTCGTCCTGCTGAGCGGTTGCCATCGTTTTTCCAAACTCAACAAGCTTTAGAGAGCCTTTCCCTAAAACCGGTAATGCTAACTGCTGGGCTTGCAGTTTTTCACCACTTTGAAAAAGCGGTACAATTTGTTCATCTATAGGCTTTTCCCATGCTTCTAATTGCTTTAAAAACAGTTCAAAGTCCGTATTTTTATGTTCGAGTTCTTCAATACGCTGTATAGATTTATGTAATGTTTCTCGTATTTCCTGATGATTGTTGAGCATATCTTCTTTACCATATAACATATACCCGCGAATGGCAGCATTTGCACGAACTGTTTGAAAGGAAATATCATTATACAAATTCATTAGTTCCGTATTTTTTTCGATTTCCGCAAGTGTGTGTTTATTATCATTTAAAAAGTATATGGCAATACTAGTAATTAGTAATAGAAATACTAAAACTATACCAAATGCAAATTGCAGTTTTCGTTCTACCGTTGATTTCATACGACTCCCTCTATTCTACTATTAACATTTATCCTCTTGAGTATAGCCTAATCATATCTTTTATCCCATAAGAAGTGCGTCTTTTATCATGAATTAACACTAATTTTTTACAAAATTTAAACACATCACCAAATGTCTTGACTTCTGTAAATTTAATATGGCTATTTAAAAGCGTAGTGCAAACATAGCGGTAGCAATTACACGATGTTGGTAAACGAACGGGCTTTCATATTGCTGTTCATCGGAAACTTTACCAAAATCAGTCGAAATTATTAACAACTAAAATAAGGGAGAATAGTAGAAAATGAGTAAACCAGATTTATACGTTAGTTTAGTTGTAGGCTCTGAATGTGATATCGAATCGCTTGCAATACGCTCTGTACTTGAGTCATTTGGTGCACGAGTGACTCTTCATTTAATTGGAAGACCCAATGATTTAATGGATGTTTTGTCAGGGGAAGATTTAGACGATCGAATAGATTATTTAATTTTAAACTTCCATGGGGACGAAGGACGTTTTTGCATGCCAAAGCTAGGTGAGGATATTTATGAGGTAAATGAACCAAGGGGTGAATTTTTCGGTCCACAAGAGATCTTAAATTACTGTACATTAAAAGATGTGAACTTTTTTGCCTCTGGCTGTACTTTAGGTGAAAAGCAGCTAGCTACTGCATTTTTAAAAAGAGGTTGCCACTCCTATTTGGCCCCGGATGATTACATAGATGGTAGTGCCAATTTAATGTTTCTCATAAGATTTATGTATGAAATCATTGCTTATGGGCGCAAACAATAAGAAGCCTTTGAAATCGCAAAATCTATTGACGATGAGACTTCGATGTATCAGCTTTATTTTGCATAGAGGCAAGGAAGCAAAAAAATCGTAGCCTCACGCTACGATTTTTTATTATTGTTGATGATTTTTTAACATTGATTCTGTAAAAGCCTGAGATTGTCCCTTTGGAATACTTAATGTTTGCCACTCAGAGCCCTTTATTTGCTTTGCGATGTAAACGATTTGACCGACATGTTGTGAATAATGAGACATTTGTCTTTCAATCGCATCTATCACGGAATGCCGTTCTCCTCTTATCGTTACAACCCCTTGTAAATCAGCTTCCGTTAAACCATGTAACTCATCTAAAAATACTTGCCAGCCCTTTTCCCATACTGTCATAACCTCTTCTTTTGTCTGAAGGCTATCCGTAAATTCATCATCACGATTTCTCGTTGCTTTCTCACCATCTGTCGTTAAGAATTCCGTCCATCTCGATATCATATTTCCACTAATATGTTTTACAATCACTGCGATACTGTTTGAATCTTCATTATACGCCCAGTGCAATTGGGCCTCTTCTAGTTGGTTGAGTGTTTTATCGCCTAGCTCTTTGACACTTCTAAATCTTGTTTTGACAACATTTAAATACATTCGCGCTACCGTCATTGTTGAACCCCCCGTCCCTTTTCAACTATTTTAATATAAACAGAATATAATGTGCTATTTTGGTAACTAGTTGTTGCCTAAAATATACCGATACTCACTAGGGGTTCTTCATCACTACTGATTGCTAGCCTTCACCAATCGAGCTTTCCCAGGCAGTTTTTCTTCCACCTTACTTCTTTGCATTCGCTGAATTTATGTGCGGGATAAATTCCCTTGCAAGAGCAACCATTTTTTCTTGTGCTTCCTGTTGATCACCATTTAATTGATAGCCTATTTGATATACATAGCCATTATAATACGTAAAAAACTCATTGGCTCTTGTACTCATTTGATAAATGCGCTTGCCTGCCGCATCAAAATTATAGTATACATACGCGAAACCTTGATCTGGTGTCATCGCTCGAAAATATAAAGGATTCATGAAATTCAAACCTATATTCGTGATTTCCCCTGAAAAATCCTGACTATCCGTAACTTTATAGTATACTAAAGGATTATGATCCACATTTATTACCGTAAAATTAATATATTGACGATCCACTCCAGTGAGAGACTTTTGTTTAAAACTAAATTGAAATTGCTTTTGCAGACTACCATCTTGCATATCTGATGTTACCGCATAGACCTCTTGTATATTTGATTTAAATGGAAGAGTTTCTGGGTCTATTAGGTGGACAGCATCCCCCATAGTAGCCGCTACTGCTTGCATAGCCTCGAAGCCCTGAAGCGGCGCATAAAATTTGATATTTTCACGGTGATGTAATTGATCTGCTATTGGAAAATACTGACTGAACGTTGTCTCTGTTCCCTCAACTTCTGTTTGAAATAAATCGGTGAATGATTGTTTTTCTTCTTCATGAAGTATTTCTGTCGTTAAATGGTCAATCGGTTTCGAAGCTTGCCATGCAATAAATAGTAAAATAGAGCATGTCATCATGATGGCCAGTGCACGATACGGCCAAAGTTGCTTTGATGGATACGGATCTTCCTGAATTTGTTGTTGAACCTTTTGAATGATTGCTTCTTTATGTGCTGAGACATCCTTCAACACATGCATTGTATGCTTATCCATGGAAAAGTACCTCCCATTCAATATCATGAAGATCAATTTTTAATAATTCCTTCCCTTTTTTCAAACGTGATTTAACTGTACCTTCAGGGATTTCGAGTAGCTTAGCAATTTCTTTTATCGTCATATCCTCTAAATAAAAATACACAATAGGTTCTCGTAGCTTTAACGGTAATTTCAAAATTGCTTCATCTAAAATCGTTTGTTCATCCTGTTGAATAAGCGTATCTTGTAGAACGGATTTTTGCTTAGAGAAAAGCTTATGTTGCACTGAAATTTTCCGAAATGCCCAGCTCTTTAAATAATCCTTACATTTATTAATGGTCATGCGTGCTAAGTACGCCCTCATCTCTCCTCTTTCTTCATAATACTTTTGATGATGAAAAAATTTAATAAACACATTTTGAACGATATCCTCAGCTATTTGTAGATCTTTCGTATAGTAGTATGCGATACGAAATAAATGCTCTGTATGTAGTTCCATTAGTTGCTCTAAATATTCTGTATCAGACAAAAGCTTTCCCTCCTTCTACACTATAAACGAGGCTACAGGTATAAAAGATTAAATATAAACAAAAAAAACCGTCTCTTCATTAATTGAGACGGTTTCCTTCGAGCTATTATAAATTTTCATCAATATATGTTTCTATATCTGATGCAATCGTGTCAATAGGGACATCCTCTGGATTCTCTGCAAACCCCGAATACATTTTTACGATTACGCCATCTTTATCAACTAAGAAAAATTGATTCCCATGAACAACTTGGTCGCTGTTAGGATCATTTTTGACAATTATTTTTGTTGATTTTACAGCGAACTGCTCGATATACTTTTGTGAATAACCAGTAAGTAGATTCCATTTTGATTGATCTGGAACATTATATTTTTTCAAATAATCAGCTAATACTTCTGGTTTATCAACGTCAGGATCAACTGAAAACGCAACAATATTATAATCTTCCACACCTTTTTTCTTCAGCTTCTCTTGAACTTGCGTCATATTAAATGACATTGGTGGACAAATTGAAGTACAATTCGTGAAAATATACATACCAATCCACGGTTTTCCTTTTAAACTCTCTAAAGAAACTTTTTCTCCGCGTTGATTGACATGTTCAAAATCTGGTAATTCCAAACTATAATCTGCTTTAAACTTTGAATTTCCACACGCACTCAGCACAGTTGCAAATGCAAAAAGTAAAACAAGCCCAATTATTTTATTTCTCATCTTTAACACGCTCCCCACTTACACTATCCTCATCCTATCGTACGATGGAAATATTGACAAGGACACTCAAGTGACAGCTTTCGTACATCTTTGTGAAATCGATTTCACTTTAACGAAACAAGCGCATCATGAATGGCATCTAATTTCACTTCTACTCGGTGCAGTAAATAAAACGACACTAAAATAGGAAAACCGATATCCGATATCATGTTTAACCACTGTTCCATGTTGCTCCCTCCTTCACTGCTGATAATTAAAACTAATATTGTTAAAAATGGTCCTTGCAGTACATGCTGCAAAGACCATTTCTTAGTTATTCGATTTCTAAATCAAATTCTGTTACTTGACGATCAACGATGCGAGCCCCAGTCATTGTAACCAGAGTGCCAGCTTGTCCTTCAAAAACATTTTTAGCGATGATCGTTTGCATTACCTTTTGAATTTCTTCCGCTGTTATCTTTGGCTTCGGTGCATCAATCGCAAATGTTGCTGTTTTCCCTGCTGCTGTTTCAAATTGCAGTTCTAAAACTTGTGTCATAGCTTTCCCTCCTTAGGATAAATCTGTTGTTTCTTGTTTTACAATGCTATCTAGTGAATGTGAAGATAGACTTGCAATGGCTTTTGCAACAGCTACTAAATCTTCTGCCGAATGCGAGCTGTTCAAATTTCGGTACGTTTTTGTTGTGAACATAGGCTCGTTTTGGGCATCGTGTCCAGCGACATACTTTAAGCGCAGTGTAGCACCTACGAAATTGACTTTTGCCATGGAGTTCACCTCCTTTCTTACACAATATATACTGACTTATTGCTAAAAAAGGGACATTTAGGATGAATTTTTTTATGTAAGCTTTTATAATAGAGTGAGAGAAGGCAAAGAGGTGAACGATTTGTTAAGTGGTTGGTTTTTATGGTTTATCCTATTTTGGGTAGTTGTACTTATTTCATTTATGGCGATAGGCGGATTTTTCATGTTCCGCAAATTTTTAAAGGCATTACCGAAGCAGGACGGTAAATCTGATTTAGATTGGCAGGAGTATTATTTAGATAAAACCATTCATTTATGGGGACAACCTGAGAAAGAGCTTTTATATGAACTTGTAAGCCCTGTACCTGAGCTTTTTAGACAAGTAGCAAAGGAAAAAATTGCAGGGAAAATTGGAGAACTTGCAATAGAAGAAAAGGCATCTGCTATTAACCATGATTTAATTATACGTGGCTATATTCAAGCAACGCCTAAGCGCGACCATAAATTTTTACGTAAGAAATTAGATGAAATGCAGATTGACATTTCTCCATATGAACATCTATTTGAATGAAGAAACGCTGCACAAAATCGTTGTGCAGCGTTTTCAATTCCCTTGCTAAGTTTAATTCACATCTTTTCCAATCCCCCCTTTCTGAATCTATCCGTCACCTTGGCTCTTTTATCCGTCGATTTTGCCTTTCATTCCGTCGCTTGAACGACTCTTTCCGTCACTTTGGCAATCCTATCCGTCGCTCTGTTTTCTATCCTTCACCTCGGCTCTTTTATCCGTCGTTTCTTTCCGTCGTTCTGACGACTCTTTCCGTCACTTCCGCAATTCTATCCGCCGCCCTGTTTTCTATCCTTCACCTTGGCAATCCTTTCCGTCGGCCTGTTTCCTATCCTTCACTTTGGTTCTTCTTTCCGTCGCTAGTACTACTCTATCCATCAGCCAAAATGCATAAAAAAACTACACTAGATAAAATCTCTAGTGTAGTTCTTCCATTAATAATTCTTCAGCGGAATTGTTTTTTTGATTTTTATAAACTGAATAAGCATAGCGATTCGCCAAGGAAGTAACATCGCGAACGCTAGAATCCAAAACATTCCTGCTAATTCACCAACGTCAATGGAGTTACTTAATATTACTTTTGCAACTATACGGAACACTAATAGTCCGATTAGTATAAAAACGAATGCCTTTGAACGTTTTAAATAAATATCTTGGCCTTTTACTTCAAATTTAGAAGTGGCAATTAAGATTGTCGAGAATACCATGCCGACTGCTGCCGCTTCAAGAATTTGCATGGGTGGCACTCGAAATTGTTCGAATAAAAACATTAACGCACCTGTAGACATCGCTATAGGTGGAATGATAATTTTCTTCTCATTTGTCGGTTTCTTAGACGCTCGCATACGTATAACCATGACAAAGGTACCCATAAAAATGGCCATTATGGTCGAACCTATTACATAATAGTGAGAAGGGATATTGCTAAACATAAAAAATCCTCCTCTAATGTCATTAACAATTTTGTCCAAGTAATTGATCAACTACAGCTTTTAATCTTTCTGGCTCGAAAGGCTTTGTCATAAAATCCTTTGCTCCACTTTCAATTGCTTCCACAATTAACTTTTGTTGCCCTAAAGCTGTAATCATAATTATTTTTGCATCTGGAAATTCAGGAATGATTTCTTTTACCGCTGCAATACCTGTCATAACGGGCATTGTTACATCCATCGTTACAAGATCTGGTTGTAACTCACGATACATAGCCACAGCTTCCTTACCATTTGCTGCCTTACCGACTACCTCATAACCCCATTCAGTAAACATATTACTTATTGCAACACGCATAAAGAGCGTATCATCCACTACTAAAACTGTAGGCACATGTTCATCTCCCTCCACGTTAAGGTATGGTATGCCACTTTAGTTTAGCAGATTAGAAGCCTGTAAATCCACCGAAAATAGGCTCTAAAATGCGTGTTATATACGTTAATCCATCAAAGAATAACACGACACCAACGGCAATCATAATATAGCCACCGATTTTCACAATTTTTTGGCTGTGTGTACGAATCCAAGTCATCCGCGCTATAAAGAAAGATAACAAGAAGAACGGAATTGCAAAGCCTAAGAAATAAGCTAACATATAGCTAAAACCTGAACTTGGATTTGCACCAGCTAATGCTATAATCGATGCTAAAATTGGGCCAGTACACGGCGTCCAACCAGCCGCAAAGGCTATTCCGATAAATACTGATCCCAAATAACCAGATGGGCGGTTTTTAAATTGGAATTTTCGATCCTTCATTAAAAAGTCAATTTGTAGTAATCCCACAATCATTAAACCAAATACTACGATTAAGATAGCACCAACCTGACGTAATAATGTTTGATAATTAAGGAAGAACTCCGCCGCTAACGATGTCCCTAGTCCAATCATAATAAAGATAATTGAAAATCCTAGTAAAAAGAAGAGGGTATGCAAAATAGCACGTTTTTGCATCATACCTCGTTCCGCTTTTAGCTCATCTAATGTCATCCCCGTTATGTATGATAAGAATGCGGGATATAACGGTAGAGTACATGGTGAAATAAAGCTTAAAAAACCTGCACCTAAAGCTAAAAATAAGTTAATATCAGTTTCCATATTTTCTCACTCGCTCCTTACAGTTACTGCCTCCATCGTACCAAAAAACACTGTAAATTGCGCCCTTCCTGTTTGTGAACGTTTCATGGCAAAAAGGTGTTGAAAAAGTGAAGTTATATGAAGTTCTATTATACTAGTATACAAATTTATTATTCAAACTTTATTACATCAACGTGATGTAGTTCATATACTTTTGCATTATGCGCTCCCCTTATATTATCTGTCAACAATATTTATCATTTTTCCGCATTCCAAGTTATAACATTTTACGCCTATTCAAAAGGCACTAGTACAGTGCTTTCATGCAGGTGCATAGCTTTATTGTAGACTGTACAAAGTCTTTACTGTTAAATAGTGAGAAAATTTCTTTTCTTCATGTATAATAAAAACAAAAGATCCATTGATAGAAATAAATGAGGTGTAGTCCTTGGAATTAAGAAAAATTAAACCGAAAAAAATATATGAGGAAGTAACCGAAATCCTCTATGAAAAAATTAGAGCTGGCGAACTAAAACCTGGTGACCGACTTGATTCAGTAGAACAACTTGCAGAACAATTACAAGTAAGTAGATCTGCCATCCGAGAAGCTCTTTCCGCTTTAAAAGCAATGGGGCTTATTGAAATTAAGCAAGGCTCAGGTACTTTTGTTAAAAGTAATCAATCCAATCAGCTCGATTTCCCCTTATCAACTGCCATTTTAACAAATAAGCAAGATATCTCACATTTGTTAGAAGTACGCAAAATTATTGAAGTAGGAACAGCGGCTAGCGCAGCCATTCATCGAACAGACGAAGACCTACAGTCAATGATGCAAATTTTAGATGAAATGAAACATTCACAAGGTAATGGTGAGCTAGGTGAAAAAGCAGATTTTCAATTTCACGCGGCCATTTCTGCAGCATCCCAAAATCCCCTACTTGCAACTTTATTAGACCAAGTTTCAGGTTTAATGTTTGAAACGATGAAAGAGACACGACGAATTTGGTTGTACTCAAAAAAAATAACAAGTGAAAAGTTATATGATGAACATATGCAAATTTTCCTCGCAATAAAACAGCAAAATGAAGAACATGCAAAACATGCTATGGCTTCACATTTAAGTAATGTGGAAAAAGTTTTATTGCAATATTTCGAAACAACAGAAACTAAAAAATAACCGAAGCTGCCTAGTTTTTATAATAGGCAGCTCTTTATTTTTCCGAAAATTTAAAATAAATACCTTTCATTCATCTGAAAAGTTGTAGTATTATAAAAACAATACATTTACTCGTTAAGTCATCAGATGACCTGTTGATTAGTAGTTCAAGGGGTAAGAGAGACAAAAAGGAGCGGTTATTATGAAAGTTACACTTTTTGCGACTTGTTTAGTTGATATGTTTCAAGGTGATGTAGGAAAAGCTGTTGTCGAAGTTCTTGAAAGGCTTGGCTGTGATCTAGACTTCCCTGAAAATCAAATTTGCTGTGGGCAGCCTGCCTATAATAGTGGCTATGTAAAAGAATCTAAAAATGCTATGAGGAAGATGATCACAACATTTGAACATGCCGAATACGTCGTCTCCCCTTCTGGTTCTTGTGCTTATATGTTTAAGGAATACCCAGAAGTATTTAAGGGAGATCCTGTTTGGGAGCCTAAAGCGCAAGCATTGGCAAATAAAACATATGAATTTACAGAGTTTATCGTAGATGTATTAAAGATCGAGGATGTAGGCGCACATTTAGAGGGCAAGGCTACTTATCATACTTCCTGTCATATGACACGTTTGCTCGGTGTTACAGAAGCACCGTTTAAATTATTAAATCAAGTCAAAGGTTTACAGTATGTCGAACTCCCAGGTAAAGATCGATGCTGTGGATTTGGCGGTACATTTTCAGTGAAAATGGGCAATATTTCAGGAGCAATGGTCAATGAGAAAGTCCAGAATGTTGAAGAAACAGAGGCAGACATTTTAATCGGAGCTGATGCTGGTTGTTTAATCAATATCGGTGGACGAATTAATCGACAAAGTAAGCCTATTAAAGTTATGCATATTGCAGAAGTATTAAATTGCCGCTAGGAGGGGGTAAAAAAATGTCCATGAAAACAAGTGATGACCACTTTAATCATCGAGTATCGAAAGAATTAGAAAATACTTTTATGCGCGGAGCAGTGTCAAGCGCACAGGAACGCTTTCAAACACGTCGGCTAAAACAAGCTGATGAGCTCGGACATTGGGAGGAATGGCGTTCTCACGGAGAAGAAATTCGAAAGAATGTACTTGCGAATTTAGATTACTACTTGTATCAGCTAAGTGAAAATGTCTCTAAAAGAGGTGGACATGTTTACTTTGCGCAAACAGCAAAAGAAGCGACGGACTATATTCAAAGTATCGCTAAAAAGAACAAGGCTGCTAAGATTGTGAAATCAAAATCTATGGTGACGGAGGAAATTGATTTAAACGCTGCTTTAGAAGAGCTCGGTTGTGAAGTCATTGAAACAGATCTTGGAGAATACATTTTGCAAGTAGATGATCACGAGCCCCCCTCTCACATCGTTGCCCCAGCTTTGCATAAAAATAAAGAACAGATTCGTGATATTTTCAAAGAAAAACAAGGCTATGCGAAAAGTGAAAAGCCTGAGGAAATAGCTTTATATGTACGTGAAAAATTAAGGAATGAATATTTAACAGCAGATATAGGCATTACAGGCTGTAACTTTGCTATTGCAGAGAGCGGATCGATTACACTCGTGACGAATGAAGGGAATGCAGATCTAGTGACAGCCTTGCCCAAAACGCAAATTACGGTAATGGGGATGGAGAGAATTGTTCCTACATTTGAAGAGATGGAAGTGCTAGTAAGCTTATTAACAAGAAGTGCAGTTGGGCAAAAGTTAACAAGCTATATTACAACATTAACAGGGACCAAAGATGAAGGTGATACAGATGGACCAGAGGAATTCCATTTAGTCATCGTTGATAATGGGCGTTCTAATATTTTAGGCAGTGAGTTCCAGCCTATATTACAATGTATTCGCTGTGCAGCCTGTGTGAATGCTTGTCCTGTTTATCGTCATGTTGGTGGGCATTCTTATGGTTCTATCTATTCTGGGCCAGTAGGTGTCGTTCTTTCGCCATTATTAGGTGGCTATGAAGATTTTAAAGAGTTACCATATGCCTCCACATTATGTGGCGCCTGCACGGATGCTTGCCCTGTTAAAATACCGTTACATCAGCTTATTCATAGACATCGTCAAGTAATTGTTGAAAACGAAGGTAAAGCTCCTGTATCAGAAAAGCTATTAATGAAGGCCTTTGGTTTAGGTGCTTCCTCCCCTACCTTATATAAAATGGCGACAAAAATGGCTTCACCAGCAATGGCCCCTTTTACTAAAGATCAAAAAATCTCAAATGGTCCAGGCCCACTAAAAGCATGGACGGAAGCAAGAGATTTTCCAGCACCAAATAAGGATAATTTCCGTGACTGGTTTAAACACCGCCAAAAAGGAGGCGATGAATGATGGCAGGTACTATTGAAAATAGAGATGTATTTTTATCAAAAATCGCAAAACAGCTTGGGCGTGAGCCAAAAACAGAAATGGAGCGACCGACATGGCAATATCAACCTCAAGATCGTGTCCTAAAAGAAGCGACAAAAGATGAGTTAGTAGAGGTTTTAGTTGATCAATGCAAAAATATTCATACGGATATTGTCCTTACAAATACAGCAAATCTTCCAGTAGACTTACAAAAAGTAATTGAGAATTATGGAAGTCAATCTGTTATAACATGGAAAGACGAACGTTTTAAGGGCTTTGGTCTATCATCACTAATGACCGAGCAATGGCCTCAAGCAAATATTCAACTGTACGAATGGGATTCGGAGCAACCACAGGAAAATATTCGACAGGCTGAAAAAGCTAATATCGGCATTACGATTAGTGAAATAACATTAGCAGAATCAGGGACTGCTGTACTTTTTAGTAGTAAGGATAAAGGTAGATCTGTCAGCTTTTTACCCGAGAACTCTATTATTTTAATTCCGAAAAGTACGATTGTTCCACGGATGACGCAAGCAGCCCGCTTAATTAGTGAAAAAGTCAGAAATGGCGGGCAAATTGCCTCCTGTATCAACTTTATAACAGGACCAAGTAATTCAGCAGATATCGAAATGATTCTTATTGTTGGTTTACATGGACCCATGAAAGCAACTTATATTGTGATTGAGGATCAGTAAATCTTGTTGAATGAAGAAAACCAGGCATACTTCACATTGTGAAGAGATGCCTGGTTTTCTTCTAATGATATATGCAAAGCGATACATTAATTTGTTACGCTTTCAGTTACTACCTTTTGTTCATAAAACTCTGGATGTGCTTCTTTTAAGACAGATGTTCGTAGCATAACTAGTGCTATCGTTACGATAATTGCACTTGTGACAAGTAAAATAACCGTTGCCGGGAAAGTATCGTACAAGATACCGTAAACAACCATACCGATCGGCATCATTGACATTGCCATTGTTTCCATTAATCCTAATACACGTCCGCGGTATTCTTCTGAAATTAGCTTTTGCATATAAACCATAATCGGCATGTTAATTCCCATCTCAAAAATAGCGAAAATAAAGTAAATTACAATATAAAAGATAACCATCGTTAAATACGATAAATTCGTTATTAATGGAACAATCGCCAACCCTAAACTGCTAGCCAACAGTATTAGGCTGAATTTAGAAAAACGTAGTGGGGCCTTTACCTCTGCCCGTGTTGCAAAATAGACGGAAGCAATAAGCATACCAACTGCGCCTGATGCCTCTACAAAACCAAAATGAGTTGCTTTTACTTTTAATAATTCAATAATAATGTAAGTCCCCCCTACAACGATGGCAGAGAAGAACAAATTAATCCATAACGAAACCCACATAATTGTTTTTATTACTCTTTGTTGCTTAATATATCGAAAGCCACTAGTAAGCCCAGCCCACATCTTTTCTTTCTCTTCCATTTTTCCCCTTGTACTATACAGAGTAAAATTCATTGTGGCTTCTAAGCAAAACGTAATCACATATGCCACCATATGTACAAGTAAAAATGCCTCCATGGAGAAAAATCCATACATCATTCCACCGATTACTGGTCCTCCAATTGCTGCGATGGACACTGACATTTGATTAAATGACATTGCTTTTTGTAGACGTTCTGGATCTACTAGTGTTGCGATTGAAGAAGTAAATGTTACACCCGAAAAGGCAGAGCAAATTGTATTAAAAACTGTTGCAATATAAATAGCATACACCGACAAACCGACCATTTCTGTATAAAGTAGTAACCCAGCAACGGTCAAAATTGTACCTGATTGCGCTATTAAAATTGTGCGTTTCTTTGAATAATTATCAGCTACATAACCAGCCAGAGGCGCGACCAATGCACGAGGTAAAATGGAACAGATCATCGTTGTCGCAAAACTCATCGCTGACCCTGTCAGTGCCAAAATATATAAACCTATTCCAAATGATAAAACATGAGACCCTAACTGCGAGATCATTTTGCTGGCTGTAAATGTCCATAAATGATACGTTGCCTTTTTATACTTTTGCGCTTCATTCATCTAAAATCCCTCCATATTTTTAATTAGGTTAAAAAGTTTAATTTGATTAAACAAAATATAACATAGCTACCACTTTTCACGCAAGCAAAAGTTTAATATAATTAAACAAAATAATATTACTCACTTTTAACGAAAAAGGAGGCGCGGCAATGGACTCTTTAGGCACGCGAATTCGTAAATTAAGGAAGGAACAAAAATTAACATTAGAGGCACTTGCCGGTGATCGTCTAACAAAGGGCATGTTAAGCCAAATTGAAAATGATAAGGCCAAGCCTTCGATGGAAAGTCTTGATTATATAGCGGAACGTTTAGGCGTCAAAGCAAGTGAATTACTTGAACAAGTAACCCCCTCTTCCATACGTCAACTTTTAGAGCAGGTGGAAATTTTATTTGCTGAATTAAAACTTGGTAATACAAATAATGTACAGCAAATCGTAGAGATGATTAAGCCTTATATAGAAGATCTTTCGCTTAGTTATGAGGCAGGGCGTTTACTGTATATATATGCAGCAGCACAACATCATGCAAGATTAACGACATGGGCATCACCGCTTCAACAAGCACGCATTATGTTTAAAGAAATTAATTTACTAAGCCATTGGTTTGAAACTTATATATTAGAGTTGGGCATATTATCGGAAGAAAGAAACTACAAAATGGGTTATTCTTGTATTTTGCAGGCAAAAGAAGAGGCTGAACAGGAAAATTACCAATTAGATTCGCGAGATACTGTGAAAATGGCGTATTATATTAGCGTTTTTCAGTTAGCAATTGGTGAATATGAAGAAGGAAAACAACTCATTTATGAGACCATTACCGATGCACATAAAAATCAATTTTACTCTTATATAGATGATATGTATCGTATTGGGGCTTTTTGTGCCATGATTGACCATGATTTTGAGCAAGTAGAGCATATGCTGAAGAAGCTTGAGCAGTATCGGATTTTTGTCGAACAAGTGGATGTCGACGCTTTTATATTTGGATTACGTGCACATTACTATAACAGTTACACTCACGATTATAAGCAGGCACTAGAGGAAATAGAACGTTTTGGAATACTTATGCATGAGGGCTCAATAAAACTAGATAAAAACTTTTACTATTCAGAAAAAGGGAAATCCTTGTATTTGCTGGGTCAATATGAAGAAGCTAAGGAAGCATTTGAACATTTCTCAAATGTTCCCCCATTCATCTTACATCCATTTGACATATTAAGCTTAAATGAGTGCTTTTCTTATAAAGCGCTTTGCTATGCACATTTCGGAGAATTAACAACTGCCTACGAAATCGCCAAAATGGCTTATACGGATTCTCAAGATTTAATCGATCTACCTTATAAACAAAAAATTGAAGAAACTTATTATTCAATTAAAGCACAAATAAATTCGGTTCAATAAATTTTAAAGGGATTGCACTTTGACAAATGTGCAATCCCTATTTTTTAGCTCAATTTATTATTTCTAATTTCCTTCTGTATATTGCGAAGTGCTTTTTTCGAACCGCGCTCTATATCATGCTGAAGCTTTCGATCTTTATAGTCCACAAACAATGTCTCTAAATCATATCCTTCTGGGTATAATTCTGTTGCTGGTAGCTCTAATGCCAAGCGTTTAACATTTACTTTTAGGAATTCTCTCTCATAGAACACGGCAACATTAAAGAAATTATCCATTTCTTCATAAACGATTCCAACGTCATCATGATCTAACAGCTTTACTCGATCTCCCTTTTTAAATTCATACTTTCCTGTTGTCCTCACATTTTCAATCTTTGGCTTCCGTATTTTACTGTCACTTACGCGTTTTAAATGATAATCCTTACTGTCAATATAGCCTTTAGCTCTTTGTAATACTGTTTCACGTATATTCATTTTCTTAGAAATCCATAGCGCATTACTCTCTCCAGATGTTCCGATCATTAATTTATACAACGGTTCCAATGTTTCACTATTAAAACGCATAGCCGCATTCATAAAATCACTATGCATTTCAGAGAAACGCTTAATTTCTCCATAATGAGTAGTTGCCACTGTAATACAGCCCATATGATAAAACTCCTCCAAGATGGAAATGGCCAGCGCTGCTCCTTCATTTGGTTCCGTACCGCTACCTATTTCATCAAACAGCAAAAGAGTATTATTATTGGATGCCCTCATAATATCCGAAAGGTTTTTCATATGGGATGAAAACGTACTAAGTGCATTTTCAATACTTTGATTATCACCAATGTCTACAAAAACATGATCGAATATAGCTATTTCAGTCCCTTTATCCGCAACAATATGGAAGCCTGACATTGTAGCCAATGTTAATAAGCCAATGGTTTTTAGGACAACTGTTTTTCCGCCAGCATTCGGCCCTGTAATGATTAGGCTACGATAGTCTTTACCAATTTCGAAATGAAGTGGCACCGCCTCACCTGTTAACAGTGGATGCTTACAATTGACGAGCTTTATATAGCCAACATCGTTTAAGCTTGGCTCTACACCTCCAATATGCTTGCTAAACTTGGCTTTAGCAAACACCATATCATATTGGCTAATTAACTCCATGTTGATGTTGATTTCACGGACATGTTCCATCAGGAGCCCCGATAATGTCGCCAAAATCTGATATTCCTCCACCGCTTCCTCTGCCTTCAAAGTGGCCAATTCCACATTTAATTTAGAGACAACACTTGGCTCCATAAAGACTGTAGCACCTTTTGATGAAATCTCTACTATCGTCCCATGCACATGGTTTTTATAAGAAGCCTTAATAGGAATCGTGTATCGATCATCCTTCTTACTTATAAAAAATTCCTGGATATATGTTTTATTTGCACTGCTATTCAAAAATTTAGTTAAACGGTCTTTAATTTTTTCCTCTGTTGTTTCGATATGATTTCGGATACGCTTTAATTCTCTACTAGCAGCTGAATCGACACGATTTGCTTTAATCGCAAAATTTATCTCCTCTTCCACACTTTTAAATTCAGACATCGAATTAGCATAGGATGCAAGTACGGGTGCAAAAAACTCCTTTTCCAGCATAAATTTTTTAATTTTTCTACAGCCTCTTAAAAAATCTGAGATGCTAACTAATTCACTTGGGTCTAAAATGATCCCCTTTTCAAGCTTTTGAATAGTATTGTCAATATTGGATACCCCTAAAAACGGGACATGACCTTCCGCATCTAATATTGCTCGTGCCTCAGTCGTTTCATTCAAACGATTTTTAACAACTGTCAAATTTGGGCTCGGTGTTAATTTATCTAATAACTGTTTACCTAATCCACTGACACAGTATGATTTAACGATATCCTTCAATTCATTGTATTGTAACTTCTCAAAAGTAGTATGATTCATTGTTAATGTCTCCTCACTATGATTTTCTAGAATCATTCATGAAGATACCTACTCATTAGATAGCAATGATTTTTATATTCAGTTAAAAAGACAAAAAAAGCTGCGGGAGAACCCACAGCTTTTACATTACAAGGCATGTGTAAAAAGCATCATGAAAAAGACTTCATCTACATGAAGTTTAGTCAGTGCATTACACGCTTTATAAAGTATTGTAGGTATCTTCATAGGTATCGAAATAAATCCACGACTAAATAAAGGGTGATATACTGACATAAATCCCCTGGCGTCTTTAAATTTATTTCATTAAGTTGTTCCTATTTAAAACCTACCGCACTCATCAAAAGCACCTCTCATTAATTATCATTGTTATCTAATTTGTCATCATCTTACTATATGCTGGTAAAAAAGTAAAGGTACTTATGTTTAATGTGATTTATTTTAAAAAAACAACCCTTTTTATCATTTTGTTTAACAGTAATTGGATATATATTGCAAACAACCCTTTTCCCTTTACCAAGATATTAATTCTATAAGTATTACGATGATCGATCAACAATGAGACCATTGCTTAATATGTATCACGGTTTAAAGCTCTTTTGGAAAATTTCTTTTCATCTAAAATTATGATATTTTAGAATATAGTATATAAAAAAACATTAATAAAATTAATATTACTTAAGTTTTTCATATGAGAAGGTGGTTTTTTCATATATGGATATTAGACAGCTGCGATATTTCATAGCAATTGTAGAAGAAAGAAAAATTTCTGCTGCCGCTGAAAGGCTTCATATCTCCCAGCCTCCACTAAGCCAGCAACTGAAAACAATGGAAAATGAATTAGAAACGAAATTAATAGAGAGAACTGGGAAATTTTTAGAAATTACAGAAGCCGGAAGGGCCTTATATAAGTACGCGCTACAAATGACTCAGTTAATGGAAGAAGCCAGAATGGAGGTAAAAGAAGTCGGAAACGGGGAAAGCGGAAGACTAACGATAGGTATCAATACTTTTTCGGTAACCGGATTACAAGACATACTTCACCAATTTCACAAAAAATATCCTAAGGTTACATATACAATTCAACAAAATGAGTCATCTCATCTTTGTCAATTAGTGAGAGACAGGATTGTAGAGCTGGCGATTATTCGATTACCCCTCGAGTTAGATGATTTTTCAGCTATTCATCTTTATACAGAACCTTTTTACTTTATTACTTCAAATAAAAAGCAGCCTTTTAATCATCAGATTATGCTTACTGACATTCAAAACTACCCGCTGATATTACCGAGTACAGAAGGATTAGGAGTGCATTATATGATTTTGGAAGCATTTGCGAAAGCTCAACTACATCCGAATATTATTGCCGAGTGCTCTGATATCTCCCTATTATTAGATTTAGTTGCTTGTAACTTTGGGGAGGCTATTGTTCCGGAAACCGTCATTAAACAATACAAAAACTACAATATCCAAGCTTTCAAAATTACAGATACAGAGCTTTCTGCATCCACGGGCTTGATATGGCTGAAGGAACATCATCTATCAAAAACCGCTCAAAACTTTACAAAACTGTTAACTAGGCACCATCAGCAAAACACGGATTTACAGGGTCAATGATATTCTAACATTCAAAATCCCAATCTCTCATAAGTCATAATTGAGAAATTGGGATTTATTTATTCAACTATATGGCCCTTTCATGTTAAAGAACACTGATCGATTATAGTAGAATTAAAAGATTGACCTCAATCTTTAATACTGAATCACATTTTTCCGATGCTTTATTTGTTACCAAAATCTCAATAAAAACAATCACACTATTTATCATTAATAGCCCATTTGCATGCCATCAAACATTGCAAAAGCACCTAAAAGGGAGACCACTAACAAACTACACATTTAGCAGGTCCTCCAGAAGAAGTCCCAAAGATTTTCTTCCCTATATTTCTCCTGCAACTACATTACCTTTAAACATCGTAGCAGTTCTATTGGATCTTCTAGCAATAGCCTTTGCAGAGCAAGAGGCTTCAACAAAGACAATGTTTGCTTCGTCTCCGACTCTTGGCCAAATCTGATTGCCTTCATTGTTCAACGTAGTTTTCCCGTCAGTTATAAATCCAAGTGTTTGTGACAAAGAACGTTCATCAGCCCACCCTGAAATTTCTGCCAAACGACTAACACGCTCCAAAATGTCTCCGTTTCCAAATGGGGACCAGACATCGAAAATATTATCGCATCCAACAGAAACTTGGACTCCTTTCTTGTGCAATAAGCCTACAGGTGGAAATTTTCTTCCAATCGGCACGCTAGTAATGATAGAAATACCTGCATCAGCCAAAATTTCAGCCATTTCTTCTGCATGTGCCTTTGAGATTTCCCCAAGTCCAAATGCATGACTGATTGCTACTTTACCTTGCAAACCTGCTTCTTTCGTTAATGCTGCCAATCTTTTCATAGTATAGACACCGAGGTGATCCGGATCATGTAAATGTAGGTCGATTCCCGCACCCCCTTCAATAGCAAGGTCAACCATATCATGTAATGATTTTTCGATATTACCATCAACTGTAGCTGGATCGACTCCTCCTACCAACGTTGCTCCCTGACGTAGACTTTCCCTTACTAAATCATGTGCCTTTGTACGTAACAAACCGTGTTGCGGGAAGGCAACAATTTCATATGATAATTTACCTTCAAATGTTTGTAATGCTTTTTGAACCTCTTCTAAATTTTTTAATCCAACTTCTGGATATATGTCCACATGGGTACGAACGTGTGTTACCCCAGCGTTCAAGTATATATCCAGTAATTTTTCTGCCCGTTCTTGCGTGGTTATTTTTAGAGAAGAGAGTATTTTTTTCTCGATTTCGAGTCGTTCATAAATATGATTAACTGGCGTTACTGCACGCCATTCATCACCAAGCAATGTTTTATCTAAATGACAATGTTTTTCGGTAAAAGATGGTAGAAGTAACAACTGTTTTACATCCTTTTGTGGGAAATCGTCTGAAATTGTTTCATTAGCAGAGATAATTTTCGCGATTTTCCCATCCTGGATTAACAGGTGGCGGCAATCTGTCTTCGTGCCGGTTACCATATCGCTTTCTATTTGGTATTTACTCTCTACTAGGGCGTTTGTTAGCCAAAATGTTTTATCCATATTATCTACCCTTTCTTATGTAAATCATGAAAGTTTGTCTGTAACAAAATTTCCAGCAAACACTACTGCCTTTCTGTTTGCTCTCCTTGCAACCGCTTCAGCTGAACAACTTGCATCAACTAAAACGAAATCAGCATTGTCACCGACTTTTGGCCAAGCAAGTTCCCCTTCTTTATTTAACGGGGTTATGCCACCGGTAATATACCGAAGCGTTTGTCCTAGTGAGCGTTCATCTCTTAAACCGAAGCGCTCTGCCAATGTTCCTGCCTTTTCTAAGCTGTCTCCTTTTCCAAAAGGAGACCAGTGATCCATAACGCTGTCAACACCAAGAGACACATTGACACCTTTCTCTTGAAGTAATGGGATTGGTATTGTATGACCAATTGGAACGGAAGATGCAATTGAAATTCCTTGTTTGGCTAGTAGTTCAGCCACTTCGCTTACTTCCGCACGTGATATATCTGCAAATGCCAATGCATGACTAATTGTGACTCTACCTTGCCATCCAGCTTCTTGTGTTAGAGCTGCAAGCCGTTTAAAGGTAAAGATACCTAGATGACCACCATCATGTAAATGTAGATCAATATCTGCATTTGCTTCAACAGCAAGCTCCATTACAGTTTGCAAAGATTTTTCAAGATCTCCGTCAATGGTTGCTGGGTCGACACCACCTACAAGAGAAGCCCCATTGCGCAGGGCTTCTCTAACAAGTTGAACGGAGTCACTACGCAATAATCCATGTTGTGGGAAAGCAACGATTTCAACTGTAGCTTTTTCTTTATAAGCTTCCACAGCTCGTACAGTTGCCTCAAGATTTTTTAAGCCAATGACTGGGTCGACATTACAATGTGCACGAATATGAGTTGACCCTTTACTAGTTAGCAAGTTCAGTAACTTTTCAGCCCTTTCTGTGGCAACAGGAAGTAGTTTTGGAAGCAATAGTTCTTCCTCCTCCAGACGAGTGAAAATTCCCTTCGTCGGAATGGAGGGTGCTTTCCATGGTCCGCCATAGTAGGTTTTGTCAAGATGTACATGCATATCTCTAAAGGAAGGCAACATCAAATAGTTTTTTGCGTCCTTCACAGGGAAAATTGTTTCTAAGGGCTTGTCCACCGAAACAATATCTGTTATTTTTCCTGCTGTAACTTGAACGTGAAAGCTTTCCGTTTCAGTACCTGTAACTGTACCATCTAGATATTGGTAGCCGGTCTCCAATTGAACATTCTTTAACCAATATGTTTTATCTGTCAATTCCTTTTCCTCCTCGCTTGTTACTGCGCGTTTATTTATTTAATTCATTCCAGTGTTGGTATTCTTTGATGTCGTCTTTATGTTGATGCTGTTCCCTCTTTTATTGATAATGTTATCATTGTATAAAATATATTAAAAATATTAAAAAAATTACTTTTCGTTAGGTTTTTGATATATCGGAAGATAAAAATCACAATCATATGCGTTTTGGAGAAATCTTTCGGCAGTTTTTGGGAAGTATTTTATACTATATTCCTATCAATTTGTCTTATCTGTTCGGGGCATGCATGCTACATGTTAGTAGCTTCATATCGTTAAGAAGTAAAAATGGAGCAATTAATCCAAGAACATAAGGTTTTGATTGTCACTAAGTGAGAGGTTATTATCTAATGGTTCCTTTTTTTGAAAAAGTAAAACGGTTCTAAGCTTAAAGTATTAAATTGAAAAATCAATAATTTGGTAATGTTTTTTTGGGGAGTTAAGTTCTGTCAGGTACACTCAATTTACATCGGCGAAATCAAAAATAATTATTGAATTAGAAGGTGGAAAAATGATTTAGAAAGCAAATAAATCAACACCTTTACTGGATTGACAATAGCATTATCACCGTGCAGTACAAGTGACAACGCAAATGAACCAAAGAAAGAAACAAAATAGTCATCTGTATCAAGATGAATATGAGGAAGTTCCATTAATCGATCCCGCCCTATAGTTGAAGATTTCAAAATATAAAAAGTGACGACGCATACATACGTTTAGACTGAAGTAAACTATATTATAAAAACACAAATGATTTTTTGTGCTTTATTAAGTTTTATTTGACTCTTCAATTGGAGTTGGATAATCACAGGATAAGGTACGAATTTATAAAAAGAAGGAGAGATACGATGTTCGATCAAGTTGCGTATTTTATTTTTCAAGCCCTAGTAATTCTAACGGTTTTGGTTGTTGTGATTGGACTCCCTCTTGGGGATACACTGTTAAGAAAAAAATAAGACTGCATCTAGTTAATTATTATAGGTAATATATTATCTGCATAATTTTATTCATTTAAGTCGATAGTGCAACAGTGTTCCAAATACCACTAAAACACTACTAGGCCTTACTTTTGAAGAAAGTGCATAAAAACATGTATAAATAAGGTTCACAAAGAAAGCCATGAAACGTTGATAGTACAACATTCGTGGCTTTTGTGGCGTGTCCAAACTTTCATTTCATTTCATTTCATTTCTTTTGCTACGAAATACAATTCTTTACTTTCATTGTTCATATTTAGCTCACCCTCATAATTTTTGGTAAAGAGTATAATTTGTACACTGTATACTTGGTCTCCGTTAGGATAAAGGGCGAACCCTTTTTCGCAATGATCATTTGCAATATACTCCTATAATTTGTAAGAAGGTATGATATAATTAAATTTACAAAATTAAACAAACAGTCCATTTTGCGGAACAAGGATTAGAAATTTTTAAAAAAAGAGTTAGCATTTGTGAATACTTTGTATACCCTATTTTAAGAATTATGGAAATGATATTAGGAATGTTCTAGGATGTGTGAAAATAGCTTTTCATAGGAGAGGAGATAAAAAAAATGATTGAATTACGAAAAATAACCGGGGATAACATAGATGAAGTAATAGCACTTGAAGTGGGAGAAAACCAGAAAGATTTTATACAAACTACTAACCTCAGAAGCTTTGGAGACGCTCATATGTTGAACGCAGACGGGATACCAGCGACTCCCATTGCCATTTATGCCGATGGAGTTGCGGTTGGATTTTTGATGTATATTTATGATACGTTGGATCATGAATCATTTGAAAATGAAGTTTTTTACGGGAAGAAGAGCTATTTTATTTGGCATATTATGATTGATATGAGTTACCAAGGGAAAGGATATGGCAAACTTGCTTTTGAAAAAATGTTGATGGATGTTGAAACTATGCCAAATGGAGAAGCAGAATATGTAACCCTCTTTTATCGAACAAGTAATGTCATAGCTAAAACATTATACGCTTCATTTGGTTTCGTAGATACAGGAATCATTCAGGATAATTCGATGCTGGCGATTAAATATCTAGATGGGAAAATAACAGAATCCTTAGTAGAATAGGATCTCTCGGAAAGAAATGAAAGCTATCAACGTCTCGACCCATAATAACACAAATATCCAGAAGAAAAAAAACGATTTTGTTAACTCTGTCTTAGCACAAATATACTATCTAATCGGGCTCGATTGTTTTAAAATTACAAGTTCGTTGTAAATCCTCATAAATCTGAAGCTCCCTCAACATAATGTCCAGTTTTATCTGTAGGCATCTCCTTTTAATAAAGATATAAAAACTTATGTGTAAGTTTTCGACAATTGAACAATTGATCTCCTTATTCTTCATACTTTCTTATTTCCTACACAATCTGGCCCGATTGATGAACACAAGTTAAACAACATTCTGCTCGACCATTCTTCATTTTTATTAATCTCAATTGATAGTTTCTATTTGTGTGAAATGCTAGGATACTATCCCAATTCTATAGAAACATTGAATGGCAAAAAGCTCTTTACCTCCCCTCACATTGCAGGGACTTTTCTAAAAACAAAAACAGTAGTACAATCCAAAGGCAAGGTTTGTACTACTAACATTCGTGTATTTAATTATGCAGATTTATGATGAGCCCTTCTCACTTCAATGATTTTCGATCCTGAAAACAGTAGTAAGGCAGCCCAAATAATGCTAAATGCCAAAAGCTCTATTTGACTAAACGGTTCCTTAAAAAGTACGATCCCTATAACTAACGTAATCGTTGGCGATACGTATTGAATAAAGCCTAATAAATAGAGTGGAATATTTTGTGCACCTTTCGCAAATAAAATTAACGGTACTGCTGTCACGATACCACTTACAATCATGAGGATGTCTGTTTTCACATCAACATGTAAAAAAGAGGCATGATTCGTTGTAAAGAGGTAAACATAATAGCCTAATGCAAACGGTAAAATAAATAACGTTTCTATGGCTAGACCTCTTGTCGCATCAAGCTTAATTTTCTTTTTCAGAACACCATAAATTGCGAAGGATATAGCAATAAGAAGTGCAACCCATGGGATTGATCCATAATTTATCGTTAAAATAATTACAGCAATAAAGGCAATTCCGGTAGCCACCCATTGCGCACGATTAAGTGCTTCTTTAAAGAAAATAACCCCTAAAATAACTGACAGTAAAGGATTAATATAATAGCCTAAGCTCGTTTCAATTAAGTGATTATGGTTAACTGCCCAAATATATAAATACCAGTTCATCGAAATAACAAATGAAGCTCCAGCAAGCTGCCAAAAATGCTTTTGGTGTGACCACAAATATTTTAAGTCTGCGAGAAGATCCTTGCGCATTCCAAATACTATTACTGCTAGTACCGTAAAGACAAAGGACCAAATGACGCGCGATAATAAAATTTCCATACTCGGTACATGTTCAAGTAGTTTCCAATAAAGCGGAAATGCACCCCAAAAAGCATAGGCGAAAAATGCTGCTAGAACTCCTTTTTTCTCATTTGACATTGCCTCTAACTCTCCTACTCCATATGAATCTATACGACTTTGCGTATTATACCATTAAAAGAATAGACTTATTATAGGACTTTGAGTGGAAACTGTAAATGCCCAATTTTAATAAATTGACATGTATATTGTTACTTTTTTATTTCAGATTCAAGCTCAGAAATATATTTGCGCACCGTACTATAACTAATATCAGGATTAATTTGACGTTTAATACGAATATGAATCTCTTTAATACCGACACCTTGCTCTCGCATATCGCGAATCATACATTTTAAAGGACCTGACAATGATTCCTTTGACAGCGCAGTATATTTACTTAATTCAATTAGTAGCTCTGTATTTTGTCGGCGAATTTCCTTGAGCTCTTCTACGACGCAATTATATTCTGTTAACTTTTTTTGTAAGACGGCGTTTTGCTTCTTTATTTTTTGCATGTCTTCCACAAGCTCTAAATTTTGTTTCTTTAAAATTTTCCTCTCTTGCTCTAAGATTGTGTGCTTTTCATCTAAATCTATATGCAAGGCATTGAACAGTTCTTCTATATGCGTTAATTCATGGTAGCGACTTTTTATTACGAGCATTAGTTTTTCTGTCGTATTAATCGCAAGTGCTCCATCATTTAAAGACTCACAAGATAATAAAGTTGGATTCATTTTGCTCATCATCTTTTCTTTCTCCATGATTGATTGTTTTATATAATCGAATTTCAGTGTTTAGCATCTTTCCTCTTCCTTTTCTCTGATAATGATTCTCATTTACTTTATCATAATGAGGAATTTCAATTTTGTCAAAAAATAAAAAAACTTCTTGCAAGATAAGATTGCAAGAAGCTTTACATTTACATTTTTTTCAGTTTTTCATATTCAAGTTGTAAACGTTCAATACGTTTACGGCCTTCCTCACGATTTCTTGCTGTTTCTGCTTGAATTTGCTTCGTTTCTTGAATACCTGACATAATTGTTTGCCATGTTGTTTCAATTGTTTCGATTTTAATGCTCGGGCTACCAGCCACTCGTGCGATATTAACGCTATTTTTACTAATATTTTCTGCATTTTTGACAAGCATTTCATTTGTACGACGGTCTAATTCACTCATTGAATCAGAAATTAGTTTTTGGCGCTTTAACGTCACCGCATGAATAAGCCCTTGCTTGAATATAGGAATTGTCGTCACAAATGCAGAGTTAATTTTAGCAATTAAATGGTTATTACCTTGCTGCATTAATCGAATTTGTGGAGCAGACTGGAATGATACTTGTTGTGCCATTTCTAAATCATAACGACGTTGTTCTAGTAAATCAACGGCACGTACCATCGTTTCATATTCCATTGCTGCTAATTGATCGCCAGTTTGTGCTTTTTGCTCTAGTGCTGGTAACGATGAACGCACTTCATCTGTTTTCACTTCAATTGCTGCTATAAATTTACTTAGCGTTTGGAAATAGTTTAAGTTTTGATCATATAAATTCTCAAGATCAATAGTATTTCGCTTCATTTCACCTTCGTATTTTTGAACTTCACGGAAAATAACGTCAACTTCTTTATTCATGCTGTCATATTTGGATAGAAACTTTTCTAATTGTTCCTTTCCTTTACTGAACAGCTTCGTAAGGAAGCCTCCTTTTTGTTCCTCCGCAAAATCTTGAGGATCAAATTTATCCATAATTCTATTTAAATTATTTAATAATACACTTGATTCCTCAAGCTTACTTGTTTTCATCGTTGCTAGCATTTTATCTGAAAAGGTAGAAATACCATTCGCCGTTTCTTTTCCGAGTTCTAGCATAGCAATTTGATCTTTCTCATCAATTTTTTGTGCTAATGCATGAACCTCAGGATCTTGCTTAAGCGCAAGTTGATTTTGAGCAATTTGTGATAGCTCTTGCTCAGAAACAAGCACTGGTTTTTGTGCTTGCTCCGCCTGTAATAATGGATTAGGTTGTAATAATGGATTTTCTGATGCGAATGGATCCTTTGATTTCAATAGGTCGTTGTCAAATTCAGACATAAAGTTTTACCCCCTGCAATTTATCTCTTTTACTTACATACGTTTCCAAGCTAAAAAAGTTTCATTTTAGTCAAGCATCTGCAAAATAAGAGTCACTAAATGTAGGAAAACTCTCGAGATGCTCTAGTTGATTTTCTTATGGGCAAGGCGTTAAATAGGTGATTATTTAATAAAGATTCAATCCTTGCTTGAGAAAACAATACTTCACTCTCTACTACAAATTATAGCTTGTTTCATTCAGAAATTCGACTGAATCCACGAAATACTTTACATCGTTTTCTAGTATTTACATATTTGCACTAAAAAAGCAGCTACTAAATGTAGCTGCTTTCACCATCATGTTGTCACTTTTAGTACGGTCTTAATTTTTTGAATAACGCCACCTGAACTATAAGTTAGCACACTGCGTTTATAGAATGAAATACTGAATAAGTAAGCCACAATAATTGTCGCTATTAAAATACCTAATGATAAAAGTGGTACCATCACTCCTATATCAGTAGCCCCGATACGCATCGGCATGATCATTCCAGACGTAAATGGAATATAAGAGAATATCTTAATGATCATTGTATCCGGATTCCCCATTCCCGATAACATAACATAGAAACCAATTAATGTAATCATCATGGCTGGCATTAATACTTGACCTGCCTCTTCAACTTTAGACACTAAAGAACCGAATAGTGCGCCAACAATTAAATAAAGAATAATTGTTAATAGTAAGAATAGCACAGCATATATGACATAACCAATCGATAATTCACTAACGATACTAGCTGCCATATCCCAAATAATGCCGTTCTTCGCAAATTTCGCATAGATTAGGAAGACCACTATAATAATACCCATCTGTGTTAAGGCGAGTAATAATACACCAGCAATTTTTGCTTTAAAATGGGTAGCTGGTTTAACACTTACTAGTAGCATTTCCATTGCACGTGAACCTTTTTCAGTCGCAATTTCCGTTGTAATCATCGATAGGAATGTAGAAATAAAGAAATAAATTAAAATACCTACTGCATAAGATACAAATTGTCCCGATTGTTTTTCTTCTTCGCTTTTACCACCTGTAGACTCTGTATTTAAGTTTTTATCAGTAATAATCGTTTTGGCATCCATAATTTGTGCTGCTTGGTTTGGTGTTAATGATAACTGTTGTACAGCATAATTTTGGCCAGCAAGTTGCAATATCGAATTTATCGCACCTTGATCATTTAATTTCAACGGTGTGAAAGTGGTAATTTCAGCATGTAGCTGTCCATCTTGATCTGTTATTTTAACGATTGCATCTAGCTTTTCGTCTTTGACCTTTTTCTCTAGCTCCGATATATTCGATTCATTTTGTATAAATTCCATATCACCATTCGATACAAAGAGACTACTTAAATCAGCTGTTGTTTCATTGACGATTGCAATTTGTTGCGCTTGATCATCACCTGTAAAAAGCTCTTTAATATCTGACCAGAAAACTGCAACGGACATCCCGAGTATATAAATGACTGTCATTACTACAAAGGATTTTGATTTTATTTTTGATGTGTAAAGCTGTTTCATTAATAAATTAAACTTCGACAACGTTGCCACCTACCTTATCTTTAAAGATCTCATCTAACGATAAATAATCTAAGCTGAATTTTTCTATATATTTACCATTGGAAAGCTTCTCGAAAATACTTTGTGCATAGCTCTCATCCTCCAGAGTAAGCACAGTTTGCTCTTTCTCCACTCGGACATCTTTGACTCCTTCTAGTGTCAACAATTGAGTTGTCGACCACTCTGTACGCACTGCTAATCTCGTTTTTCCGTATTGTTTCTTTAAATCTAGTAAACTACCTGAAAATAGAGAGACTCCACGTTTTAATAGACAAAGATGATCACATAGCTCCTCTACATTATCCATCTGGTGACTAGAGAACAAAATCGTTGTGCCCTGTTCTTTTAAATGTAATATTGCATCTTTCAGTAAATCTTTATTCACAGGATCCAGTCCACTGAATGGTTCGTCTAGTATTAAGAACTGCGGTTTATGAATAAAGCTAGCAATCAGTTGTACTTTTTGCTGATTCCCTTTTGACAACGTTTCAGCCTTATCTTTTCGTCTTTCTTCGAGCTCAAATCGATTAATCCAATAATCAATCTCCTTCTTTAACTCCGACTTCTTCATGCCACGTAGCTCGCCGAAAAAGTAAAGCTGATCTTCTACCTTCATCGTCGGAAAAATGCCTCGTTCCTCTGGTAAATAGCCAAGTACATCACGGTTAATGGCATTAACGGGTTTGCCATCCCATGTGATCGTACCAGCCGTTGTCTCTTGTAAATCTAGTATCATTCGGAACGTCGTTGTTTTACCAGCTCCGTTTTGTCCAATCAGGCCAAAAATCTCCCCTTTTTCAATCGTAAAGTTTAGATTATCGACTGCTGTGAAATCTTTGTATTTCTTTGTGACACGCTCTAATTGTAATGTCATTCTTTTTCCTCCTACGCTTCAAATATATGTAATTCTCTTTGCAGTCCTTTTTTACGTCTTTCAACCTTCAAAATTTGTGTACACATTATTATTACGACTACAAAATTTATAGATGATACTCCCGTGGTTAAAATTATTTCTGTTGATTCACCAAGTAAAATATAAAGATTGATAAATCCAATTAATAAATTAAGAAATGTTGCAGCAATAAAAAGGCGGCTTATAAATGTTAAATATTTTATTTTCGAAGAACTATCTGAAAATAATTCAAATGGACCTTCTGATTTCTTTTTTCGGTAATAAGCCCATACTCCAAATTTTGAAACAAACTCAATATTCATCGTCTCTAAAAAATCAAAGTAATCCTGCTTTTTACCTTTGACTAGTTCATTGCGATATATGTATTGACTAGGTTCCCCTTTTTCAAAAATAAAGTATCCCACCATTGTACGCTTTAGATGCCAACCTTGTGCCGCCATATCATTAACCCATGCTTCTTCCTTTTCATAATCAAGAAAAAAACGATACACTCTTTTTCTCACAAAATTCCACCTCCCATCTAAATCTTACAAAATTGATGTGAACTCCTGGTTAAATATGCGCCTTGATAATAGCCGTAATACCGTAGCATTTTCTTTGTTTAATTATTTAATTTTTCTGATTTCCCGGAAAATAATTTCTAAGCAGATATTCATCCCAATCTGATAAACTTTTCATCCAGGTTGGCAAATAGACAACCAGACTTTTTAGTTATTTCCTATACTAATCTGTATACAGATCCAAATCCTTCTTTAATTTATGGCGCACACGCATAAGTTTTAATAATGGAATTGAAAATAATACGACTACAAGAATATTAGTGATATTCATTGATAATTTAATCCAGTCTATTGCCTGTGCTGAAAAAATTCCACTCAGTCCAATTACAGCTATAACCAAATTTAGGAGGATGAGTGATAGTAGCACTGAAATTTTTTGAGACAGCTTACTAATTTTATTTTTCTTATCAGAGTAAAGTTCAAAAGGACCATCATTTGCTGACTTTCTAAAGAATACGAAATGACCAGAACGATCTACCTGTTCAATTCCCGAGGAATTTAGAAATTCTAAGTATTCGTCTTCATATGAGGTACCAAATCGCTCCAATTCATCATGCCGATAAATATAGCTACCTGGTTCCCCACGCTCGAACGTAAAACGTATCCAAGTAAACTTTTTCAAATGCCAACCTTGGTTTGCCATATCGTTAACCCATCTCTCAATATCATAAGGGTTAACAACCAATCGATATTTATCCATTCGTTCCATCATCCTTTGTTATACGGATACCATTGTCAAAAAGTTCCCTTAATCTCAAAATTTCATATTCAATGACTTTTTTTCCACTTTTAGTAATGATGTATTCCTTTTTTCGACCGTCACCACCTAGCGCTTCAATCCATCCTCGTTCGAGTAATGTTTTGATTGCTCCATAAATCGTACCCGCTCCAAGGCGGACTCGACCATTACTCATTTCCTCTACCAGTTGCATGATGCCGTAACCATGCCTAGCATCAAATAACGCTAATAAAATATAATAAACGCCCTCTGTTAAAGGCGGATGCTCTTGCGTCATACGAATCCCCCTTTTATATCGCCTAACAATATATCGTCAGCTGATACATTTAGAATATATCAGCTGACGATATAGTTGTCAATGTTATTTTTTCCATAAAAAGTTATTAACACACTTAGTGTAGTACTATTAGGTTGTTTTGATTCACATTTAGTAATATTCCTGATTACTGTAACATTGGCCATTTCTACTATCGTCATAGCTTTAAAAAGATCAAAAGTAAAAAGCAAAAGTGAGCAAATTTCCCCCACTACTGTTCAATAATATTGTTAAAAAAGCGATGTACTAATGTTGAGTTAGTACATCGATTTTTTAATAAAATCATAAAACAGTGAAGATACCTTTGCTAAGATGCGGTACTTTAAATAAAGGTGCTTTCCGTTCCAGGCAATCTCTTTCCCGTGGGTGAGAGTCGAGCCACCACCTTCTCTTATATTGTTGCTGTCGGAACGGAAATCACTCCCTCGGTTTGCCGATGAGTCCTTTAATACTTTTCACCAATCCGCAAAATAGCAGCAAGTTGTTTATTTAAGGTACCTACGCTGTCCTCAAAATCTTGGCGATACCATTGAATGATTAGGCCGATGATTGCATTTGCTTGATACGCACTATAATATTCAATGGATATCTCATCATGTATTTCATTATGGATTGTGATATCCCTTTTTAGCAAAGAGAAAATTCCATCAAATAACATATAATAGTAGGTCAGCGGTACATTTTTTGAAAAAACAATGCGATAAAACATTTTAAAGCGCTCAATATGATGAAAAATACGAATAGTATTTGGATCTATTTGATTTTTATCCATTGTTGTTACTGCACGGTACGGTTCCTCGTAGGAATTATTCAAATCCTCCATAATTTCCTGAAAGTATTCCTCAAATAGCCCTTCCTTTTGCTCATAGTGCAAGTAGAAGGTACCTCTATTCACCTTTGCCATCCGACAAATTTCTGCGATGGTAATGTTCTCTAAAGGCTTCTTACTCAGTAATGTTAGTAAAGCATTATGTAATGCTTGCTTCGTTTTGACAACTCGTAAATCGTTAGCGCTCAAATAATTTATCCCCTTATTAAACAGATTTTTTATATATGTTGATTACTGAACAGTTTATAGTATTTTGCATATTGAAATCGCTTACAAAGCTATTATATTATTTTAATGAACACATGTTCAATATCTAACATAATATATCCTAGAAATCACTGGGACAAACGCTGGTGAAAGAACATAATTTATAGGAGGTTTTTGTGATGAGATTAGAAGGTAAAGTAGCAATCGTAACAGGTGCTGCGTCAGGTATGGGTAAAGCTATTGCAGAGGGTTATGCGAAAGAGGGAGCAAAGGTCGTAGTTTCTGATTTAAATATAGAAGGTGCACAAGCTGTTGTCGAAGGCATCAAAGCTGCAGGTGGCTCAGCATTCGCCATTCAAACAAACGTTGCATCAACAGAAGATTTACAACGCTTATTTGATGAAACAAAAAATGCTTATGGCAAATTAGATATTTTAGTGAATAATGCGGGTATTATGGATGGAATGGAGCCAATTGGTGAAGTTTCTGATGAGCGTTGGGACAAAGTGTTCGCGGTAAATACAACTGCTGTTATGCGTTCAATGCGTATGGCGACAGAAATTTTCCTTGCTCAAGGACATGGTGTATTTGTCAATAATATTTCTGCTGGCGGTCTCTATGGTGCTCGTGCTGGAGCTGCTTACACTGCTTCTAAGCATGCCGTTGTTGGGCTAACAAAAAACACAGCATTTATGTATGCAGATAAAAATATTCGCTGCAACGGAATCGCTCCAGGTGCAGTTATAACAAACATTGCTTCTACAATGACAAACGTGAGCCAAACAGGTGCAGCTCGCCAATCACTAGGTATGGCCATCAACCCACGAGCTGGAAAACCTGAGGAAATTGCTCAGCTTGCTATTTTCCTGGGCTCAGATGAAGCAAGTTTTGTCAACGGACAAGTAATTGCTGTTGATGGTGGCTGGACAGCTTACTAAGATTCAACATAAGAGAAAGCACGCACATGTAAAATTCATTGTGCGTGCTTTCTCTCATTTAAAATTCATTTTTATGATTTCTTACTGGGAGTAAGCATCCAATAAATGCCCCAATTAACGCTGGTAATATCCACCCTAAGCCTATGTCGTAAAATGGTAAAAGGTTCGAATAAGCTTTCTCAATTGCATCAAAAATAGTTAGCTTCGCCGACGGAATGCTATCTACTAATGCTTTATAGCCATCAATGACACTAATAAAAATTGTGAAAATCATAGCAACCGCATATACCGGTTGTTTATTTTTAAATAGTGATGAGCATAATGCAAGGACAATTAAGACAATTGCTATTGGATAGAGGAACATCAGCACTGGAATGGCAAACTTAATAATATTCGTTAATCCGAAGTTGGCAATTGTAAATGACATAACACACAAGATTAATACAAACCATTTATAGCTAATTTTCGGAAATACTTCATGGAAAAATTCACTACAAGATGTGATTAAGCCAATACTTGTCTTTAAACAAGCAAGGACAATAATAACTGCTAATAAAATAGCCCCGAATGATCCAAAATAGTGATCTGCCACTGCGGCAAAAATTAAACCACCGTTATCAAATGTACCAACAGCTTCCACACTCGACGCTCCCATATACGTGATTAAACCGTATATTAACATCATTAAAGCCATGGCAAAAATACCAGATTTCCACGTTGCTTTAGCAATTTCTTTTCTTTCCGTTATTCCTGCGCTTTTAATTGCATTAATGACGACAATACCAAAAGCTAGTGAAGCTAACGCATCCATTGTGTTATAGCCTTCTTTAAAGCCTGTCATAAATGCTGAATCAATATAATCCCCCAGAGGCTGTTGGAAATGCCCCATCGGTTTTACAATACTAATTATAATTAAAATAAATAACACAATTAGAAATGCTGGTGTTAAATATTTTCCGATATAATCCATAATTTTCGCTGGATTCAATGAGAAATAATAAACGATGGCAAAAAATACAAAGCTAAATAAAGCGAGTAAAAGTGTTGTATGTTCAGCTTGTATATATGGTTCAAAGCCAACTACAAAAGGAACTGTCGCTGTACGAGGAATCGCAAAAAAAGGACCAATCGTTAAATAGAGAGCTAATGAAAAGATGATACCGAATAATGGATGAACGCGGCTCGCTAAGTCACGCAAACCGTTACTACCTGACAAACCAATAGCTAAAATACCTAGAAAAGGTAAACCGATAGCTGTTACTAAAAATCCAATTAAGCCAAGCCAAAAGTTAGTCCCAGCTAATTGTCCAAGCTGAATTGGAAAGATAAGATTCCCTGCTCCAAAATACAGTCCGAAAAGCATCGTACCGATGACTGCATATGTTGAAAAAGGTATTTTCTGTTGCATTTTGATGAACTCCTTAGATGTATTTAACTATTGCGAACAATTTAAATGAAGAGATTTTTCACTATAATTCCACTATATTAACATAGCTTTTATTTGAAAAACAATAGTTGTTTTTTCTTTTAGAATTGTTAATTGTACAGTTCCTAGCATTAAACAGGCAAAACTAAAAGAGCTGTCTGCTGACAGCCCCTTAGTTTGCTACAGACCACTCTATATGATCTAAAAACTTATATACGTCCTCATACACTTTTTCGCGCTCTTTATCTAATGTAATAATATGACCTGAATTTTCATACCAAATAATCTCTTTATCGTCTGTTTCCACGGTATTTAAAATAAACGGTGCACTTTCTTGATAAAGCTCATCATCTAATGAACCTTGTAATACTAATGTAGGTGCTTTGATTGTAGATAAATCATCGCGTGTTTCTGTCGTTAAACGTGTCACACCATCTAATGAATCCTTAGGTGTAATTCGTAATTCATGTAATTCTGAAATGATTTGATCTTTTGATTTATTTTCAAAATGTTTATATAAACGAGCGTAATGATATAAACGTGTAAATAATCCTTTTGAGTTATCGCGTGTGATTGGTGCACACATGGCAACACATGCTTTCACAGGGAATGTCTCTGCTACTTTTAACGAAAATACGCCGCCAAGCGAAATTCCTACTACCGCGATTTCTTCATAGCCATTACTCTTTAGGAAGTTATAACCTTCCACAACATCATTCCACCAGTCTTCTGGTTTTGTTTCAAGTAATGCTTCTGGTTCTACACCATGCCCACTATAAATCGGTGCATGAACCGTATAACCACGTTTTGATAAAAATTCTCCTAGCTTTTTCACATCTTTTGTGCTACCTGTGAATCCATGCAGTAATAGTACGGCTTTTTTGCCTCCCTCAATTGTTAGAGGTTGTGGCTTAGATAAATTCATTTTATAATATCCCCTTCACGGAAATTTGTAATTGTGTAATTTATGTGTCTATCTTAACACCCTTTATTCATAATGTACAATTTATAGTTTTTATCATATTAATGTGTTTCGTGCATTAATGATGTGAGGTTAACGGCTGTACTATCACACTTTCAGCTACTTTCATTTTTCATTTCTCTTTTTAAGTGCTCCATCCTTTTTAAATTTTTTTGGCGCCTATACTTCCTAGTCTTTTACCGTTATAATGCAGTTAACTCAAAAATAACGAGAATAGAGGTGAAAAAATGGAGTGGCAGCAATTGGAGTATTTCGTAACGGTAGCTAAACTTGAGCATATGACTCGTGCAGCTGAAGCATTAGCGATTTCTCAGCCAGCATTAAGTCGCTCTATTTCAAAGCTTGAAGAGGAATTAGGAGTACCCTTATTCGACCGTCAAGGACGCTCGATTATGCTCAACCGATATGGCGAGCTTTTTTTGTATCGGGTCCAACGCATGCGTAAAGAGTACGAAAAAGCAGTGATTGAATTACAGGAGCTGAATAACCCAGAGCTAGGAGATGTATCACTCGGATTTTTACATACTCTAGGGACTAGCATTGTACCTGACTTGATCCGTTCCTTCCGTCAGAAGCATCCGCATATACGCTTTCACTTTACACAAAATTACTCACACTCCCAGTTGAAGCAATTACTTGCGGGAGAGTTAGATCTTTGCTTACTCGCAGCGATTGACACGGAGCCACCTGTTTGTTGGAAAGAGCTATGGCGAGACGAGCTTTTTATTATGGTGCCGATTGACCATCCACTCGCCAACCGTAAAAGCATCAAAATGAAGGAACTTGAACATGAAAATTTTGTTCTGTTGAAAAAGGGTTACGCATTACGCCGCACAGCGGATAAATTATTAAATGCTGCAGGTATCAAACCGAAAATTACGTTTGAAGGTGATGAGGTATCTACAGTTGCTGGTTTTGTAAGTGCTGGGCTTGGCGTGTCGTTGCTACCTGTTGATGAAGACTTGAATCCAAATAAATTGGCGAAAATTCGTGTTGAGGATATGGTTTGTGAACGGACCATAGGTATGGCTTGGATTGAAAATCGATACCTTTCACCATCAGCACGACAATTTCAGCAATTTGTATTCGATTTTTACGAAAAGAAGTAATCTTTTATTCATATAAAATGGTCTAAAACATTAAAGTGAGTAACAATTGTTACTCGCTTTTCTTTATATTCAATTGCGGAAAAGTTAATCCTTTACATGACTTTTCACATTAAGCCAATTTTCTTGAACTAAAAAAACCACCTTCTCCGAATGAAAGGTGGTTACTGGAAGCAGTTTTATTATTTTTCCCCTACATATTTTACTTGATACGAATACATATCTGTTGTATCTCCATCAAACTCAAAAAGTCCCTGCTTTGCAAGTGTCATTAGTCGTTTTTCCACAAACTCTTCACCTAAATACTCATCAATTGAACCAATTGCTTCACCGATGATACGCATCGGTTTAAGCCATTCCTCATTTAGTTCTGCATGAGCTCTTTCGGCACATTCTATAATGATAGGATCCAATGCATCTTCCGCTACATGGACAATTCCATCTTGCCAAACTCGCAATGTACTAGGGTTTTGTTTTAGCTCTTCCCATTCATTAGCAAGTTGCTGACACTCATCAATTGAAAAACGCTTTGCCTCAGAACGTAGCTTCATAAGCAAGTCTGGCGAAAGCTCACCTGTTTGACGAATCGTCATGTTTGGTTGTACACGTTTCAAGCCATCCGTGGCATCAATCCCATATACCATACTACATTTATTGATCAACTCTCTCATGACATAACGTAACCCAATCTCTTCATGAGTGCTTTGGCTGTACCATACCCAGACATCAACATCACACGGTAAACCTGCAATTTTTTTCTTCCATTCTTTATGAAGATCATCGTTCAATTCACGTTCTTCACTGTCCCTAAAAATATTGGCTCGTAACCAGCTTTTGCGTACTTCTGAGCTACTTAGCGGACCAATCGAGAAAATCTCATTGACACTAAGCACTGACTCCTCTCGTTGTAAATGATGTTGTCGTATTGCATGTTTAATTGAACCTTGCGTAGATAAGCTAAACGTTATATGTAAAATTGCCATGAAAATCCCCCAATTTACTGTTTACTTAGCGCTATTTGTATTCCAATAAAAGTGAAAAGTACACCTTGAATCATATTTAATCGTTTAGCAATTGCAGGCTTCCCAATAATTACTTTTCTTACTTTACCGGCAAAAATACTAAATAATGAAAATAGAATAAGCGCTTGTACTAAAAATACAATACCCAAAACTAGCATCTGTAAACCTACATGGCCATTAGAAGGATTTACAAACTGTGGCAATAGCGCTAAGAAAAATAAAGAAACTTTTGGATTTAAAATATTCATTAAAATACCTTTTCGATATAACGTCACATAGGCTTGTACATTTTGCTGTTCCATTGTGAATGGATCACCTTTCGCACGAAACGACTGCCATGCTAAATACAATAAATACGCCGCTCCTGCAAATTTAACAATAGAGAAAATAACTGTGGATTGATAAATAATAGCCGAGATACCGAGAACCGCCGCACCTATATGAACGAGCAAACCTGTACATAAGCCAAGTGATGTTGCTATACCAGCCTTTTTATCCTGCGCAATACTTTGTGCAAGAACAAATAAATTATCTGGCCCTGGCATTACAGTTAAAATAATTGACGCTCCTAAAAACGCCATTAAGGTTGAAAATGCCAATACTATCCCTTCTTTCTATTACTTTTTACAAAAATATTCATCATCAGTGAGATTAATTTCTATTCCGACTAACTCTACTTTTAGTAGAACAATTACTTTTCAAAAATAATAACCATAAAATGTATTTTTTACATTATACTATATACATATATACTTTTTCTAAATTTTCACAAAAAACCTTTACCCAATTCTGCTCGTTTCAGCAATACTTTTCTACCTTAATCCATTATAATAAATATTATCATAACTTAAAAGTCGGATTATTTGGGAGAAAGAGGTGTTAGTTGATGGCAGTAAGCGATATTGTAAAGCAATATGAAGACGAGCAAGGAAATGTCTATTATAAAATGAAAACACATGACATCAGGGTACAGGCCACGCAAACTTCAGGGTTAGCGCCAGTTATTACTTATTGGATGGGTGAAAAAGAGATTACAGACGATATTCGAAGTTTACGCTTTAGCCCTCGCCCTCCCTCAAGTTATATTCAAGATTACGATGAATTTCAAACTATGCTTTATGCGAAAGAACAACGTTCCATCAACGAACTATATGAACGAATGAGTATTAAACCGAAAAATATGTCTTCAGGAAAACAAATAGTATGGAGTTCTTTCGTGATTGTTTTAGCGATGCTCCCACTATTAATCGCAATCTGGTGGTTTAAGTAAACAAGGTTATGTTGCTCCTACACGTTACTCTCGATTGTTCAGTAATACCTACTTTTTTTCAAAACTTTCTATTAACATTCCTAATCGGCTTGACAGACATGCTAAAGTAGTGCATTCTTTATAGAAATCGGACTCCAAACAAAAGAATTGATGAAGGTCCATTCAAAAAAGATATTGAATTATACAATATAAGCGAGCGAAGATTAGTACCTAGAAACTGCTTGATCAGAGAGCGATGCCCACCGGCTGTAAGGCATTGTACAAGAAAGACTAAAGAACCTACTTCGTAAATCGTCCTAGCAAACTAGGCGCAGTCTCAAGCGTTATGAGTAAAGTGGAATGTCAATGATGTTCAATCTAGGTGGTACCACGGAAAGTAAACCTTTTCGTCCTAATTTTTTAGGATGAAAAGGTTTTTTTATTTTTTAATTTAGCGAAATCTTTGTGGCTGCTAAAGTTTAAATCAAAGTACAAGTGTAATGGCGAATTGGAGGTATTGCTATGGAAAGAAAAAGAATTGTCGTCAAAATTGGGAGTAGCTCCTTAACAAATGCAAAAGGTGAAATTGATAAAATACGTTTAATGGACCATGTCCAAGCGATTGCTGAATTAAAAAAATACGGGCATGAAGTATTGCTTGTTTCATCAGGCGCAGTAGCAGCGGGCTTTAAACAGCTAGGCTACCCTTCTCGTCCCGTCACATTAAAAGGTAAACAGGCTGCAGCAGCAGTTGGGCAAAGTTTACTGATTCAAACCTACAATGCTTTATTTAGCATTTATGATATTGTGCCTGCTCAAATTTTACTTACTCGCACTGATTTTTCCAAAAAAGAGCGTTATAAAAATGCCTGTGCCACATTTGAGGAATTATTAGAACGCTCCATTTTACCTATCATTAACGAAAACGATTCGGTATCTGTCAGCGAATTAACCTTTGGAGATAACGACATGTTATCAGCACTTGTAAGTGGTCTTATACATGCCGATCAGCTCATTATCTTAACTGATATCAATGGCTTGTATAATGCCAATCCATCTAAAAATCCTGATGCACAACGTATTGATCGTTTAACAGAGGTATCTGATGAGATGCTTGGCTTTGCAGATGGTTCAGGCTCTAAGGTCGGTACAGGTGGTATGGAATCCAAATTACTGGCAGCTCGAGCAGCCTTAAATGCAGGTGTCAAGGTGTTTATTGGAACTGGTCACGGTGCTAGTAAGCTTGTCGATATAGTAGAAGGACGTGGTGATGGTACGTATGTTGAGCATGACGCACTTGCTGTTTTAACGAATAATAAACAGTGGATTGCACTAACGGAAGTATCTGGTAAAATTTTTATAGATAGCGGTGCAGAACATGCATTATTGGCAAATGGGAAAAGTTTGTTGCCTGCTGGTGTATATCGTGTCGAAGGCGACTTCGCAAATGGCGACGTTGTCGAAGTCTATAGTGACAAGGGACTGCTTGGCCGTGGTGAGGTCTTATATTCTTCCCTAGAGTTAGCACATGCGATGGGAAAACGTACAGATGAGTTAGCGAACTATCCCATTGAGGTCATTCATCGAGATAAATGGCTAAAAATTTAAACAAATTAAGGAGGAATTCACATGACGAGTGAAGTTCAACAAAAAGGAAAGCTAGCTAAGGCCGCAAGCTATATTTTAAATATTAAAACAACTTGCGAGAAAAATGAGGCTCTCACAAAAATTGCTGAGCAATTACTAATCGACCAAGATACGATCATTGCTGAAAATGCAAAGGATTTAGCAAACGGCGAGAAACAAGGAATGCCCGCTTCTACCCTCGATCGCATTATGCTAAACAAAGAACGAGTAGAGGCAATGTCAAGTGCTATTCACTTGTTAGTTGAATTAAATGATCCAGTTGGTAGTCTTTTAGAACGAATAGAAAAAGAAAATGGATTACTAATTGAAAAGCGTTTAGTACCAATTGGCGTTATCGGGATGATTTACGAGGCACGCCCTAATGTAACAGTAGATGCGGCAACATTATCATTAAAAACAGGCAATGCAGTCATTTTACGTGGTAGCTCTTCTGCTAAATTTTCGAATGTAGCGCTAGTGGCAAGTATTCATCGTGCACTTAGCAAAACGTCTATCCCTGCGGACGCTGTGCAATTAATCGAGGATACAAATCGTGAAACTGTCAAAGAATTATTCCATTTAAAAGAATACTTAGATGTTTTAATTCCTCGTGGCGGAAAGGCACTAATTGACTTAGTAGTAAACGAAGCCACTGTACCAGTACTAGAAACAGGTGCTGGCAACTGTCATATTTATGTAGACCAAACGGCCGATTACTTAAAAACAGAAAAGATTTGCATCAATGCAAAAACACAGCGCCCTTCTGTTTGTAATGCCGCAGAAAGCTTACTTATTCATCCTGAATGGTTTCATGAGCACGGCAAACAGCTACTAAGTGCTATACATCAAGCTGGTGTGACAATTATCGGCGATGATACTGTTTGTCAAGCTCTTGATTTCGCGCAACTAGCAACTGTAGAAGACTATGCAACTGAATATTTAGATTTAAAGATTAGCGTTAAAATTGTGGAAAACGTTTATGAAGCAATTGAGCACATTAATAAATATGGCACGAACCACTCTGAAGCCATCATGACAGAGAATCAGTTAGCAGCAGATACTTTCTTACATAGCGTGGATGCTGCTGCTGTTTATCACAATGCATCCACTCGCTTCACAGATGGCTTTGAATTTGGCTACGGTGCAGAAATCGGCATTAGTACGCAAAAATTACATGCTCGAGGACCAATGGGTTTACCTGCGTTAACATCTACAAAGTATTTCATTCACGGTAACGGCCAAATCCGAGAATAATTGTAGAACAATGAAAAGTCGACAGTTGACGTACGTACACTGTCGGCTTTCTTCGCTTATTTTATGAAGCTTTAGGATTGAAAGATTTATAGAGGGACATGGCGGATTCTACTCCTAACCGAGTAGTTCTAACCTCTACATGAGTGAAGAACTTTAATAATGGGGCGAAATAAACGTTAATATTTTCACAAGCGTCAAAAATTTTAATAGAAAGAAGGTTTTATATGAACATTTCAGCGATTATCAAACTAACTGTTTCAATGGCCCTTTTTGGCTCTATTGGATTTTTCACCGTTCATACGGGTGTACCTGCAATCGAGCTAGTATTTATTAGATGTATTTGCGCTACCCTCTTCCTTGGCGGAATGTGGCTTATCACTGGTGGTCATAAGACGGAAAAATGGGATAAAAAAGAAATTTTACGTACACTTCTATGCGGTGTCTTTATTGTCTTAAACTGGGTATTTTTATTTAAAGCCTTTGAAGAAATGTCGATTTCCATTGCCATTTCTATTTATAATTTAGCACCAATATTCGTATTAATTTTTGGCGCATTATTTTTAAAAGAAAAAATGACTATTCAAGCGTTACTAGCAACACTAACTTGTTTTATCGGTAGTATGTTTATTATCGGTTTAAATAATTTTATGTCCCTCTCTGAATTTATGAAATCAGGTTTTATATGGGCATTACTGTCTGCATTATTTTACGCATTTACGATGCTAACAAGTAAAACGATCACAAAGCTTAGCTCCTACGCATTAACATATATCCAAACAACGGTCGGAATTATCATACTATTGCCATTTGTTAATTTTTCGTTATTTGGAGATTTAACGACTACAAACTGGCTATATATTTTAGGAACAGGTTTTATTCATACAGGATTTGTTTACTATTTATTTTTTGATAGTATTCGTAGCCTCTCTACCATACTAGTTTCAGTATTAGTATTTGTTGACCCTGTTGTGGCAATATTGCTTGATATGCTGTTGCTTGATTTTATGCCGAGCTTTATGCAAACAGCTGGTATTGTATTAATTTTCGGCGGTATTTTCTACACTATTTACGTACCAAAGAAAAAGCGAATGCCTCGTAGCAAAAGCGAAGCGTCTGCTACGGAATCCCCCCACCTTTAAAGGTGAATACGGTTTGGCTCGGATATCTAAACAATGCTGAAATAAGGAATTCAGTCTAAGTATGTGAGGGCAAGGTGAAAGAAGTGTCTTGCTGAGCGACGGAATCAAATGAAGGCGACGGAACCGACTGGCTTAACGACGGAGTCAATGCGCATAACGGCGGATAGCCATTCCTTATGGCAATTTTTCTGCGCGACAGCACCAATTATCTAGGACGAAATTGAAATAAAGGAGGTTTTTCCATGAGTAAACTTTATGCAATTGGTGAATTATTAATTGATTTTACACCTACTGAACAAAATGCCTCCCTTGTTGCAGTTGAGCAATTTACTAAAAATGCTGGTGGGGCCCCTGCCAATGTTGCAGCTGTTTGTGCAAGGCTTGAGCAACAAGCGGCCCTCATTACACAGGTAGGTCAGGATGCTTTTGGAGATTTTCTAGTAGAAACATTAAAGAAAGCCGATGTCGATACGAACTATATTGTTCAAACTGTTGAGGGTGAAACAAGTCTAGCCTTTGTTTCATTGACTGGTGATGGAGCCCGTGATTTCTTATTTTATCGCCGCCACGCAGCTGATTTACTTTACAACAAAGAGCAACTGCCACCTAATCTTTTAAGAGATAAAGATATTCTTCATTTTTGTTCAGTTAATTTAGTGGAAAGCCCAATGAAACATGCACATGTGGCCCTGATAGAACAAGCTCAACAGGCAGGGAGTCTTGTTTCTTTTGATCCAAATGTTCGCTTGCCACTGTGGAATGATGTGAAGGCATGTCGTCAAACCATTTTAGAATTTTTACCAAAGGCCCATATCGTTAAATTGTCTGAAGAGGAGCTTTTATTTTTAACAGCGATTGATGATGAAAAATCAGCCGTCCATTCATTATTTCAAGGGAAAGTACAAGTACTTATCATTACTCGTGGAGCAGAAGGTGCAAGTCTTTATACGAAAAACCTTCACGTTAAAGTACCAGTTGACAAGGTTCAAGCGATTGATACAACCGGAGCAGGTGATGCCTTCATCGGTGCATTGTTAGCCATTTTCCTTAGCAAGCAGATTACAGCGAACAATCTAGTCGACTTTTGTCAGCAGCAAGCTACCTCCCTCCTTACATTCGCGAATAGCTATGCGGGAGCTTCGACAGAAAAACATGGGGCCATACCCTCTTACCTTACTAAGCAAGAGTTGCCATTTAAAGATAATATATTCCTTTGAAACTTATGAGGAGGTACTCCGATGAAATCTATTACTAAAAAACGAACAAAAGCATTTCTAATTGATATGGCAATTTCAACGGCTGTCACAGCTGGAGTGGAATATGTCCTACGGAAAAAAATAAAAAATGAGGCTATTCATGCCATTGTCACACCAACAGCCGTTATGTGGTCACTTGAATTTGCACAATTACGTAATAATGGACAAACCGTTGGCTATAAAAAAATGGGGATAGCACTTGAGAATAAAAGTGGGACTAAGCTCACTTCTGCTCAAATTCTGAAACGAATGGCATACCGTGACTCAATCAGCCTTTTCTACTACTTGAAAAATCCAACAGCGTTCGAACAACAAAACGGACAACTTCTACCTCACGATCACTTCTCAGACACCGTTGTAAAAGAAGTCTAACAAAATAAGGCTACTCAAAACATTATTGGGTAGCCTGTTTTAATAGAAGGAGAGGATACACTTGAATTTGGATCATGTTGTTGAGATTTTACTCGAAAGTTTAAAAGATGATCAATTTGTTGAAGCTGTATTTTTAAGAGGATCCATAGCTAGAGAGGAGCATGATGAATTTTCAGATATCGATATGTACTGCGTTGTGAAGGAAGAAAATATTGAAGCATTTTTGCCCAATCGCAAGAAGCATATTGTAACTTATAAGGATACATTATTTGTTGATGACATTTATATTATTGCCCCACAGCTACTAGTCGTATATGAAGATTTGATTCATGTCGATTTATTTACCGTAGCTCCCTCTGAAATAAGTAATAACGATGCTATTAAAATATTATTTGATCCGAATGGAATCCTTACAGCTAAACTGGAAAGTACAACTATGGCTTTAACTCCACTTGAATTTCAAGATGCTGTAGATGATACTGTCTGGTATTTGTATCAATATTATTGGAGTGCTCAACGCGGAAATGAGATTTGGTGTATTCATTTATTGCGGAATAGTTTAGAACACTTCGCTAAAGTACTCCTACATAAATATTGCCCTGAGCGAGCTTTACTTGGACTTAAAGCGATATATAATTCGCTTCCCTCTGCCCCCTTAAATGAGATAGTCGATATTATGAATTGTATGAGCCTTGTCACACACGAAATGGCCATTAAGAAATTAGTGAACGCCTTCAATAATGAATCAGATTGGATATTTGAAAATGTGCCGACTAAAGAAGAAATTATGCCATTATGGGAAAAAATAAAAGAGTTATTGCACTAAAATAAAATAGCAAACTAACATAAAACTTAGTTTGCTATTTTTAATATATTGAGTATCCTACGCCTAATTAAATTGTTTTTTCATTAAAATATGCGGGATGCCACAATCCATAAATTCTTCACCTTCACGTTTATAGCCTAATTTTTCATAAAAGCCTTCTGCATAAGATTGCGCGTTTAATTTTGATTTTGTTAAACCTTTTTCTACTGCTATTTCCTCTAAACGTTGGATAATTACTTTACCTAAACCAAATTTGCGGAATTCTATTAATATACATATACGCTCTAGTTTGCCATAGCCATCAACAACTCGCAGTCTACCAGTACCAACAGGTTGATCGTTATAATACACAAGAATATGATCACATGCTGCATCTAGCGTGTCGAATTCATCATATTCTTCTTCCTCTGGCACCTTTTGCTCCTCAATAAAAACTTTTTGACGAATGGAAAACGCTGTTTGTAAGTCTTTTTCATCTGTAATTTTTTTTGTGTTCATTTTTATATTCCTCCTCATTTTTTCTGTTTAAGGAGTGTACTCTCCTCTGCTTGGAAAAGAAAAACACCTGTAGATATGAAGTGAAATTTCCCTTCATGGATGATAATATATAGTATAGAGTATTTTTTATTGCAAATACAATATTTTTCGGAGGCAATCAATGAAGGAAATTTTACGAGATATTGGTGCGATTGCTCGGGCACTTGATTCCATTAGTAATATTGAGTTTAAAGAACTTGATTTAACAAAGGGACAGTATTTGTTTGTCACTCGCATCTGTGAAAACCCTGGTATTATTCAAGAAAAGGTTGCTGAACTATTGAAGGTAGATCGCACAACTGCCTCTCGAGCTATTCAAAAGTTGGAGACTAAAGGTTTTGTAGAAAAGCGTAGTGAAGTTGGTAACAAGAAAAACAAACAGCTTTTCCCAACAGAAAAAAGTTTAAAGATTTATCCATTTTTAAAGCGAGAAGGAGACTATTCGAATGCTAGAGCATTAGATGGTTTTTCTCCTGAAGAAATGGACAGTGTTCAAGACTTTTTAATTCGTATTCGTCAAAACATTGAAACTGATTGGGAATACGTAAAAAAAGGGCATAAACGAAATTATTAAAGGTGATTCCTCGTGCTTTTTGAGCATTTGGAACCGTCTTCCTTTGCGAAGAATACCTATTTTAATATAACGTTAACAGCCCTTGAATTACACCCTTTTGGCACTCTAAGCATTAGTTAGCGAGCGAATAGTATGATAAAATGAAAGTTATAGCGAGGTCTGCTATATGTTGCCTGATTATGTTGAGATAGCCCATGAGATAGCTAGAAAGGCTCATGCTGGACAAGTTGATAAAGCAGGCGTTGATTACATTAAACACCCTGAAACAGTCGCCAGCTTTGTGAAATCTGCGGAAGAAAAAGCTACTGCTTATTTGCATGATGTTCTTGAAGATACAAAGATAACAGCAAATGACTTTAAGAACGCTGGAATACCTGATAATGTGATTAAAGCTGTGCAAGTCTTAACCAAAGATAGAAATACACCTTATTTTGATTATCTGAGGCAAGTTAAAGCCTCCCCTATTGCTAGATTAGTAAAACTAGCGGACTTAAAACATAATTCAGACCGCTCCCGGCTTCTAAGCATAACCGATAAGGATTTAGAGCGACTTGAAAAATATAAAAAAGCTACTGAGTTTTTAGAGCAGTAACAAATTAGCAAAAGGTAGAAAGAGAATTGTTAAGTATAATTTATATTGCCGTCATAGCTATTTCAGGTGTTACCTTGATTGTTCAGCTTATCCGCCTTGCCTTTGCTACAAAAGCAAAGAAAACAGCTCACAAAGCACTTGATTAGATTGTCAAATTTGACAGTCTTTTTCTTTTGGGTACATACTTACGACTAAGCGGAGTAAGAGGGTTCGGATGATATAAGAAAAAAGCACCTTGCATAATGCAAAATGCTTTCTTACTTTCGCGGAAGATAATACGGAAAATATCAAACACTACAATTATTAATTGTCCGTCAAACACTCTATTAACGTTTGAACGACTAAAAATTATTTTATTTTTTCACAACCCCTCGACGTCAATAGCGATGAAGGCCAATGATTTATTGAAAAAAACAGCACCTGATATTTTACGCTTTTGAACGCGGATCCATAAAATCGCGTAACGCATTGCTAAGCATATACAAACCTAATACAAGTACTGTAATAGCTCCACCTGGCGCATAAGTGTACCAAGGGGCTCCCACTAAATAGGCTTGTGAATCTTTTAACATGCGGCCCCAACTAGGGTTTGGTGGCTGCACACCAAGTCCTAAATAACTAAGTGCCGCCTCCGCAAGCATTGCAGTCGCAAAGGTCACAGTGGCAGCGACGATAATTTGCGATGAAATATTAGGTAATATATGACGAAACATAATGCTATAAGGTTTTACACCGATTAACTTTGCTGCTAAAACATATTCAGTATCACGATGTTGGACGAAACCACTACGTGTAATTCTGGCAATGGCCGGTATGGCAATAATGCCTAATGCAATAGCCGTATTAACAATCCCCGGCCCAAATACAGCCACGAGCATTAAAGCTAGTATAATTCCCGGAAAGGCCATTAATGCATCCATCATGCGCATAAAAATTTCATCGATCCAGCCACCTACATACCCCGCTATACCACCAATTAAAATACCAAAAATTATTCCAATAAATACTGTCATTAGTCCGACTGCAAAGGCCGTTTGTGTTCCTTTCATAATACGGCTAAAAATATCACGACCAAATTCATCCGTTCCAAATAGATAATCACTACTTGGGCTACGTAATTTTTGAGGTATATTCATCGAATTCACATCATGAGGTGTATAAAAAAAACTGATTATCATGATGATTAGAAAACCGACAATGACTAGTAGACCAATGATTAAATTAATATTTTTCATGTATCTTTGTATATGTTTCATCGTATCCACCTCGCTCATCGTAATCGGATTCTAGGATCTAACACTGAATATAAAATATCGACCATAAAATTAATCATGACCACCGCAACAGTAATATACATAACGATTCCTTGTACTAATGGAAAATCACGATTACTAATAGCTGTGATGAGAAGTTGACCAACGCCTGGCAGTGAAAATACTTGCTCCACAATAATCGTTCCAGCAACAACTTCAGCCATAATTAATCCAAATACCGTTAATATTGGAATCATCGAATTTTTTAAGACATGCTTATACATAACATTTTGCTCAGACATCCCTTTACTACGAATCGTACGCACATAATCGAGCTGAACTTGCTCTAAAATTGACGTACGGACATAGCGAAAATTGACCGCAATTTGCGGAATCGCAATTGTTAACGCAGGGAGAATAAGTGTACTTAACGCTCCTGCTACACTTTGCGTCCACGGAATATAACCACTTATTTTAAAGAAGCTGAACTGTAGTCCAATATATAAAATGAGAATCATTCCAAGCCAGAAAGAAGGAATAGCCATTCCAACTTGTGTCACTGTTGACAACGACATATCACTGAACTTATTTTGTCTTCTCGCCGCAAACATCCCCAATGGTAATGAAACGAGTAACACAATTACGAGGGCGAGCCCAGCTAATGACATCGTTACAGGTAGTCTGTCAAACAGTAAGTCTTTTACCGGCATTGAAAAACGAATAGAATTTCCTAGTTCCCCTGTTAATAATCCCTTCATCCAATCTGTATATTGTTCATAAAGGGGGCGATTCAAGCCAAGCTCTAATTGCAAATTTTCAATTTGTGTGGGATCCGCTTCAGTACCTAACATTGTCCGAACCGGATCTCCAGGTAAAATTTGAAAAACACCGAATGTAATGATCGACACTAGAAGGATAGTTGTTATTAACAGGATGAAACGACGTATAATATACATCATCAAGCACTCATCCCTTTCTAGTTGGAAATTTTAACCTCAGACATATCATGGAACCAGAATGGATAGTTCTTTAATCCAGTAACTTGCTTCTTAGAGCCCCAAACAATTTGATAATCTGCGATATAAACCGCTGCTGCCTGCTCAGCTAAAATTTCCTGTGCACGATGATAGTAGTCAATTTGCTTCGCCTGATCTCTTTCCTTTAAAACGTCTGCCATAATTTTATCGTATTCCTCATTTTTAAATTTGAAAAAGTTTTCACTATCATTTGTTGAAATGTAATCATTAATAATTTCATAAGCAGAAGCACGACCCGTTAAATCGATTGTTGTCATTTGATAGTCCCGACCAAAGTAAACTCGGTCTAGCCAAATTCCCCATTCGACAACTTCAATTTCTACATCAATACCAATCTCCTTTAAATTATCGGCAACGATTTGCGCGATATTTGAATAAATATCATTATGTGAAGATACAGTAATTTTCGTTTTAAAGCCTTTAGGATAGCCCGCTTCTGTTAATAATGCTTTGGCTTTTTCCACATCACGCTTATACATATCTTCTAAGCCTTTCTTTTGATAGTCCCCCATTGCCGGACTCATGTTTGAACCAAGTGGTACAGCATAGCCCGCAAACACTGAGTCAATAATATCGGACTTACTAATCGCGTAGTTAATTGCTTGACGGACCTTTACATTATCAAAAGGTGCTTTCGTTTCATTAAATGTAACGATTAATGATGAATTATTATTTTGATGAGATAAGTTATAGTTATCTCCTACCTCACTTACGCGCTGCCAAGGTACACTCGTTAAATCGACTTCATTGGCCATTAAACTCATAATCGCTGCTTGATCATCCGATTGAAAGGTAAACGTCACTTTATTCAAATAAGGTAAACCTTCTTTCCAGTAGTTTTCATTTTTCTTCAGTTCTAAATTTGTGCCCGGCGAGTATTTTACATATGCAAATGGTCCAGTACCTATCGGGTTTTCATTATGCTTTCCATCATTGCTTTTTGGTAAGATAGCTGATTGTCGAGCCGTTAATGAATTTAAGAAGTTAGAGTTCGGCTCTTTTAGCTTGATCACAAATGTATTGGCATCTGGTGCTTCTGTTGACGCAACATTATCAAAGCTGTTTGACATCTTTTCGCCACCGTTTTTCCCCATTAAACGATCAAATGAATACTGAATATCCTCAACAGTTAAATCCTCTCCATTATGAAATTTCACACCCGGACGAATATTGAATGTATATGTTAAACCATCTTCAGATATTGCATAGCTTTCAGCTAACCCTTCTATTAACGTTCCATCTGTTTGCGGTGCCATTAGTCCTTCAAAAATATTAAGAATCATTTGGTAAGAAATAGACGCTGTCGCTTTATGTGGATCTAAAAAATCTGGGTCGTCATTTATACGTACTACGATTTCTTGAGGTAAATCCGCTACTGTCTTTCCACTAGTACTTGCATCCTTTTTGTCATCACTTGAACAGGCACTCATTAATAAAATGACTATCATTGTCAATAACAGCAACGACCGATTTTTCTTTAGTCTCATGTTATTTCCCCCTATTCTCTATGTGCTCATTATTTGAATGCTTTTATAGCTTTCTACTTCAGCTAATTTATCTGCAGCTTTAATGCCAGTAATGATCGCTTCTTCCATAGCTCTTGTAGCTAGATGACCCAAATAGTCCACCGGAAATCTTTTATTCCCTGTACCAAGCACGAAAATCGTATCTCCATCCAGCATTGTGTGTACTGGATAAATTGTCCGTGCAAGAGCATTTTGTGTAAGCTGGGCTATTTTTTTCGCCTCTGCTTTTGTCAGCTTTGCATTTACTGCAACGACACCGATTGTCGTATTCGTACCAGACAATGCTTCCGATTGCACATGCTCCTCTAAATACGTACAGCAATCCATCCATTCCCCTGTTTTCGGATTCCTTGCTCCTGCTAGCGTTTCTCTTGTAATAGGATCTTTCACATCTCCAACAGCATTGACAGCAACAATGGCACCCACTACAACATCCTCTTGGCCAGCTATAGAGGCGCTACCTAGTCCCCCTTTCATACAAAATTGAGGACCCGCCAATTTTCCTACAGTCGCACCATAACCAGCCCCTGTATTACCATTTGCAAATGGACCAACAACCGCACTTTTAGCGGCTTCATAGCCCATTGGAGCAGTAGGTCTTGTCTTTGGATCACCGATAAATAAATCGAACAGCACCGCACTAGGAACAATTGGAATTGTGGCAACACCTGCCTGTACGCCAACACCTCGCTCCTCTAGAAATTGCATAACTCCTGCCGCAGCATCCAATCCAAATGCGCTCCCCCCTGACAGGCAAATCCCATGCACATGCTCAATTTCGTTAATAGGATCAAGTGCATCTGTCTCTCGAGTGCCCGGCGCTGAGCCTCTTACATCGACACCGCACACCGCACCATTTTCCACTAAAATCGCTGTACAGCCTGTAATTCCTTCACTATTTTCTGCATGCCCTACTTTAACTCCAGGCACATCTGTAATGTTTCCAAGCACCATACACACCCCTCTTCACAAAGACTGATTTTTCAGTCTATTTATCATATAAAAAGCACGCAACCCGTTGATGGTTATTTTCTTCCTGAAGCTCTGGCCGTTCCTGATGACATCTTTCCATCACATAGGGACAACGTGTATGAAACACACAGCCTACAGGAGGATTCATCGGGCTCAGCAATTCACCCTGTAACGGTATTTTTTGTTTCGGCTCATCAAAGTTGATCACTGGAATGGCGGATAGCAATGCCTGCGTATATGGGTGCAGAGGATTTGCATATAATTCTTTCTTCGCACCAATTTCCACTACCCTCCCCAAATACAACACAGCTACTCGATCGCTAATATGTTTTACAACACTTAAATCATGTGAAATAAATAAATAGGTCAAATGAAATTCATCCTGTAAATCCATCATTAAATTCAATACCTGTGACTGCACCGAAACATCTAATGCAGATACAGGCTCGTCCGCAATAATGAACTCTGGATGAATAGCAAGAGCCCGCGCAATACCGATTCGTTGTCTTTGGCCCCCGGAAAATTCATGTGGGAACTTTTGCATAGCATCCTCTGGTAAACCTACCTTGTGTAAAAGCTCCTTTACACGTTCTTTGCGCTGCTCTTTCGTTAATGTTAATTGCAGCTTCATCGGCTCTTCTATGATGGCACCTATTCGCATACGAGGATTGAGTGATGCAAACGGATCCTGAAAAATCATTTGCATTTGATTGCGATAAGTTTGTAGTTTACTTCCCTTTAACTGCTGAATAGGCTGTCCTTTATATAAAATTTCTCCGTCGGTCGGTTCAACGAGTTTTAAAATAGTTCGGCCAAACGTCGATTTTCCTGAGCCGGATTCGCCTACGATCCCAAGCGTCTCACCTCGGAAAATTTCTAGAGAAATATCATCGACTGCTTTAATGACCTTTTTCTCATCCCTCATCGACTTACGTTTTACAGGAAAGTACGCTTTTAAATGTTTTATTTCAAGCAAGGCTTCTTTCTTCGTCATGATCATGTGCCCCTTTCTTTGAAAATAAATGACAGCGTACTTTATGCTCGTCTTGAATATGGATTGCCTCAGGTTGCACGTTACGGCATTGTGCCATTACAAATGGACAGCGTGATGCAAAACGGCAGCCTTCTGGTAACGCATTAGCTGGTGGAACAGTTCCTGGGATTGACGGCAATCGTTTAACATCTGACTCTAGATTAGGCATTGTTTTCAAAAGAGCCGTTGTATATGGATGCTTTGGATTCATAAAAAGCTCTCGCACTGGCGCTTCTTCTACAATTTGGCCTGCATACATAACTAGAACGCGATCTGCCGTTTCTGCTACAACGCTCATATCATGTGTAATAAATAATATAGCCGATTGATGTTCTTCCTTCATCTTCATCATAAGCTTTAAAATTTGAGCCTGTACTGTTACATCAAGTGCCGTTGTTGGCTCATCAGCAATTAGCAGTTGAGGGTTATTGGACATTGCAATCGCAATCATGACACGTTGGCGCATACCACCTGATAATTGGTGTGGATATTCAGCAATCACCTTTTCTGCATTGGCAATACCCACTTCTTTTAAGAGATGCAAAGATTTCTCCCGCGCCTCCTTTTTTGATATCCTTTGATGTCTGCGAATGCCTTCCATCATTTGATTACCGACTGTAAAGACAGGATCTAATGATGTCATCGGCTCTTGAAAAATCATACTAATTTCATTACCTCTTATATTGCTCATCTCTTTATTTTTAAAGTCTAAGAGATTTTTACCATTCAGTTTAATGGTACCAGCAGTAATTTCTCCTGGTGGAATAGGCAGTAATCGCATAATTGATAACGATGTAATACTTTTACCGCTTCCAGACTCACCTACAAGCGCAACCGTTTCTCCCTTACGAATCGTAAAGCTCACATCATCGACCACTTTTGCCTGCTTACCATTTTTTAAATGGAATTTTATTTTTAAATGTTTTACCTCTAGGAGCACCTGATTTTCTTTTGGCTGATCCATATGCATCCCTCCATCTCACATTTCATTACATTTGATTAGGTGGTGCATAGCGTATTGCGATATTTTTCATTTGCGTATAATTTCTCAACGCGACAAAACCTTTTTCTCGTCCAATGCCACTCTTTTTATAGCCGCCAAACGGCATTTGAATTCCGCCTGCTGCTCCATAGTTATTAACAAACACTTGTCCAGCTTTTACACGACTTGAAACATAATGTGCAGTATCCAAATCCTTCGACCAAACGCCTGCAACTAATCCGTAATCTGTACTATTCGCTAAGGTAATTGCTTCATCAACCGTCGTAAACGCAAATACAGTTAACACCGGTCCGAAAATTTCCTCCTGCGCGAGTGGATCGTTAGCTTTTACTCCAGCAAGTATTGTTGGCTCAACATAATAACCCTGTTCAAAGCCTTTAATCGTCAGAGTTTCACCACCAGTAACTACGTAGCCATCCTCTTTCGCCTTTTGCAGCAGTGTTGAAATCTTCGTATATTGTCGTTCATTTAGAAGCGGGCCCATATCAACGTCCGCTTCACCAGGGCCAACTTTTAATGCTTGGAATTTTTGTACTAATTTTGCCATGAATTTTTCTTTAACACGCTCTTCAATTAGGAGTCTGGCCCCAGCCGAGCATGTTTGTCCGGCATTTTGAATAATGGCGCGTACAACTCCTTCAAGCGCTTGCTCCATGTTGGCATCCGCAAAAACAATATTTGGGGATTTTCCACCAAGCTCTAATGTTACTGGTACAACATTTTCAGCGGCTGACTTCATCACCTCAATGCCCGTCGGAACAGAGCCTGTAAACGTGATATGATTGATATCAGGATGGGAAGTTAAATACGGCCCAACATCACGACCTAAACCTGTAATATGCTGAAAAATACCTTTTGGCACTTTATCCGCAAACCATTCCGTTATAGCGTGTGTAGTTAATGGCGTATCCTCCGCACTTTTAACAATTACAGCATTGCCAGTAGCAATTGCAGCTGCTACACTTCTTGCCGTAATTTGAATAGGATAATTCCAAGGCACGATATGTACGGTAATTCCTACAGGCTCTAACACTACCGCATTTAAAATGCCGTCTTCAATGGGGATCGTATCCCCCATAACTTTATCGGCAGCTCCTCCATAAAACTCAAAATAGCGGGCTGCCGCTTCAATATCCGCTCTTGCTTGAGTTAATGGCTTTCCAACATCACGACATTCTAACAAACTCCATTCCTCTGCATGCAGACGTATATAGCGTGCAAGTTCAATGAGTAGCTGCCCACGTTCATAAGCCTTTATTTGCCGCCACTCTTCACTCTCAAACGCTACTCGCGCAGCGCGTACAGCCTCGTCAACATGGATTTTATTCGCATTCGTAATTTGGGCAATGACTTCACCAGTAGAGGGGTTCATGACATCCAATAATGTTTCCATATCACCATGTATCCACTCACCATTTATCAACATCGGTATTTTCTTCACGCGTATCCCTCCTATAGTCCACGACCACCGTCTACATGCAATGTCGTTCCTGTAACCATATTCGCTGCATCAGAGAGTAAATAACTTACTGCTCCGGCAATGTCTGATGGATTCACTAATCGCCCAAGTGGGACCGATTGAACAAAGACACTCTGCTTAGTTTGCTCGACGTCCGCTCCTTGTGCCGTAAATTGAGAAAGCATCTGCGTATCGGCTGGCCCTGGGTGAATCGTATTCACACGTATTTGGAACGGAGCTAGCTCAATAGCCAAACCACGTGTAAAGCTCTCCGCCGCCCCTTTAGATGCAATATAAGACTGTAAACCTGGGCGTGGTCGTACTGCAGAAATGGAAGCGATTGTGACAATTGAGCCCTTTAGCCTCTTCTTCATATAAGGAACGACTGCCTTTGTTGTAATAAATAAGCTTTTAACATTGACATCCATTAACCGGTTCCACTCGTCTATCGTTACTTGCTCAATCGGTTTTGCTGCCTGCGCTATACCAAGCGCGTTGACAAGTCCATCAATCCGTCCATACTCATCAAAAATCCGCTTGAATACTTCGTTCACACGCTCCTCTTGCAAGACATTGACCTCAAAGCATTGCAAGGCATCGTGCGCTAAATCGTTTAAAGAAGCTACTGATAAATCAAGCCCTACAGCAATATTGCCCTTTGCAAGTTGTTCCTGAATAATGGCTTTTCCCATACCACCACCAGCACCTGTTACAATGATGACCTTTTGCTCTACTGCCATGCTATACACCCCTTGCCGCTAAATTCATTTTGATAATCTCCTGACAAATCGCATCACCCATTTGTGCGGTTGACGCCTGTCCACCAATATCTGCGGTTTTCACAGCCCCTTCTCGAAGTACCGTCTCAATCGCACTTACTATTAGCACCTCTAAATCAGGTCTTCCGATATGCCCAAGTAACAAAGCAAGTGACCAAATTTGTGCAATTGGGTTTGCTATGCCCTTTCCTGCAATATTTGGTGCTGAGCCATGTACAGGCTCAAACATAGAGGGGAATTCCTTTTCTGGATTTAAATTAGCTGACGGTGACAGCCCAAGACCACCAACGATGGCTGATCCTAAATCTGATAAAATATCTCCGAATAAATTGGAGGCAACAACAACCTGAAAATCTTGCGGTCGTTCCACGAAATAAGCTACTAAAGCGTCGATATAGATAGATTCTAACTCTAGTGCTGGTGAACTTTGTGCAACAATTCTTCTAGCATGCTCGTCCCAAAACTTCATTGAATGAATAATAGCATTCGATTTTGTCGCGCTCGTAATCTTTGTTTTGCCATTTTTATAGGCATAATCACAGGCGGCTTGGACAATTTTTTCAATACCGATACGTGTCATAATCGTATTTTGAATCGTCATTTCCTGTGGTTGACGATGATAAATTCGCCCACCACTATCGGAATATTCCCCCTCTGCATTTTCACGGAAGATCACAAAATCAATATCCCTTCCATTAGCAAGTGGCGAGGCTATGCCAGGTAGTGATTTAATCGGACGAAAATTAACATATTGCTGAAAGCTTTTTCGTATCGGCATAATTAATTCCCATACTGTCACGTCATCAGGAACACGAGCATCTCCAATAGCCCCGAATAATATCGCTTCAAATTCTTTTAATTTGTCTAATGCGTTACTTGGCATCATTCGACCGTGATTGAGATAATAATCTGAGCTCCAAGGAAAAATAGTTGTATCTATTTGTAATGTAGAATCATGTTCCTGAAGAGAATTTAGTACCTTTAATGCTTCCTCCATAACTTCCTTCCCAATACCATCTCCTGGAATAACTGCGATTTTTGTGTGAGTCATTGTGCATCACCTGCTAAAAACTTTAAGGCTGCTAAACGGTAAATGGCTGTAGTTTCTGCTAATTCTTCGATATCGACATATTCGTCAATTTGGTGGGGCATATCACGATCACCCGCTCCAACGGTAACGATCGGTACCCCATGCACATGTAGGAATGTTCCATCTGTAGCTCCTGGGACACCGTTATATTTCGGCTCTTTTTCCGTTACCTCAGCGACTGCCTCATAAATGGCTTGTACAACAGGCTCCTCCTTCGCTGTTGCTGTTGCAGGGCGATTATCAAGCACTGTTAACTCCACTTTAAAATCTGGATCATCTGCTTGCAGGCGTTTTATAATTCCCTCAATTTTACCGAGAAGCTCATCATGATCCTGTGCAGGAACTGTACGAATATCAAGTGTCGTCATACAGTGATCAGGAATGACATTAATTTGCGCATCTCCTTTTACAGGCGCGCGTAAAATCGTTGGTGTAATAGATGGCCAATTAAGCATCGGATCACGTCCTAAACGTGCCTGCTCTTCTTTTTCCAATTTTTCAAGCTCTACGATAAAACGTGCCATGCGCCAGTTCGGATTAATGCCACTCCAGGAAATCGCACCGTGCGCCATTTTACCGAAAACATCCACTTTTAAGCGTATTGCTCCACGCTGCGCGATACAAACGTTGTTTTCCTCTGGCTCACATATAATTGCTCCATCTACATTATCTGCCCAGCCATTTTTTATAAAATGTTTAATACCAAGCATTAGCCCTTCTTCATCACATGGAATACATAAAATAATCTTGCCTGTAAATTCCTCCTGATCCAGTAACAACGACTGACAAGCTGTAATCATACACGCAAGATTTCCTTTTGTATCATTTGTGCCTCGGCCATACATTCGACCATCAATAATTTCTGCACCGAACGGATCGTACGTCCACGCCTCACGATTGCCTTCAGTTACGACATCTGTGTGTCCTTCAAAAAGAAGTGTTTTTCCTGGCTTACCCGAATCAATAATACCAACGACATTCGGTCGACCTGGCACAACTTCCTCAACATGTGTTTCAATCCCTATATTACGTAAATATTGAGCGACATAGTTCGCGACTTCTTGTTCATTGCCATTTGGGTCATCTTCTCGGTAAACGCTTTCTATACGTACTAGCTTTTGTGTAAGCTCAATAACTGCTTCGCGGTCACGTATATAGGATTCAGTTGTCTTTAAACTAGTTACTGTCATTTATAAGCCTCCTACATTTTATAGAATATTCTGAATTTACTTCATTTTATCATTATCCCACTCAACAAACATTAGACAATTTGTAAATAATATATTGAATGCTTTTAACTTTATGTTTAGTAGTGAAAAGCTAGAAAACACAAAAATAATATATATTATGTTATTTTTCGATAAAAAGAGACTTAAGGGGACATTACAATAACGTGGGGTTGATTTCCGTTCCAGCGGGGGGCGTCGGGGCAACAGATGTTTTTGCGCGAAAGCGTAGTGCTAACGTAGCGGCAGCAGCAGGATTTTGTTTGTGCGAAAGCGCAGCGACAGCAACAGCAGATGTTTTTTGCGCGAAAGCGTAGTGCTAACGTAGCGGCAGCAGCAGGGTTTTGTTTGTGCGAAAGCGCAGCGACAGCAACAGCAGATGTTTTTGCGCGAAAGCGTAGTGCTAACGTAGCGGCAGCAGCAGGGTTTTGTTTGTGCGAAAGCGCAGCGACAGCAACAGCAGGATGTTGGTCACGAAGGCGTTATCACAGGAGGTGATGCTTTTAGCCTTTGTTCCTCTATTGCTGATCCCCAAGGAGTCGCTCAACCTACACTCCAATCAACTTGTTTGCATAATATAGGCTTTATCAAAATGTCATCTCATATTTCGGTGATACTGCTGAAGAATTTTTATATAGCTTCAAATTCTAAAGACATTGATAAAGTAAGCTATGTTAGAGGTTACATAACCACAGATGGATACGAGCAGACGTATGACTGGACACAGAAATGTTAGAGCTACGACATTTGAAGATTTAAGGGGAAGATTAGAGGACTTAGCGAATGGTTGTTGTCGAAAAGATTGTTGCTATACAACAAAGGTTGTAAGTTTGACTTATATCGCGTTTAAAAGAAAATGTTCAATAAGGAGGGGCATTTTGAGATGATAAATTAATAAAGGGTCACTCTGCCGGAAGTGACCCAAAGTATAACTATAAGATACTTTTTGAACTTATCTAATTTCTTAACTTTCATTGAAGCTATAGATAAAATCATTGGTGAACCCGAAAAATTTAGCTTAACGAGCCTAATTGGTTTTACATTTGCATAAGATCCGCCCAATTCACCTTGGGCAAACGAATCATTACCACAAGTATTACCAACTAAAAGATCACCTTCCATCTCCACTATTTCTTACGAATAACAGGAATATGCGAAGAATCATGCTATAACAGGATGCGCCTTATTAATGAACCTTTGTACTAAACGTTAAAGTGTCAGTGTATTTAAGTTGCTCTCATCTACTAGAGATTAGTTAGTGGATATGGCCATTAAATCATCATTTTCTAGCCAGTGTTTACCGCCGAGAAAATCAACTAAATAAAGCGGTTTGTAGTTGTTATTTATAGTAGTGTAGATTACTTCGCCCGTTATCTTTAAGGCAGCTATCATCACTTGTGATCTGATAGGGTATTTAATATCGACGCATTCCTTTAGAACAAGGATGAATTGTTCCATAGAGCAAACACCAGTCTGGAAGATACGGTGATTATCATCGGTCTCAATGTGGTATATAACTCCCCCGTCTTTTAATACATCGATTACGATTGTATGTTGGAATTGACCAACTGAACGAGTAGCAGAAAATCTACACCCGGTAACAGCTCGGTGGAATGGTTCTTCTTTATCCGGATGATATAAGCTTCTCTCTACTTGCTTCCAACCACTTTCTGTAAGTGCATTCTCAATATAACTAAAGATGGGGACGTATCGACTCGGGTTTTCTAGTATGAATTGTTTTATTTCTTCAAGTTCTTGAGCCAATGAGTTGTCGAAATTAGTCTCATCGAAATCTCCCTCGGAATACATTTTAGTCAAATCTTTCATTTGATTTCTAAACTGTTGGGGGGTGATAAGCTCTGTAATGACCCCTTCATATTTAAGTAATTCAGATGTTTGGGTATTGCCTGATGGATCGAACAAATATGGTTTGCCTAAATAAGATGTTTCTAAATATACCTTTAATAGTTTCATTTGCAAAGCTCGGTTGTGTTGTATTATTGGGCACCAAATTGCAATAATGTCATATCCAAAGACTTCATTCATTGCTAAGGCAAATATATGGCTGCGGTTAAGATAATAATCGAATAGTGTTCTTCCTGTAGCGCCTACTCTAATTTCATTTAAAGGCAAGTCTACGAAATCGTATTTCAACTGCACTTATCTTCCCTCCTTTAAAACTATAATCTTTTTTTATTTGTCATTTGTTATTATTTATTATGCACTGTGCTCTTATAGCTTAAACTTCAAGGGTACCGATATAGAATATGCCCCTGCTCTCCTATGTTCCTGTTCTCCTGTTCCACTAAAAAATAACTTGTGAGATTTCAATGTATGAAACTTATGAAAAAAACATGACTGAAAGAAAATCAAAACGAAAATCCTTAATCTTAGGAAGTAATTGTTTTCAATAAGGCTAGTTAATCTGCTTTTCCTAATTCTTCGACTGCTTCATACATTCTAGGAAGCAACAAGCTAAAAAAACAACCTAGCGAAAAAATGGAATTGAAATATAAAAAAACCAGCGTCTATTTGAATTGCTCAAATAGATGCTGGTTTTTTCGTTTTATTGCTGGCGAGACTCTGTCATTTGCTTCCAAACAGAACCTTTTGCTTCCTCACCTTGTTCGATGCGGGCAATCGCCATTTTTACTTGTAGCTTCACTTCAAACTCTTTATCCTCTTCAGCAGTTTTTAATGCTGTTAATGATTTCTCCGTACCAACTTCATATAAGTACATAGCTGCACGCCAACGAACTAGTTTATTTTTATCTTGCAATGCTTGCTGCATCGCGTCTTCAAATTCCACTAAGCCGAGGTCACTCATACAATCTCCTGCTGTTCGACGTACCGCTGCACTTTTATCCTGTAATGCCTTTTCCAAAAAAGGTACAACCGCTACATCTTCAATCATCCCTAAATAAACGGTTGCAAGTCGACGGATAGACATTTGCTCATCTTGTAACGCTAAATCTAAAAGTGGTAAATCATCTAGCTCTGGATCTGCCATTTGGTCAAGCAATTGGAAACGTTTTTCCCATTCTGGTTGTTTAAACTGTTCAACAGAAATTTTCAGCTTAGCTTGCTTCTCAATAGTTTTCTCAGAATCATTAATCGTTGCAATAATCTCCGCTAAACGTTCCTCTGAATAAGTTACATCTATTTCTTGTTTTACGGCTTCCGCAATTTCCTCTAGCTCTCCATAACGTACACCATAGTCAATCCACTTACGTTGGAAAATATAATTATCATCAACTGCAGTCTCAATAATTTTATTGAAAGCTTCCACAAAGCGGTCACCACAGCTTACCCGATGCTCACGTTGATTATCAAACACCTTTACTTGAAGCGGTACTTGTTTATAAAACTGCACATGGACGTACACTTCACCATAAAATTCATTGGCAACTTGTTCATTGTTTACTTCCTGTACATCTTCACCTAACACTTGACGGATACTAGCTAAAATACCTTCCCATGCATACTTTGCGTTACGCTCAACAGCGAAGAAATCTGCTACATGATAAACACCTTTAACACCTTCAATTGCTAAAATCGCTGCCGCTTCACCTGTTGCTTCATCTTTATTATCTTTTGTAAAATTATAGCTTTTGCCAAAAGGTAACTCTGTATCAACGACAATCTTCATAGAATTAGGGCTTGGTGTTGGTTCAATTGTAATAATCTTCATGTATATCGCTCCTTATCCGTTTACGATTTCATCTAAATACGACCATCTTTCAATCAGATGCTCATATTGTGCATTCAGCTCATCTAGTTTCGCCGTTAATTCCTGTAGCTTTGTAAAATCAGCTCCAGCATTGGCAACACCTTCTTCTGTCTCCATAATTGCTGTCTCTGTCTTTTCTATTTCATCAGCAATAGTTTCCCACTCTTTTTGCTCTTTAAAAGATAATTTTTTCTTGTCTGATTTAGGTTTTTCGGTCTTAGGTTTTTCAACTTTCGGCACCTCTACCTTTACAACAGCTTCCTGTTCACGCTTTAGTAAATATTCACTGTAAATATCAAGCGTCTCATTAACATGCCCTAGACCATCTAAAACCCACAGCTTTTTTGCAATTCGATCTAAGAAAAATCGATCGTGGGATATCGTTATAACAACTCCAGGGAAATGCTCAATGAAGTCCTCTAGCACACCTAATGTTTCAATATCTAAATCATTTGTAGGCTCATCTAATAACAGTACGTTCGGTTGCTCCATTAATAATCGTAATAAATGCAGTCGTTTACGTTCTCCACCTGATAATTTACCGATAGGTGTTCCATGTGCATGAAGTGGGAATAAGAAACGCTCCAGCATTTGAGCAGCCGAATAGCGTACACCTTCTGCATCTGTAATATCATTTGAAGCTTCACGAATATATTCAATCATGCGCTCATTTTCATTCATCTTTGGTAGTGTTTGTTTGAAATGCGCTAACTTCACTGTCGAACCAACAAGAATTTCACCAGCATCAGGTTTTAGCTCCCCTGCTAGCATGTTCAATAATGTTGATTTTCCTACACCATTCGCTCCGATAATACCGATACGATCGCCCTGCTGTAGTAAAAATGAAAAGTGATCAAGGATTTTTTGTTGGCCAAATGCCTTTGAAATATTTTCAGCCTCTAAAACTTTCCGACCGAGTCGTGTTGTTGCAAGACCAAGTTCAAGAGAGACATCCTCAGATTTACGCTCCAAGTTATCCTCTAACTGCTCAAAGCGCTGGATACGTGCTTTTTGCTTCGTAGAACGCGCTTTCGCACCACGACGAATCCATTTTAATTCTGAGCGATAGCGGTTGCGATCCTTTTGTGCAGAGGCTGCTTTCATTTCCTCACGAATAGCACGAGCTTCTAAATAATCCCCATAATTCCCCGTATGGCGGTATAATGTTTGATCAGCCAATTCGTAAATATGCGTAGACAGCTCATCTAAGAAATAACGATCATGAGTAATAAATATAACTGCTCCCTTTAATCGTAACACCATTTCCTGTAGCCACTCTGTTGACTGCACATCTAAATGGTTGGTAGGCTCATCTAATAAATAAAGATCTGCCGGCTCGATTAAAACTTTTGCTAAAGCAACGCGCTTTTGCTGACCGCCTGAAAGTGTTAACACTTCTTTATCAAACATTTCAATCCCAAGCTTCGTAAGTGCTGTCTTAGCAAGAGCATTGACATCCCATGCCTGCTCTTCATCCATACGATGTTGCAAGCTAAATAACGATTTTTGTAAACTTTCTGAAGTCGGATTTAATGCAAGTGCAGCAACCGTTTCCTCATATTCTCGATTCAGTTTTAAAATAGGTGAATCCCCTGCAAACACTGCCTGTAACACAGTTTCGCCACTATTAAAAGTAGGCTCCTGTGGTAAATACGAAACACGATATTTATTCGGGCGGTCAACTTCCATAGAATCCGCTTCGATTTCATTTGCTAAAATAGAAAGCAATGTGGATTTACCAGTACCATTGATACCAATTAACCCAGCTCTCTCCCCCTCATAAATGGTAAATTCAATATTTTGAAAGAGCGTTTTATCGCCCACTGTTTTCGTTAAATTTTGTACAATTAAATGACTCATTACACTTTTCCATCTCTTTCATTTAGGTGTTGTTTAATGTCCATACTACTTTTTATATGTAGTTTATTATTGATATCCATTTTTATCATAACACCAAATGACAGGTAAACAAAGGACAACAAACTCTTCTTAACCATCAAATAAATCTCCTCCATTACATGCAAAATGAAGAAAGGTTAAAAATCTCAAAAAAATATCCGGATAGAAATATTTCTACCCGGATACAGAAGCTAATTATTTCACCAATAATTAAGAAGCTTCCACCATAATCCTCCTACTATAACAAAAATCAGAATTGTTACAACAGAAACTACAAAACCAACTGTCCACCATTTTTTTTGATCAATATAGCCTGCACCGAAAAAGACTGGTGCTGGACCAGAACCATAATGAGTAGTGGCGCCAAATAAATTACTAAATGCTGCTAATAATATAGCCGCTAACATTGCTGGTGCTCCTGCTTGCAGCATAACAGATAAAAACGCTGCATACATCGCACTAATATGAGCAGTGGAACTCGCAAAGAAATAATGAGAATAGAAATAGACTAATGCTAATATGACTACAGCCCATATCCAACTATACCCAGATACAAGTCCACCCACTTCATTACTAAACCACGGAATTAACCCTAGTTTGTTCATAAAAGATGCCATCATAAATAATGTTGCAAACCAGATTAGTGTATCCCACGCGCCTTCTTCCTTCTTAATATCTGCCCATGTTAATACATCTAACAATAAAAGCAATGAAAGACCTATAAGAGCTGCTGTAGTAGCACTAATGCCTAAGTAGTCTCCACCAATCCATAACGACAACACAGCAACAAATACTATGATCATTCGTTTTTCAGAACTTTTCAGCGGACCAAATTCATCCAGCTTCTTTTTAGCAATAGCTGCTGCCTCTGGTGTTTCCTTGATTTCAGGCGGATAAATTTTATAAATAACATAAGGAACAACGATTAAAGCTGTTAACCCAGGGACAATCATAGCCAATGCCCAACCAAACCAAGTAATTGTTACCCCTGCTGAATCGCTTGCCAGCTTTACAATTAAAGGGTTCGCTGCCATGGCTGTCATAAACATAGCAGACGTTATTAAATTTCCTTGAAAGCCTACCTTTAATAAAAATGCCCCCATCTTACGCTCTGTCCCGTCTTCCGGTTTAGATCCGAAAGTATGGGATAATGACTGGATGATAGGGAATATTACACCACCAGCACGAGCTGTATTACTAGGAATAGCAGGTGCTAATATTAGGTCACTCGCTAATAAAGAATAAGACAGACTCAAAGTTTTTTTCCCAAAAAGACGAACAAATACATAGGCAATTCGTTCACCTAGTCCCGTTTTAATAAATCCTCGAGAAATAAAGAAGGCAATAACAATTAGCCAAATCGTTGAATTTCCAAAACCACTTAGAGTCTCTTCAATAGTTAATGTATTAGTTATGGCAATCATAGCCATAGCAATAAAGGATATCGCTCCCATTGGTAACGGTTTCGTTATAAATCCTATAATTGTCGCAACAAAAATAGCAAATAGATGCCATGCTTTTTCATCTACTCCTGAAGGTACTGGACAAAACCAGATTGCTACGCCAACAGCAAGGGAAATGAAGAAAGGAATCCATTTGACTGCGCTTTTTGCTTCTTTCATGATGTTGATGCTCCTTTGACGGTTACCCCAATGTTTTTTAACAGGCGATTTCTCCCACGATCTAATACCCGAATAAACTATAGACAAAATCAAGATCCCCATTGTCGAAAAAGCATAAGTAATTATATATGCTTTGTGCATTGGATGAAAAGAGTTTTGACTCATTTTTCAAGAAAAAATAATCAACAATTACAATTATCTATCTTTTATGATGTTTTTTTGTTTTGAAAATTTTAAACAAACACATATTCATTGAAGTTAGCATGTGAAATTCCACTGAAAAAATACGAATGAGCGCGTTTTGAATGAGTTGGATATGCGTAAGTAATGATATTTTTGATTGGTATATTAAATCCTTTTGTATTCTATTTCATTTTATAAAAGTCTTGTTATTAACAGTAAAAATACCATGCTGATTGCCAACATGGTATTTTTCAAATCTTTTATTTAAATAGTGACTCATTACTCTATACTATCTTTTTTAATTGTATGATTATCAATTTGAACGAAATCCAACCATTGCTAAAGATATATTTCCAAAGTCTTTTTCTAATTATTGCATATGTCTATTTTATATACTTAGAACGAACAATGGTTCTATTATAAGGATTGCCTTGTAACGTTTCACCGGAAATATTTAAGGTTATATTATAAACACCAGATTTTTTATCACCTGGAAAATTCACCATAAAGTTTTGTTGATCAACCTTTTGAATTTGTAGAGATGAAGCAATATCTTTACCTGCTGGATCTAGTATTCGTAAATCGAATGTAAGTTTTTGTAATTGTTGATTAGCTTGTATCGTGATAATATTATTCGTTTCTAATGATACTGTTGGAATACTCACCTTTATCAAAGACGGCCCCCCGTGTTGAACTGCCAATAAATACGCATTATTCCCTGCTTGCGTCCTTAGATTTATCTTCCATTCCCCGATCTCAGAAATAACGCCAGTAAATGTATGAGGTGCTACGCCATTAAAGAAGGAGGCTTCATCCAATGATTGGATTGTCTGGTTGGTATATTTTATCCCTGAAGGAGATACCAACTCTATCTCATCACTAGTTAACCCTGTCCACAATTTAACATTATCTAGTGCAGTATCCACATAAAAAGAATGTGTCACATCATATGACGATTGTAACTTTCCTCCGTAAAAATAATGAGAAACATCCAACTCTTGAAACATATCAGATTGAGAAAAGTATTCTTTGTTTGCAATGATACGATCAGTAGAAGCAGACTGTAGATACTGTTCTAATCTAGAAAATACCGCAGATCCCATTCGAATACTGTCATGGTCAAGAGAGGTATCGGTAAATAAATGTGTACCGTAAGCTAATTTAGTACTTGCCTCTTTGACTAATCCATCATTTGGATCGGACAGATATAGACCACCCATCCAGAGTGCAGATAGAAATGGTCCTGAATTAGTACCGGCTATTGTATAATAGTTGTTCCTACTTACGTTGGGGTGATTATCTATTAGTGAGCGAAAGTGTTCCATCTCCCCAACTTGAAGTGAATATGTTCCATCATCATTTTCACCGAGTAATGTAGCTAGCCAACCTGCCCACCAGCTATAAGCAAGATCAGCTAACTCTGATCCATAATGAGGTGAACCTAAAGTAAGCACCCTACCAACGTACGAATGAGCATTATTAAGAACTAATGCTGCTTGGGTATCAGGCCCACCCTTGCTATGGGCAATTATATTTAATTTTTTTCCGTGAAAATGTTGACTGATTTCTTTTAACATTGAGGCTAATAACTTTCCATTATCATATTGACTATAAGAACCTTTACCTGCCGCATCGTATAATTGAACAAATACAGTTTGATATCCTGCTTCATAAGCTTTTGTATACATATCATTAAGACCGTGATACTCTGTATTACCATACCAACTTGTAGAGTTACCGTTTTTCCCTTGAACGAAAACAATAGGTGGTTTATTCGGATCAACATTAGGTGGAGTATCTCCTAAAAACCACTCTCCCGGTGTAAAGCTTTCACCTGGTGGCTTCACTCCATAAGGTTCAATCGGGTTTGAGGCAAATACATCTGGAGTAGAAAAAAGAATAATTGTGACCATTACTAATAACGAAACCATTTTTTTCAAATTATTTTCCTCCTAACCATTATAGATTAAGCTCGTAAATCTGTAGAAAAGCAATTTAGATTCCATAATTCCAAAAAAACTCTCGATTACTACATCATCGTAACGGTTTCCTTTGCAAGGCATATCTTGTGTAAAGTCTACAAAAACAGGTGTTGATTAACAGACATTAATGAATAAATCTGTCTTCAAAGATGTATTTTCAAACAGAGACAAACTAACCTTCCATCCACCTATCTCAATATTCTATAAAAGGAAATGTTTTCCTTCTAATTCAGACAAAAAAATAGCATTATCTTATACTGCGGCGAAGCCTAATGAGAAGCAGCATAATAGATTGCGTTAACAAGTAAAATAACATAGAGCGAAACGAATTGTCCCTTTGTTTTTAAGTGACATACCAATTGCATTAATTACAGCACAACTTTCGCTTGAATATATCCTCGATAATTCCAATATATCTATTTACCTTATTTCCTTATCGATAAAACCAAACATATCTTTTTTTAAGTGATTCATAAATTTCTACCTTCTAGAAAAAGTAAATAATTTCGTTGTAGTTTGTCAAAAAACATTTAATTTAGCAAGTCTTATATCAAATTACTGCCATCCAAACAATTTTCCTAAATTTCCTCACACATGCTTTAAAAATAATAAAAAAAAGTGGAGTAAATCACTCTAAGTTTAAAACGCGCGCTTGTGCCTTCATTTCACAATTTGATATAAATTGATGGACAAAACCAACAAAAATCCGTTGTCTATTGGTATAGACAACGGATTTTTTATGAGACATATAACTAATTAATAATTATAAACCCACATTATTTTTTGAAGCGTGAATAATTACTCACCAATTTCATTTTGTAATTGCTCTAAAAACCGCACCATAAATTGATGGCGTTCTTCAGCCATTTGTTTGCCCTTCTCTGTAATCATTAAATCCTTCAGCAATAAGAGTTTTTCATAAAAATGGGTAACTGAGGATGTATTTTTACTACGATACTCGTCCTCGGTCATATCCATACGCGCATTTTCTTCCTTGTCATAAAGCTTTCGACCTTTAGCCCCACCAAAAGCAAACGTCCGTGCAATACCGATTGCTCCAATTGCATCTAAACGATCTGCATCCCGTGCTATTTTTGCTTCGAGAGAAGTTGCTTCTAGTTCGTTGCCACCATTAAACGATACTTGTTCGATGCAATCCCGAATATGTTGCTTCTTTTCTTCACTTAAAGGTAGCTCGGCAATCAGCTTATTTTCTTGTTCTTTGCTATCGGTATACTTTTTATCACTTACATCATGTAAGAGCACAGCGATTTTCACAACTTCTGCATCCGCTTCTGACTCTGTTTCTAATATCGCTAACGCATTTTGATAAACACGTTCAATATGTTGAAAATCATGACTAGCATCAAATTGTTCGTAAATTCCCCGTACTTTGTCCATTAAATTGTTCATAATCTTAGTTCAGTCCCTTCATACATTATTATACTGTATTGCTTAGAATAGTTGGCAATTATTAAGCAACCTCGAGGCTTTTAAAAAAAACAATATCGCAAAGTGATTTCAATTGACAAATTTTTCAGAATATTGTAAGGTGAATGTACAGAACATTTAACCTTGTTCTGTAGCTCACTATTTCAGTGGTGTACAGCAACTATGTTTTGACAGATTTAACAACTTCAGCGGGCTTGCAATTGAATACTGTTTTGAAAGATGACGTGCGTATAGGCGTATAGTGAAAATCAATCATCTAAGAAAACAAATAAAAGTGAACATTTTTCCCTTAGAAATTCTTTATTTCAACCCGCATAGCGAATGTACATGACGAGATAAGTGAACAAATAGTTAGCTTGTTGTCACGACCTAGAAGGCTTTGACCATATGTCCCAAGCGTGTGATATTTGTATCAATAATTGAAGTTACCTTCTGTAATCATACCCTTGAGTATGTGTGAACGTAACTCCTCCCATTAATAACAAATAGCATATCGAATTCTTGCCAACATTTGTGAAAAGTCAAATTATCAGAGTCGTGCTAACAAAACTAGAGAATTCTTTTTTAGGCAACCATTTTTCCGAATTTCATTTAAGCCGTAAATGAAGTAATAAGTTATGAAGGAAGTAGGAACGATAGTTATGTTACGTATTACCAACCCGCTGAAGAAAAAGTAAAAGCTGCCCATCTTACTATTGTAGATGATGGCAGCTTTTATTGTTTCTTCGATTTCCATTTAAAAGACATTATCCTATCTCCCTATTCCCTACTTCTTGCTATTCCCTATCTTCCTTCTAAGATATGTTCAAAGGAAATTTTTTTTCTGAACACAGGAGATTCTAAGGATATGAAGAGCCTTGTTGACCTTATCGTTGTTTATCTTCATTAGTTTGGATTAGCCTTTCCTTGATTTCTTCAATACGCTCTACAGATAAGCCAGTTATTTTACAAATAAATTCAATATCCATACCATCCACTAAAAGGTTCTTGGAAATTTCCTCTTTTCCTTTTTCTATACCTTTTTCTATACCTTTTTGCTCTGCCATATGCTTAACATCCTCTAACTTTGCCTCTTCATCAAGGATATATTTTAAGCGTGATTGATAAGCAATAATATCTTCATGAGAAAGACTTAGATCTTCCCAGACATTGAATGCCTGTAATAAATGTTCGTCCTTCATCGCTAGTTCCTCCAATTCGCAATAAATGTTATCGTATTGATTTGACAATGGCATTCCATGTTAAAATCCATTCTCTATGAAAAAGGATTCTAAATATAAACCAGAATCCTTTATACCACAATGAACTACATAGCCTCTTTCATGTTTTTAACCTACTATTAAAGATTGATAGTTTTTAATTTTTCTTCAGCAGGTTAGTATTACTTAATTTAACTTTCGTTCCTACTACCTTCATAAATATTGTAGATGATGGCAGCTTTTATTATTTATTTTCAATTTTATTTACATGATCTTTTCTTTTTGTATAACTTTAATAACCTCATCAATCTCCTGTAACAGAGCCTCATTTTTCATCGTTGAACTTAATATTAGATTCGATTGATCGACTAAAATAACAGCAACATGCATCCCTTCTTTAATGCTAGCGCTCGGTACTGGCATCATTTTTTCCGTATCAAAAGTCATAATGAGGTTTGGAAATTGAGATTGGATATTACCTACTTTAGCTAAAGTCATATACTCGTTCCAGAAAGTTAAGTGAACATCCCCAACCTTTAATTTTCCAATGTCAAAGCCACCTTCCTTTGTTAGCGAATAATCCGTCACGATTCCAGAAACGATGTGCCTACCATTCAACTGACGAATAACATTTTCTAATTTCTCCTCGATTGTTTGTCCATTCAGAAAGCTATAGCCAAGCTCAATCGCAGCGGAAATAGCATGAGGTGCTCCATGTTCTTTTAAATAGCCAATGGTAACAGGGTTTCGAGTAACCCCTACCATTCCTCCAGCTAAAATAGAAGCATGGCGAACGGCTTTTGCAGTATTTTGCAAATCACCCTCGATAAAACCTTGAATTGCAAAATCATTTTTTCCACCCGCATAAAATTGAATAGATTTATAATCTTTTAGCTCATGTAGATTTAAAGAACCCATAATTCCAGTTGGATGAGCTCGCCCATTACACGGTGCATCCACAACTGGTACGTTCAATAAAACCGACTGCAGCCAGCCGTTAATAGTCGTAATAGCGCCATTTTCGTTCGTAATAATTCCTTTTAATCGATTATTAATATACGTATTCATATTGCTATAGCTCCAGCAAAGCTGTTCGTGTGAAATATATTGATCAGCTGCAGAAGGAGCTCCGACCATCGCCACACAAGTGACTAAATCTTCCTCCTCTAAATCCGTTATATCGATTAACTGAGGTGTACCTATAGCGAAAATTTCTTCAACAAGTTTCAAACCTTCCTCTAGGAGACCTCCACCACCGCCTCCTAGAATCGCGCCCCCATAGACTGCTGCTATGCCATCCTCATAAGTTAGAACTTTTACCATATCGAATTACTCCTTTCTATTTTCCTATTTTTAAAATAGAAGAGAAGAAGCTATATAAAGCATCTCCAGCAATGACACCCGCCGCAAATACAGTCATTTCAGATTCTCTTTTCCCTTCCGTCATATAAGTGAAAATAGTTCGAAGTAAAATACCTAGTAAAACAGCCCATCCAGCAATAGGATTGATTAGTAATAAACCTGTTGCAAACAGAATACCCATTTGTCGTTTCGAACCGCCGATCAGCTGAATCAATGCGCCCGGAATCGCCCAAATCAATAATTGTTTAGCCACATCACTCGTCACACCAGATTGAATTGTAGCAGCATACACATGATTTACAGGAGCCACTAAATCTTGTGCGAAATAAGATTGATAAGAGAGTAAAACAACAATGGCAGAAATAGAGAAGGCTAGAATCCCAGCGATCATTTGTTGTTTACGACCTTCTTTTTCTAAAGCGGGGTCACTACCATTCCCACGTAAAATAAAACCTGTTTTCAGATCATAGCCCATATCCGCAAAGGCAACACCTGTTGCGGCACTATATCCAGCTAATAAAGCAAGTGCTGGAGGCGGGAAGCCAATTAATACGCCCACAATAAGCGTTATAAACGCTACTGCAAATGCTGGGAACCAACCTGCATGCATGGCAGCAATACCAACTATTAATTCATGTACAAATGCAGCAATCGCTGCGAATACGATAAAGCCTATCAACATACCAAAAGACATTTGTGACATCAATCCACCTAAAAATGCGATTAATATCGCAATCAATAAATAGGCAATAAACCCTGCTCCAAAGCCCTGTCTGATTTCCTTAGGATCTTTTGAATATACAAACTTTTCTGACTCTTCAAGAGATTTCTTGTTTAATAAAGTAATGACGACTTGGAATAGCGCCACAATTCCAGCGCCAATCATAACACCATGTGGAATATAATATTCGTTTAAATCCACATTAAATAATTGCACCGAATAGCCTCTAAGTAAAAGACCCACTCCAAACATTGTAAGCGCCCATATATTACCGATAAACGCTACCCCAAAAGCTGACATCGGAATTTTAAGTACAGCTCCCACAATACCGACTAAAACACCACCGATTAGAACCTTTGCATTTTTACCGCCTTTATCTCCAGCTTTAATCGCTTCAGCTGTTGCAATCCCTGGAGGCCAAGTACCTGTTGCTGGGAATATTTTTGTATCAAAAAATTTATATAATAATAAAGCATCCACAAACATCGCTAAAATAACACCAATAAACAGTGGTAATACTAAATTTTCATAGCCTAAAACAAATGGAATACCAATAGGCAACATTAAACTACTTGCTGCACTAAAAGTAGCTGATGATATCGCTGTTTGAATAATATTTTGTCTATGCACTGATTTAAAAGCGACCAATTTTCCAATCGGAATTCTACCAAGAATCATTGCAAATATTGCACCAACAATCGATGTATTCGCAGAAATCCCTAAAGTAGTAATCAGTTGTATTCCAATTATTGCACCAACTACAGATGTTAAGACTATCATTAGTAGAGTTACGGGCTCTAAGGCCCGTGGATGTAATACTTTATTATTCATAGTGTCAGCTCCCCTATTGTTAGTTATAGTTTAGAGATGTGAGATTGAATTTGATGAGCAATTTTCACTAACTGTTCAAGCATGAATTTCTCCCTTTGATTGTCAAAGTCATATACTAATCCGGAAATCGTCAGGGATGCCATGATTTCTTTCTTATTATTGAATAATGGTACACTAATACCAAAAGCATGTTCGTTGTACTCCCCTACAGTGACACACCATTTATTTTGTCGTATAATTTGTAGCTCTTCTTGAAAATTATTAAGAAGCTTTTCATGTTCCGCTTCAGACTGCCCTTCATTAAAATACGCTAATAATTCAAGCTGTCTTTCTTTATCCAAATAGGCAAACATAACTTTACAGGAAGCACCGATGTAAAGTGGCGTTTTTGTACCTAATGACACTGCATACTTTATATTCTTATTACTTTCAGCAATTTTTGTTGTGACACCATACTCTTTATCCATATAAGTTAGAAATACTGATTCATTGATTTCACTTGCAAGACTCTGCATCAAGTCATAGATTGTAAAATGTGGGTCACTCGTATTGGCAAGCGCATCATGAAATATAAACATTTTATAACCTAATTTATATTTTTTTGTAGCTTCATCCTGTAATAAATAGCCTGCTTCAGTAAATGTATTAATTGTTCTTTGCACAACACTTGTGTGCAATTTTGTCATGCGAGAAATTTCACGTACACCTAATGCGTTTTCTGTAGTTGCGAAGCATTCAAGTATATCCAATGAATTTTTTAATGTCTTAACAGTCATATATATTTCTCCTTCTATGAGTTTTGATAACCGTAACGTTTTTCAGCTACCTCTAAAGAAATATATCCATTTAATAAATCTTTTTCAATTGCTTTCGTACTTCTCTCATTTGGATTGCCATAGCCACCTCCCGTTGCTGTAACAAGCTCTATACGGTCTCCTTTTTGTAATTCATAATTCGCTAGGACACCAACCGGACCAACCTTTGTACCATCTTTTTTATGAATGATCAAATAGTTATGCGACCCTGCACTACCATCATTTAAGCCAAATGGTGCAAATTTATGTCTACCTAAATTGACAGAAACCTTTTGAGCATCATTGTTAACTGTATAAACTCGGCGTACGCCTAAGCCACCTCTAAATTGCCCTGCACCAGCACCATCGCAATTTAAGCTATATTCATCAATCTGAATACCGTATTTTGTCTCCGCAATTTCAACAGGAAGATTATATGTTTCCCCATCTCCCATACAATATTGCCCACTTTGACCATCCTCATCATTTGACGCTCCCCAACCACCTACTGAAGGTTCAACAATTAGGAATGACTCATCATTTTCAGGATTTTTACCTGTTAATATAAATGTACAAACCGACTGTAAATGACCTGCTGATAATCTTTCTGGTAAATGAGGTGCAAGTGCTTTCCAAATTAAATCTGCTGCACCAATACGTGCCTCAAAGTTCATAGAAACTGGGTGTGGACGTTTGGCAGATACAATAGAATTGTAATCTGTCATAATCGTTAAGCGTTTAAAGACACCTTCATTAATGACATCAATATCGCCAAGTAAAGCAAGAAACATCACACGTACACTGGCCATTAAGCCAAATTGCGAGCAGTTTACCGGTACATTCACAGCAGGATGTGATCCTCTAAAATCACACATAAATTCTTCATCACTGATGGTTACCTTTACTTTGATTGGATAAGGTCCGCCTTTTAAAGGATCACCCTCAATAAAGTCTTCCGCATAAAATTCGCCCTTTGGTAATTGTTGTAGTTCAAGCTCAACAATTTTTTCACCCTTGTCCAATAATTTTTGAATGGACAATTTAACAGATTCGGCACCGAATTTCTGACAAAGCTCCGTGATTCGTTTTTCACCCGTTTTTAAGGCAGCCACCTGAGCAAACATATCTCCGATTGATAGTTCTGGTAAGCGAACATTCGTAGAAATGATTTCATAAATACCTTCATTGAGCTCGCCTTTCCGATAAAGCTTCACACCAGGTAACTGTAGACCTTCCTGATAGATTTCATTCGAATTACTTGTAAATGAACCTGGATCCATGCCACCAACCTCTGTCCAGTGCGCTTTATTAGCAGAATAAGCGATAACCTCATTTTTATAAAAAATCGGTAAGACTAAACCAACATCTGATAAATGTGATCCTCCGCCGACATATGGATCATTAATAATAATGACATCACCTTCATGTAAATCTTCCCCATGATTAAACTTTTCAATGACACGTTGTACCATCGGACTAAGCATCCCGATAAAACTTGTTACACCATTACCTTGGCTGATTAGATTGCCTTTTGCATCTGTTAAACCGCAAGCATAATCCAATACCTCATAGATCACTGGGCTCATGGACGAACGAGCTAACGCTACAAACATCTCATCGCCAATAGCTAGTAAAGAATCTTGAATAATTTCTATTGCAAAAACATCTTTTTTCATGTTTTATTTCCCCTCCATCTCTACAATCAGATTGCCGTATTTATCTATTTCAATAGATTGTTTTTCATTAATCACAACTGTAGACGTAGGACTTTCCACAATAGCAGGACCAGTAATCACATAGCCAGGTACTAATTTTTGTTGATCATAGACATTTACCTCTACCCAGCCTTTTTCCTTGACGTATAACCTTCGCGTAGCTTTTATACATGTCGAAGCGTCAATATTTAAGAATTCTAATTCCTTAAATTGCACCGCTTCATCTTTTCCGTAAATAGTAAGATGTAAATTCACTAACTCGATGGGCGTCTCTGGTAAATCAAAAGAAAACTCCTGTTTATGTTTAATATGGAAAGCTTCTGTTAAATGTGCAAGCTCCTCTTCATAAATAGCAATATTCGATGCATTCAATTTGACAGCGTGTTCTTGGCCTTTATAACGAAGATCATAATTAATTTCAAAATAATAATGATCTTTTGACATAGGTGCATCCGCATAGGCATTTTCAATAGCTTCATCGATATTTTTTTGGATATCAACTAGATGATGATGATCAAAGTCCATTAAATTTGTTTGGATATAATCTTGTCGGTATTCTGTCATCATCATTCCTAGTGCTGAAAAGACAGAAGAACCATATGGAATAATGACTTTTTTCATGCCAAGTTCCTCTGCTAAATTAATCGCATGTAGAGGACCACCGCCACCAAAGGCAACCATTGTAAAATCTTCAGGGTCATAGCCTTTACGAATAGAAATTAGTTTCAGGGCATTTAACATATTAGAGTTGGCAATATCTAAAATCCCTTGTGCTGCCTCCTCTGCTGTCACATTAAACGGATTAGCAATGGCTTCAGTAAGTGATTGCTCCACCTTGTTAATAGACACTGGATTATCAAAGTTTTCTAACGACAGTCTTCCTAAAAAAACATTTGCATCCGTAATCGTTGGTTGTGTATTGCCTAAGCCATAGGCAACTGGCCCTGGATTCGCACCAGCAGAATCTGGACCAACTTTTAAGGAGCCGAATTGATCCAAACGAGCGATGGAACCACCGCCATTACCAATTTCTACGATATCAACAACTGGAGTTTTAATCGGATAGCCTGCAAACTTTTCATTTCTTTCAATATAGTAATCTGTTGTAACATTTACTTTTCCATTTGTAATTAGCGAACATTTCGCTGTCGTTCCTCCAACATCAAAAGCGATAATATTGGATTCATTTAAAAGTTCACCTAATTTTGCTGCCCCAAACATACCAGCTACTGGGCCAGATTCCACAAGATTGATCGGCAATTCCATTGCTTTATCAAAGCTAGTTGTACCACCATTGGATTGCATAATTTTCAAATGATCTGTAATACCGATTGTTCCTAATTTTTCTTTTAAGCTTTTTAAATATGCGTGTGCAATTGGCTTAACGTATGAATTTAAAACTGTAGTATTCGTTCTTTCATATTCGCGATATTCCTTAATCGTCTCACTCGAAAGTGTAATATACACCTCAGGCCAAATTTTTAAAATTTCTTCTTTAAGCTTTAATTCATGTATTGGATTTTTATAGCCATGAATTAGTGAAATAGCTATGGCCTCTACACCTAATTCTTTAAATTGACGTACGATATTACCTACTTCCTCAGCATTAAGCGCTTTCATAATATTACCTTTAAAATCGATTCGCTCATCGATTTCTTGTCGTAAATAGCGCTCAACAAAAGGTTTTGGCTTTTTATATTTAAAATTGTATAGGTCTGGTCGATTTCCACGAGCAATTTCTAACACATCACGGAAACCTTTCGTTGTAATTAATCCAACTACGCCCCCTTTTCTTTCCGTTAATGTATTAATAATGACTGTTGAACCATGAATAAATGATTCAATAAGAGAATCTTCCGTTACATGTCGTCCTAATACATTTAATATGCCATCCTCAAAATGACCTGGAGTCGTATGGCCCTTGTCAAAATGAAGATTTCCCTCCTCATCCGTGTAAACTAGGTCGGTAAAAGTACCGCCAATATCCGTTGCGATTTTCAAGTCTTCACTCCCCTTCGTTCCTATTATCGGAACAGTGTTCCAATTAATAAATTACGTAAATTATATTTAAAATAAAAAGAAAATTCAATCTATTTTTAATAAAAATTTATTTAACCATTATATTTGTCGTAAAAATCCACTTTTTCTTTCTAAGATTAGGTGTACTTTTACAATAGTGACCTTATTAATTTGCGTAAATTTAACTTAATATGTAAAAACAAAAAAGGCCTCTGGTCATACACCAGAGGCCAAACTAAAGCGCCTACACAATACAACAGAACAGCTCATAACCTCTATAAGAGAGGATGACTTTGTTGAAAAATCTATTAGAAAATACAAGCCTTTTAGACACACCCGCTGAAAAAAGTTAAAAGCTGCCCCTATAAGAAAAAGAAGCAGCTTTAATGTTAATTTTTTTGTATCAATTAGAACAACCCTACAGCATGTCCTTCATTATCTACATCCATGCGTAAGGCAGCTGGTGCTTTTGGTAAACCTGGCATTGTCATAATATCGCCTGTAAGACAAACTAAGAAACCTGCACCCAGTTTTGGAATCACTTCGCGGATTGTGATAGTAAAGCCCTCAGGACGTCCTAAAAGACTTGGTTGGTCGGATAGAGAATACTGGGTTTTCGCCATACAAATCGGTAAAGAATCCCAGCCAAATTTTTCGATTTGGGCAATTTGTTTTTTAGCTTGTTCAGTAAACTGTACATCTTTCCCACCGTACACTTTTTGAACAATCGTACGAACTTTTTCTTCAACGGACTCTGTTACATCATATAAGGGAGAGAAGTTATTTTCTTCTTCTAATACGGCTACTACTTGCTCAGCTAAGGCTAATCCACCTTTACCGCCTTCTTCCCAAACATTTGTACGAGCAATACGAACATGATTTTCTTGACACCAGTTCAGCACAGCCTCTAACTCCGCTTCTGTGTCCGTAATGAATCGATTTAAAGCGATAATCGGTTCAACGCCAAATGTACGAACCGTATCAACATGTTTAGCTAAATTTTCAATCCCTTGTAAAAGCGCTTCAACATTTTCGCCTACAAGCGCTGTTTTTGGTACACCGCCATGCATTTTTAATGCACGGATTGTAGCTACAATAACAACTGCACTTGGTTTAAAGCCTGCTTTGCGTGCTTTAATGTTCATGAATTTTTCAGCACCTAAATCTGAACCGAAACCTGCTTCTGTCACAACAATATCAGCTAGCTGGCGAGCCGTTTGTGTCGCCATAATCGAGTTACAGCCGTGTGCAATATTGGCAAATGGCCCACCGTGGATAATGGCAGGTGTTCCTTCAAGTGTTTGCACTAAGTTTGGTTTAAAGGCATCTTTTAATAATAATGTTAAAGCCCCTTCCACTTGAAGATCTCGCACGAATACTGGTTCACGCTCAAATGTATAACCAATTACGATACTTGCTAAACGTTCACGTAAATCTTCAATGCTTGTAGCTAAACAAAAAACTGCCATAATTTCTGATGCAACGGTAATATCAAAGCCGTCCTCTCGTGGCATCCCTTGTACAGGACCACCCAGACCCACTACAACTTTACGAAGAGTGCGATCATTTAAATCCATTACACGCTTCCAAATAATACGGCGAGGGTCAATGTTTAAAGCATTTCCTTGGTGTATATGATTATCAATAAAGGCTGATAATGCATTATTCGCAGTCGTAATTGCGTGAAGGTCGCCAGTGAAATGCAAGTTTATATCCTCCATCGGTACAACCTGTGCGTACCCACCACCTGTTGCACCACCTTTCACGCCCATCACTGGGCCAAGTGATGGCTCACGTAAAGCAACAACAACATTTTTATTCAATTGATGAAGTGCATCAGCAAGTCCAACCGTTACGGTTGACTTCCCTTCACCTGCTGGAGTTGGACTAATGGCAGTAACTAATACTACCTTAGCGTCCTCACCCTGTGCTGTTATTTTTAGTGGGTCAATTTTTGCTTTGTAGCGACCATACTGCTCAAGTGCATCTTCTGGAATACCTGCATCTTTCGCGATTTCTGTAATAGGCTTCATCACCGCTTGATTAGCGATTTCTAGATCTGATAAAGGTTGATTAGTCGTTGTCATTTGGCATCCTACTTTCTATGTTGTTAATTTCCATTATAGACTTTATTGTGAAAAAAATCATAGGAAGTTATACAAGCATTTCGACAATCAATTGACAACTTTGCACAATTCATGTATGTTCTTAATGAAAATGCATTTTTTCACATTTTCTCACGACTTAGTTGATTTTATTCTACTTTCAAGCGCATGGGAGGCGAATGCTTATGCAACAGGGAATCGTAAAGTGGTTCAATAATGAAAAAGGTTATGGCTTTATTGAATGTGATGATGGAGAAGATGTATTTGTACATTTTACGGGAATCCAGGAGGAAGGCTTCCGTACACTTGAAGAAGGTCAAAAGGTATCATTTGATGTGGTGGAAGGCAATCGAGGTCCACAGGCGTCAAATGTTGTAAAATTTTAAGTACAAAGGAGCTGTTCATTTGATGAACGGCTCCTTTTTTCAAATGTTCTTCATAGATCTTTTACACTCTTAAACCTCAGCTATTGATCCAATAAAAAGCTCCTGGAAAAACTAGCGTTTCCTTCGTTCTATCAGTATCCTTAAGTGTAACCCCAAACGGCCCTTCATTTAATTGACCTAGCGCCATTGTAGCCGCAGTAACTTCGTCATAAAAATCTAGGCGAATATTTGGTAAGTGTAGGGAAATAAACTTTTCTTGTTGTTCAGGCTCTGGTAATTGTAATACTTCCCTCCATAGTTTCACTGTGGCTTGCACATCTTTTACATAAAATTGTACAGATTCCATCGATATGGGTTGATCGCTCTTAATGGCTCCATTTGCTTTTAATTGCGCAACACGTTCCTCGTCTGTATCAGCCCACTCAATCAAAAATGGAAAATCAATTTCCAGCCCTGGCTTCCCAAAATGCAAGAGCTTCCATTCAACTACGGAGCCGTCTGGTCTTGTACGACTACAAGCATCAGGTCCATATACTTCGAAGCCAAGTGCACGTAATCTTTGTCCCTCTTCCTTAATATTTTTTGTACGTAACGCAATTCTTGAAAAACCATAGCGCTCGTTTGTATGTTTAAACGTATAATGTAGTGAATAAGGTAATTTCACTGCATTTTCAAATAATTGACGATCATAGATGGCTATTTGTTCAATATAGTTTAACCCAAAGTAGCTTAACGTATTGAATGTCCCCCACATTGTATGTTGACCACCGTTAACTGTATGGATATTACGTTTTTTTAAGAAAATCATTGTATTCTCAGGTGATTGAACTTGATGAACTAAATGGTCAAAATATAAAGACATGACTCCCCCCCCTTTTTTTCTCTATTATATACTTTACCAGTTAGTTTTGTTGGTTTAAAATAAAATTAAGAATATTACAATTATTGAAATTATAAATACTCAACAAGAAGATGATTGGCACGCTGATGGTTCATCAGAAAAGATTTTTCATTTCCAAAAATCAATGAAGAGGTGATTAGAATGACAGACAAAGTAGCTGCTTTTAAACAAGCATTAGGTAATTATCCAACAGGCGTAACGGTAGTCACTGCTTGTAACGACGCAAACGAACCTTTTGGCTTAACTGTCAATTCCTTTGCATCCGTTTCTATAGATCCACTCCTTATTTTGTGGTCGCTCGATAAAAAATCACAGCTACATTCATATTTTACAGTAGCTCAAAAGTTTGCTGTTAATGTTTTAGCGTATAATCAAGAGCATCTATGTACACTATTTTCAAGTAAAATTCCAGATCGCTTCGCCCAGGCTAACTGGTCAACATCTGCATTAGGTGTTCCAGTTTTGCATGATACTGCAGCCATTTTACAATGTAAAACATTTCAGCAAATCGATGCTGGAGATCATACGATATTTATCGGGCAGGTCCTAGAAATTGACAATGCACAGAAGGAACCTTTACTGTATCATCGCAGACATATCGGTGAAATCCCAAAAAGTTTTTATGAATAGGCTATTGCAAGAAATATATACGCAAAAAAACAGGATGATTCATCGTTGAAATCATCCTGTTTTTTGACGTTGATTTTGTCTTTTTTATTATGGGTGTTTTAGCACAATTCAAATGATAAGCCCCTTCAGATATGGTAAAAAGTAAAAAGGATAGACCACTGAGCATTACCTAAACAAAATGTTGGCTACAAATACGTTAAGGAAATTCCCCCACAACTTAGAAATATCTGTTCACCTATCATCAAATCGTTTACTTTTTTTGTGGGAATCTCTGCTTTTCAAGCCTGTTAATTTGCACAATGACACCATCTTGAATCGTAATGTTTACTTCTCCAAACTCCAAATTTTGAATTGCCTTTGCAATTGCTTCTAGTTTTTTGTTATCTACCTTTGCCTCTTTAGTCATCCGATACACCCCTTCTTTTACATATTTTTTGTACAAAAGAGCCAATACGTCAATCTTAGACCTTTATCCTTAGAAAGCTTTGCTTGGTTCTACCTATACTATTTGTTATTGAAGAAGCTTCATTTTGGGCCAAGTCCTCTACCGCTTCCGATAAAAGAATTACGTTTCTTGGAAATAATTCTATAATTCAGAAAACCTATTGTCAATATAAATATTATAAAACTTAGTTGTTTACTAAGAAATAAAGAAAATGAAGTTTATCTATAGTTATGCTAGTAAATATCACCTCAGTCTTCATAATATAAAAAAACAAAATAAAAACTGTGTAGAGTCTATTTTACCTCTACACAGCTTAATCATTTTATAAAAGATCTATTAATGCTTCTGCGGTCTTTTGCTTGCCCATAACCTTTATCGGTTTCCCGTTAGCTGGTACAATCCAGTGTGGTTCGTCTCCACCGTATAAGGACTGTGAGCTATTAGCTACCATAAACTGAGCGCTGGCAGATTCCATTCGTAGACGTGCACGGGATAGTAAAAATTCCTCATCATCTGTTGCCTCAAGTTTAAAGCCCACTAATGTAACTTCCGGATTCCACCCTTTTATTTGACCTAATACTTTAGGTGCCTTTTTAAAGTGGATGATAGGTGGCTCATCAGATGGCATTTTGCCTGTCTCCTCTATTAGATTCCCAGACTGGTCATACACTTTGTCAATGAGCCAATCAGAACCGGCAGCTGCCATAATGATGATATCCACATGCTCTTCCTGAACAGCATGTCGAACTTTCTCGCCTAAATCTTCAATGCCTTCAAATCGAATGGTACGCATTTTATCTTTATTCGTTGGAAGCTGTGCGAAATAACCATGCATATACAATACGTTTGCCCCAGCCGCTAGTGCCGCTTCCGCTAAATAACAGCCCATCGATCCTTTCGATAAATTCGTATGCCCACGCACACGATCCCATTTTTCAAGTGTTCCCCCACTTGTAATGAGTACGGTCTTCCCTTGTAATGTCCCCATACACTCACCTTTTTTCTAATCAATTTCGCCTTGGCGTAATTGCGTCCGGATTTTGAATTGCGCCTAGGCCTGCACGAGGGCCGACACGATGTCGGTCATTTCGGTAACGCCACAGGATGTGGCGTTTTTAACGATGCAGGTCAGTTAGCCGTTTTCGCAGGAAGCAAAGGTTTTAGGCTAACATCCTTGTATTCATTCCTTTAAAAATCCGTGACATCCGCCGGAGGCTTTAGGTCAACATGATGTTGGTCACTCAGTCGTTGCCACAGGACGTGGCGCACTTAGACTAAGTTCCTCTATTTCAGTAGGTGTTTGGACACCCACTGAAAAAGTAATCAAAATTGCATTCATCTCACCACCTTTAAAGGTGGGAATCTACTGTAGCTGCCGCTTTGCTTTCGCTACAAAAACATTTGCTGATTGAAGATAAATATACAATTACTATTTTAGCGTAATGCTAGGTTATGCTTCAATGCTGTTTTTATAGAGAAAGTTGCTATCCTTTAAGACTTACATATAAATCAATTCCTATTTTGCTCTTTTAACCAGGAACTTAGTATTTCCGCAAACTTTTTGGTCACTGGTGATGCATGGTGTTTCATTGCAATTCCAATTGTCCGATAGCCACCTTGTTTTAACGGAATAGCTTTTATCGTAGGCGGCAAATTATTCGTCACTAATTTCGGTAAAATACTAATCCCAAGTTGGTGAGAAATCATCGACGTGATTCCTACCTCTTCAGATAGTTCAAAACGAATATTTGGCTTCACGTGATATTGCTCTAACAGTACTTTTACATCATTTGTTCCTTTATGTGAAGTCATGATAAATGGCATATCTTCTAGTTCCACAATATCAATTTCTGCTTTATTATAAAGCGGACTTTTATCAGAAACGATACACAGTAATGGATCTTGCTGTAGTTCGATAAACTGAAATTGCTTCGACTTTTGACCATTTAAAAATCCTGCATCCACCTCTCCACTCAATAGCCATTGTTCGATTTCATAATAATCTCCCTCACGTAATTCAACTTGTATACCAGGAAATTGATTGTCCATGATCCGAACAATTTCTGGCATCCAGTTTGACGAAATACTTGAAATTACACCAATTCGCACTTTCCCTCGAGTAACACCGAGTATATGTGCTGCTTCTTGCTGTAACAGTTCCTCTGCATCGAGGACATGCCTCATTGACCTTAACATTGCATCTCCTTCACTTGTTAACGAGACACCCGCTCGACTTCTGTGAATGAGTGCAAAGCCGAAATCCTTTTCTAAACTTGAAACAGCATGACTTACAGCAGATTGAGTTAATCCTAATGCCTCTGCAGCTTTTGTAAAGCTAGCTACCTCAGCTACTTTATTCAAAATCTCATATTTGACTAAACTCATTGTCTTGTCCTCTTTTTACATGAATTTTTTTAATACTGATTATTATAAACATTCGTTTTACTAATCACAATACAAGAGATATAGTAAATTTTAGGTTAAAAACTGTTTTAGTACACAGAATGTAGGTGAGCATAATGAGTATCCAAGGAAAAGCAAATTTATTAATGGTTATAGTGACAATGTTTTGGGGATTATCTTATACCTTTATGGTAATGGGGCTTGAAACATTGGCTGTTTATAATGTGGTGGCATTGCGTTGTATCATCGCATTTTTCGCAGCAGGTATCATCTTTTACAAACGCATGATTAAGGCCGATGCTAAAACTTTAAAATATGCGGCTATTCAAGGTTTTTTATTATTCATTGTGTTCGTTCTAAGCTTATTCGGACTAGAAACAACTTCGGTATCAAATGCTGGCTTTATTTTAAGTCTAACAGTTGTCTTAGTGCCTATTATCAGCAGTTTTATTGAAAAGAAATTACCTTCAAGAGCAGTCAGTTTTGCAATTGTTTGTACAATGATTGGGATTACAGTTTTAACTGCTCACGGCTCATTTACCTTTCAAAAAGGGGATATTTTAATAGCCATTGCTGCACTATGTTATTCGATTTATTTACTGTTAAACAGCTCATTTACGCGTAACGTTGAATCCATTTCATATGGCATTTACCAGCTCGGTTTTGCTGGATTTTACGCACTCGTATTAACATTCATTTTTGAAACACCTACACTTCCAAATACAACGTCTTCTTGGATTGCTATTATTGGACTCGGTGTCATTTGTAGTGCATTTTGTTTCGTAGGTCAAACTGTTGCACAACAGTTTACTTCTGCTACACATACAGGACTAATATTTTCCTTGGAACCAATCTTTGCAGCGATGTTTGCTGTGATGTTTTTAGGAGAAGGATTAACAATAAAAGTATTAATAGGTGGTAGCTTTATTCTAATTGGTAACCTTGTTGCTCAATTAGAGCAGCTTCATGTATTACGCTTTATAAAAAAACATGACCACAAAAAAGCGATTCATTAAATCAATTTTGAAACCTTCTACACAAATAAACAGAGTGATGCATGTGCACTCACTCTGTTTATCGTATTATACTAAAGAAATATTCCCTATTATGTGAATGAAGATGACTTTCAATCACCTTTCACTAGATTATGTCGTCATAGGTTCAATTGTAGGCTCAGCAAATACTACGATGACACCTTGTTCTACGAGATGAGAATAGTAAGCTGTTTGTCCCTCTGTAAGATCAAAACGCTTTAATCCTTCCGTCACAGCCGATTCACCAGTAAACCAAGACTTGAATTGATCCACCCAATTCCCTACTTCATGGGTTTTAACATTTATACCCCATTCTACATCCTCAAATTGGCTTGGATCCTTTGCAATAACATGAATGTCCTCTATTTGATATGCTTCTAATCGCATACTTTCTAAAATATGAAGCATTTCTTCCCTTGTATGGGCCACTTCAATTTGTGGGTTTTGTTCATTTATCATGTTCAATTCCTCCTAACTTTTATGGCTTACTAAGTATCTACCCTTCCTATTCAAAAAAAAACATATTTTGCCCATTCTTTTCCGAACTGTAATATATGTTATTTCTTTGAGAAATATGTCCATCTTTTGAAACAACAAATATGAAACAACAAATATGAAACAACAAAAAACAGACAATGGAAATGCATGAACGAGTTTCCATTGCCTATCATTTATTTGTGGTTATTAGTGCCCAAGGAAGGCCTTTAACATCCATGTATGCTTTTCAAGGGACTGGTACATAGCATTCAGTAAATCCTCTGTTCGATCGTCCCCTTCTTCTGCTGCAAGCCCCATTGTTGAATGTAAAGCTTTCATAATTTTTTGGAAATCTGCAATGGTTGTAGCCACCATTTCCTCCGTCGTCTCATTCCCAGTCGCTTCCTCGATAAAGGACAGCACAAGATGTTCTTTTAACGTAGCAACTGGTTGCCCATCCTTCGAAAGGATACGCTCTGCAATTTCATCTAGATTTAATGTTGTTTCATTATATAATTCTTCAAATTTTGCATGTAGTGTAAAGAAGGAATTTCCTTTAACATACCAATGATAATTGTGCAATTTCGTATAAAGTACAGACCATGTAGCGACAAGTTTATTTAATTGTTTGTTTAAGTTTTGTGTCATTGTTTCTCCTCCAATGTGCCAGTTATTCTAGCCATTAGTATGCGTAGCAAAGTGTATTTGCTATACACACATTTTTTACCATTTATACAAACAATTTTTAAAGTCATTTATCATACAAAACCAAAACATCTTCCCGTGAGAAGATTTGCCTTACAACAGGAGGCAAATGCAGTTCCACAACGACTTCACACAATAAGATTTCATCATTAGAACGTTAGAAAACTTACAACAAACCTAAAAAGAGATTGGCAATTTGTCTCTCTACACAATTAGACTATTTAAGTTCCTTTCGAATTTCCTTAATTTTTGTCACTGGAAGCTTCGAAACCTCTGCAATCCATTCGTCTTCAGCACCCTTTTCAAATAACCCAAAAATTATTTGTTTCATGCCACGTTCAATTCCTAGCTCAATGCCCTCCTGCCTCTCTAATTCCAATACACCAGCAAGTGTTGGTGGTAAATCTTCTTTATATTGATGCAACATTTCTTCCTCCCCTCTAATTTCCTCTTTTACATCTCTTATAAGTTGCTCAGTCATAGCTCTTGGTAGTTTCAACAAATAATCAATAAAGTAAAGTAACGCATTTACTTCTGTTTTTTCAACATTTTCTAATGACCACACTTCTCTTAGTAAAGTTCTTTTGTACGTATTACGAAGACTCATTTCATTTTTTGTACGATTCAAATAAAGAGATGCTAGTAATGCTTTACTGAGTAACTTCGTTGATTTTTTCAATTCTTCTTCATCGAAATCAGATACAACAAATTTATTAAAAGTGTACATTAATTCTGTACCATAATACTTTTCATGATACCGGTTCGTACTTTTTGTACCCTTATCTGTAAAAATAGCAATAGCCACAATCTTCTTACCATATCGATCCCTAATACGATAGAAATATTCAAACATGCGCTTCACAAAATGCACTTCATCTCCAGCTTGTATTTCCGTATGGACAAGGATCCATTGCTCTTTCCCACTTTTCAGATGAACCTTCGCAATTTGGTCAGCTATTTTGCGCCCTTGACGATACTCAATAATTTCTTTGAAAAGCTCCTGTTGCAAAAATTCTACTTGCTTTGAAAAATCCACCTCTAAGTGTAAATCTGGCAAAAAGAACAACAAAAAATCTTCAAACAAATCCGCAATTAACTTCTTCCATAAATTATCTTGATTCACTTGGCTAAGTTTATATAGGTCTGGTTTTTCCCATACTAACTGCATGATAACTTCATTCCTCCCCTTCTTTACACCCATTACACTCAATACGAACATAAGTTTCCACTTTATTATTCTATTTTTAAAAATATTAAAACTATTCTCTATTATTATTTCACTTTCCGAAATAGTTTCGTTATAATGGAGACACTTACACATAAGGGGTGTTTATAGATGGAAGTATTACGAAAAGATGTACCAGTAGAAGAAACCTGGAATTTAAAAGATTTATTTGAAAAGGATGCGGATTTTGAGCCTGTTTTAGTTCAGCTTGTAGAGGATGCACTAAGCTTTGAACGCAAGTATCAAGGTACAATTACGGATGCGCAAAAAGTAATTGAAGTTTTAACAGCTTTTGAAGCATTACAAAAAAGCATTGTCCCTATTGGCACTTATGCAAATTTAAATATTCAAACAGATCTTACAGATGATGTAGCGCAAATGCGTTCTGCCAAATACAGTACTGCGGTGGGTAAAATAAGTAGTGCATTTTCTTTCGTACGCAGTGAATTACTAGCACTAGACGAGGCAATTTTACAAGAGGCCACTGAGTTGAGTCCTATTTACAAAGTTTACTTAGAGGAATTGTTAAAGCAAAAGCCTTATCAGCTGCACCCTGAAGTGGAAAAAGCATTAGCTGCATTTAGCTCAACTTTTAAGGCACCTTATGAAACATATAATACGACAAAGCTTGTTGATATGCATTTTGGACAGTTTGAGGCAAATGGTGAAAAGCATCCATTAAGTTTTGTATTATACGAAAACAACTGGGAGTTCGAGGCTGATACAAACGTACGTCGTACTGCATTTGAAGCATTTTCTAATAAGTTACGAGATTATCAGCACACAACTGCAAAAATTTATAACACACATATTCAACAAGAAAAAACAATGGCGGATTTACGCGGCTTTGACTCTATCATCGATTATTTATTATTTGATCAGGATGTTGATCGATCACTTTATAATCGTCAAATAGACCTTATTACAAAAGAGCTTGCGCCTCATATGCGCCGTTACGCAAAACTTATTCAACAAGCAAACGACATCGAGAACATGACTTTCGCAGACTTAAAAATAGCGTTAGATCCAGAGTATGATCCAAAATTAACAATGTCAGAAGCAAAAGAATATGTTGAAAAAGCATTATCGGTTATGGGCGAGGATTACAAGAACATGATTGAAAAGGCATTTAACGAGCGCTGGATTGATTATGCAACAAACAAAGGAAAATCTACTGGAGCATTCTGCTCAAGTCCATATGGTAATCATCCTTATATTTTAATGTCTTGGAATGAACGTATGAATGAAGTATTTACGCTAATTCATGAGCTAGGACATGCAGGTCACTTTGTAAATGCGCATGCCCATCAATCTTATTTTAATAGCCGTCCTTCTCTATACTTTATCGAGGCACCATCAACAATGAATGAAATGCTTCTAGCCAATTATTTATTGGCCCATAACGAAGATCCTCGTTTCAAACGTTGGGTTATTTCAAACATTGTGTCCAAAACATACTATCATAATTTCGTCACACACTTACTAGAGGCAGCATATCAACGAAAAGTATATGAATTAATTGACGCAGGTGAAGCTGTTAATGCTTCGGTTTTAAATCAATTAAAACGTTCTGTCCTAGAAGATTTCTGGGGCGATACTGTCGACATTTCTGAAGGTGCAGAACTTACTTGGATGCGTCAGCCACACTATTATATGGGCTTATATCCATACACATACAGTGCTGGCTTAACAATTTCTACACAAGTATCCAAGCGTATCTTAAAAGAAGGTAAGCCAGCGGTAGATGAGTGGTTAGCAGTCCTTCAAGCTGGCGGTACGAAGTCACCTGTAGAGCTAGCTCAAATGGCGGGTGTCGATGTTACAACAGACCAGCCGCTTCAAGATACGATTGCTTACATTGGTCACCTCGTTGATGAGCTTGAACGATTAACGACAGAAATGGAAGCTATCAAAAGCTAAACTAACCTTAGAACCATCTATGCTATTTCTAAAGCGTAGATGGTTTTCTTTTTTTAGTTCTAAGTTGGAAAATATGTTCATATAATAGAATCAGGGCGTCCATTTTTTGATATTTCTAAATAGACAATCATTTTTCTTCATACAAATGTACCGTTATTATTAAGTAGATGCAATTTATTTAGCAAAATTCGACTAACAATTTTCAAAGGAAGTGTTTCTAATTATGGTAAAACGTAATGATCCATGCCCTTGCGGTAGCGGCAAAAAATACAAAAAATGTTGTGAAGGCAAACAGCAGGTTACAGTAGAAACTGTAGCAATCGAAGAATTAGAACGTGTACTACAAACATTTTACTTAGAATATCCAGAACGCAAAGATGTTCGTGCTTACATCGAGCATGTAGGTACATGGCAGCCTAAATTAGAAAGCGTACTACAAAGAGAGCTAATTGAAGCGATCGCGTTAGACGACTTCTTCTTCCATCAAGAGCCATCTATTTGGAAAGGTTACTTAAAGAAAACAAAGAAAAAAGCGGTAAGACCTTCAACAGTAAAAGTGTTAGAAGGCTGGTCACAACCTCGTCTATTTATTGGTTCTGTGTCTGTTGTAGAAGAAAAATATTTCAAGGCTACACATGTGTTATCAAATGAAGAAATTTATATTCGTCGTGAAAATGATAAACCAATCCCTGAAGGTATGCATGTCTTTGCATTCATCTTACCGGATGGTACAAAAAAATCAGAGCATTATTTAGCTGTTTCAACGCTGATCTTCTTCCCGGAAGATCACGCGAAGGTGTTTGAGCAATTTAATAAAAATTTCGAGGCTTCTGAGAAGAAGATTGGCGCATTCTTAAAAGAAGAGCATTTATCCTTCTGGGAGTTACTTGTGTCAAACGGTTATAAAGGCGAAGAATTCACGAATTTCGAGAGCAATGTAATCACACAAGTGAAAGATTTCCTTGAGCAAAATGATCGTGAAACAGCTCCTATGTTAGAGCTTTTAGAAGACTACTTAATTGAAGGACAACCATCTGCGCGCAAAGAGGCTGCGATCGCTGCTGGCGCGATTCGATATGGTCAAGAAAAAGAGCTGTTCGAGCCGCTATCAATGACAGTAAAAGAAATTGCAGCGACGTTCGATATTTCAGCTTCCTCTCTCACAAAATACTACCAAGACTTAAGTACCTATGCTGAAACTAAATAATACTTAAAATGATATTGCGCTACACGCTCTAAACAGATTTTAGAGTGTGTGGCGCATTTTTGTTACCATAGAAAAAGCTACATTTGTTATCGGTAGTGAACCAATAACAAAGTAGCTTTTTTTCGGTAACCAACCATCACCATTTTTTTCGAACAAATTGAGTAAAAAAATTTTTTCATTAAGCTTTACTTTATTTAAACATAGTCCATTTAGTCCTATGATTACTTCAAAGGCATTTCTGCAATATGTGAAAACATTATTTACTATATACCTTCATGAGCTCTTCTCCAAGAAATTGTAGTCGCTCTCCTATTGTGCAGGCTTCAATACAGAAGCGATGAGCTCCAGATTTACCACGCTCTTTTCGTAATTGCTTGATCACTAAGCAATCAGCACAATAAATATCATGTAATTCATCAATATCTTTCATAACCGTCACTTTATCCAATTTGAACTCTCGCTCCTTTCACGTCCAAATTTCGCTTCTTACTATTATGAAGTGAACATTTTGAACAAGCAACTATTTTGTTTATCCATATTTAACTTCTTTCAGCAATTATTTTCAATGCGAAAGCGTAGCGACAGCAATAATTAATTTCTGTACCGTAAGCGCTGCGACAGTTACAGATGTTTTTTGTAACGTAAGTGAAGCGACAGTTACAGAAATCCCCCACCATTTTCATAACGCCGGAATTATTGATTATCAACTAAAATATTGTGAAAAAGCACTATTGATGTACAATTAATGTAAAATCTAAATCAAAAAGAGGGGATTTTATGTTAGAAGTTTATATTGATGCAGCTAGTGCAGGAAACCCTGGCCCCAGTGGTATTGGAATATTTATTAAAGGAGAGGGCCACCATATACAAATAAGTGAGTATATAGGACAGACCAATAACCACATTGCCGAATTTACTGCATTAGTACGTGGACTTGAGGAAGCACTCAAGCTTAGTTCAAACCTAGTATCAGTGCGCTCTGATTCAAAAATTGTTGTAGCCTCTATGGAAAAAGAATATGTGAAAAATGAGGAATTTAAACCTTATCTGGAGCAGGCACTTACACTTGTAAGTAACTTCGATTTATTTTTTATTAAATGGGTTCCAGATACGCAAAATAAAGCTGCCGATGCACTTGCACGTAAAGCAATTCAAAAAGAAAAAAATTAAACTTCGGGGACTGTCCCTTGTCTTAAACCAAGAGCCGGTCTCTCCCTTTATCTACATTCACTTTATTTAGATACTTAATATCCCCCAATTTTTCATTTTTATCATCTTCAAATACAATCTTCTATAAAACCAACTTCCTATAAATGTAAATCTCCTTCCATATGATATACGTTTACCTTGTATCATCCCTGACTTTAGATAATGAGCCATAAAGTGGGTGATTTCCTAATTATTATTAGTAAAATTTGTATCTTTAATGTTATTTTATTGACATACTATTGTAATATTACAATGTTAGTATCATTTATGTATTAAATTTTTATTTTTTCAGGAGGATACATATTATGAAAAAGAATAAAAAGTATAGATGGAGGATGAAATTAGCTACATTGGTTTTAAGTTCATCTGTACTTTTTTCAACAATTGACACAGCATCGGCGGCAACTTATACAGTAAAATCTGGTGATTCTTTATGGAAGATTGCTAATCAGTACGGTGTTTCTTATCAAACTTTAATGAAATGGAATAACTTATCTTCTTCAACCATTCGCGTTGGACAAAAGTTAAATCTCAATACTACATCAACATCAACAGTTAAACCAAAACCAATATCTACACCTAAACCATCAGCTAGCATTGTACAAATTGCTAAAAAACAATTAGGCGTAAGATACACATTTGGTGGAAGTAAACCGAGTACAGGCTTTGATTGCTCAGGCTATGTTACATACGTTTTTAATAACGCTGGCATTTCGACTGCTCGTAAGTCAGCAGCAGGTTTTTATAGTACAGCTAAAAAAGTAAGCTCACCCCAAGTAGGTGATTTAGTATTTTTCTCTAATACGTATAAAGCTGGTATCTCACATGTAGGCATTTATATTGGAAATAACCAAATGATTAGCGCCAGTGACGGTGGTGTTTCTGTCGCTAACATCAAGAGCACTTACTGGAAAAAACATTTTGCTGGATATGGTCGTTTATAGTGCAAAGAAAAACAGTTGGGATATCCCAACTGTTTTATTTTGCACTTATACATGCGCTACTTTTTTCAATTTTTTAATTATGCCTCGGCATAATTGCGACCAGAGGCTTTAGGCCAACAGATGTTTTTTGCGCTAAAGCGTAGTGCTAACGCAGCGTCAGCAGAGGGTTTTGTTTGCGCGAAAGCGCAGCGTCAGCAAGATGTTGATCACTCAGTCGTTGCCACAGGACGTGGCGTTCTTAGACTGAGTTCCTCTTTTAAGCGGATGTTTGCCCGCGGAAAGAAGTTAAACGCGCTAAATAAATGATAAAGACAACGACTAGTATGCCTGCTCCAATTAGATAAACAGAGCCATAGCCAGCTTGCACGGCCACCATTCCTAAAATATAAGAGCCGAGTGCAATGCCCAAGTCAAACATCGTAAAGTACGTTGCGGTTGCATAACCACTACGTGTATGTGATGCAGACTGTACCGCTAATGCTTGTAAGCTTGTATTCACCGCTCCGTAGCCAATTCCAACAAAGATGGCTGCACATAAAAACAATACCGGCCCTGCGACAAATGCAAGCATAACAAGTCCGATTGCAAAAAATAGTATACCCGGCAGTATAACAAATTGCGGCCCTTTTGTATCATAAAGCTTACCTGTATATGGCCTTGTTATAAGCATTGCCGCTGCAAAAACCGCATAAAACAGACTCGCAACATCCATTAAATCTTTTTGCTGTGCGTACACTGATAAAAACGATAAAACACTCGCATATGAAAAAGCTACTAAACTAGCAATAGCCGCTACCGGAAGTGCATGACGTTCAAATAAATCATTAAATTTAAATGTCAATTTACCTTGGTGTTTAGGCTTAGGTAAATCATCCGTTTTCATCGTTACAGCTAGGATGCCCCCTACTAATATGCAAATACTCATAACAATAAATAGTACATTAAAGCTGCTATATTGAATAAGTAGTAAACCGATAAATGGCCCTATAACTACAGCTAGGTTAGTAGACATTGTAAAATATCCTAGACCTGCACCTTTCCGATTGGCTGGCACAATATCCGCTGCTAATGAGCCGGCTGCCGTTGTAATAATACTAAAGAAGATCCCTTGAAAAAAACGTAATCCTAGTAAAAGTCCAAAAGGATGTATAAATAAATATAAAACTGTACATAAAAAATAGCCGATAATTGAAATAACTAAAAGTTTTTTCTTCCCAAATACATCTAATAACTTACCAGAAAAGGGACGAACGATTATAGCCGATAATAAAAATCCTGACAGTAACAATCCCGCTTCCTTGTCAGTCTGGTGCAACTCACCAATCGCATAAAGCGGCAAAGTCGTTACTAATCCATAAAAAACAAAAAATACCGAGATATTTGTGAAAAAGAGACTAATAAATCGCTTCGTCCATATTTTTGTATTTCCCTCTTGCTGCATATCTATCAACCTTTCATTTTTTCCAATAAAATCATAAATTGCTGCTGTTCCTCTACAGTCAATGCCCCTACCATTTCTTCCTCAAATGCTAAAATGGTTTTAGTAATAACAGGCAAATGTTCCTCTGCATATGGAGATAAGGTAACAATTTTTTCTCGTTTATCTTCACCATTTATTCTTAGCACCCAGCCTAAATCCTCAAGTCGAGTTATTGCTCTTGTAATACTCGGCGCTTCAACGTTCAAATACTTCCATATTTGTGTTAATGTCATTGATCCGTGATTATGTAAACAATATAAAATAGTCCATTGTGAGCTATACAAATTATGCTGTTTCAGTACTTCATTTAAACAATTCGTTATATAACGACTTTTTTGGAATAACGCATGAAATAAAGGATTCATGATTGTGACCTCCCACATTTATTTATCTAGCTAAATAAATACTATACGCCTCATTTTTTTCGTTGTAAAGCAAGCTGTTTATGTAGTGCATTTAGTGGCAATGTTCCAGAGTCGACTGGCGCGGATTCTCACACAATTAACAGCGATTACACTACTTCTTCTAGCTTTTCTATACTATTAGAAGGGAATTATTTGAAAGTGTCGAATTTAGCTACTAGATTACAATAAAAGGAGATGGAAGCATGGGGAAAAAGGTATTAATACTTGCAGGAGACGCAGTTGAGGCTTTAGAAATTTTTTATCCTTATTATCGTTGTCTTGAGGCTGGCTATGATGTAACGATTGCAGCACCATCCGCAAAGAAGTTACAAACTGTATCGCACGATTTTGTCGATGGAGTTGATACTTACATTGAGCGTACAGCATATGGCTTAGAAGCGCACTCATCCTTTGCCGAAGTAGACCCAACACAATTTGACGGACTCATCATTCCTGGTGGACGAGCGCCGGAATACATTCGTTTAAATGAGCATGTTCCAGCACTAGTGACCCATTTCTTTGAAGCAAATAAACCAATCGCCGCTGTATGTCACGCAGCACAAATTTTCGCGACTATTCCAAAAGTTCTGCAAGGACGTGAGCTAACTGCTTATATTGCCTGCAAGCCAGAGGTTCAAGTAGCAGGAGGAACGTATATCGATGCTAATCTTCATACAGACGGCAATTTGATTAGTGGTCATGCATGGCCAGATTTACCTGGATTAATGCGAGAATTTATTCATAAGCTAGAAAACTAATAGAATGAGGATGCCTGAAGTTAGGCATCCTCTTATTTTATGAAGTGATTTCTTGGAATTCAACTTTTACTAATTTATTTGTATTGGTTACATATTTGATTCGAACTTGTACACCGAATTCCTTGTCACTTAGTTTTATCCAAAGCTTAAATTTCTCAATCGTGGTGTCTCCTTTAACCTCGCTTCCCTCATGCAAATAATCGAGGATTTTAGCTTGAGGATATTTTGCCTGCGTTTCTTTTATCGCTACTTTTCCCCATTGAGCATGGGCTGGTATTTCTTGCTGAGCATAGACACTTGTTGGGAGGTAGGTCGATACGGCAAACAATACAAGAGAGAATCCTAGCATTACAAAAAATTTTCGCAAGTGAATCAACCTCTCATATTTTTTTGGGATAAAGTCGCCAAAACAGCATAAAATAAGTGCTCCCTAAGTATTTTTTCAATTTACTTAAGGAGCAGTTTTTATTATCTTTTGCTGGATTGTTTTGGCTGCTGAGGATTGTTATGAATTACTTGATTAAATTCGGCTGAATATTCTTCACGATCATTTCTTTTATGTGTATCTTCTTTCTTTTTCTTTTTGAAGCTTGTTTTACCCTTCTTTGCCATTTTTTTGCCTCCACTATTTGTTTTTGTTGGACTGTTGATTTTTCTTATGGTTCGTTTTATTATCTTTATTTTTGGCCTTCGCATCGAATTCTGCAGAGAATTCTTCATTTAAATTGTCATTCGGGTTATTGTTATTACTATTTGATTGATCGAGGTCTATTTTTTTGTAGGTATCAAAAGGATTATGCGTTCTAATGTTCATTGTTTTATTGTTATTTTTGTTGTTTTTATTCGTATTTCTATTGCCCACGGATGTTCACCTCCTAATTGTAATGTGCTCAGGATAGAACGATTTATGCTTTGGGGATTACTGCAGGCATTGCCAAAAAAAAATGTACATCACCAATATTAATTAGTAATGCACATTGTATTTAGACAATCGTATATTCAGTTATATTTAACAATGCACCGACTGCGCCAGAAAAACCGTGGTCATTTATAAAGATTGGTGTATGTTTTTTCGTTCTTGTGTAATTGGCAATAACACGTGCAAGATGATCATTATTACTTAAAGTTGAACCGATATAAACGATATGCTGAGCATTTTTCTCTTCAGCATATTGAATACTAAGGGTAGTAATAACTTCACCAACAAGACCTTGTACAGTTGCAATAATATCTTCTGTTGGATGTTTGACTGACTCGGTAATACCAACTTTACCAAAATTACTAGCTGTCAAATGCCCATCAATAGGTGTGTCCATCCCTTGGTAAATATCCTTTACAAGTAAATCAATACTTTCACGATTTCCCATAGAGGCCAGATTTCTTATTTCATTATAATCCGTGATTCCCGTTGTAAGCGCTGACAATCCAATCAATGTTCCACCACCAACGCCTGTCCCACCAACACGGACATGCGTATTATCTTCCATATAATGAATTGAAGTACCAGTACCAATATTCGTAATCATACTTCGCTCGAAAAAGTAGCCCTCTTTATGCAACAAAAATCGAACGCCCTTTAAAGTGGCTTCAAACTCTACTATATAATGAATCGATTTCATTGTTTTAATGACATCAAGTAATTGTTCCGTACGCCCTCCCGTAACTCCAATATCCTCAATATCTGGATGATTAATAATCCAATTCTTCACAGCGAGCAAATCATTTGACGGGAAAGTTGTTAAAACAAGCTCGTTATGCTCATCTAAATAAGCAACTTTTGTCAATGTTCCTCCTGCATCAATACCTATAGCCTTTGGCATACCATTCTCCTTTGACTTTACGTACAATCTCTATTTCAGATGGTGAGATATATACTAGATTTTGCTTTTATTCAAGAGGCTTTTAGATGCCAGTTGAATAACGTTCATGTCTCCACAAATGTCACGGATTTTGCAAGGAGTTATTGTACCAAAATCCGATGTATTGTATTTAAGTACCGAAAGCAAACAACAGCAACAAATGTTTTCTGTGCGGAAGCGAAACGGCAGCCGCAATTTCTCGAAAGATGAAGCTGCATATTTGTCCTTCCTAAACTTTAACGCTGTTGAAATAATTGTGCAATAACTTAGCAAACTTTCATGAAAAAAACACGAAAAACATCAAATTCCTACTATTATTTACGCGATTTTCGCCGCATTTTTATAACTTTAACATTATTCTATTAAAAAAACAAAAGAAGCGAAAATACGCTAATACATTTTCACTTCTATAGGAATTCTTGCAATTAACGAGCCAGATATCCTCATCATTCACTAGGTAATTTTTGTCGCCAACTTAAACATTTTCTCCAGTGCCATTGCCATCTTTGACGCCCAACCTATACTATTCGCAACTTTGTTATCCATCCTTTCTATCCCATTTGAAAATAGTTAAATATAAATTGAACAATCTGTTTTATCTTTCTTCACTTTTACGATACGATATACTATAGATGCGTTACCATTTGAACGGAGGAATACAAGTGAAAGAGCAAAAGAAACTTTACAAAGAAGCGATGCAAGTTTTAAAGGAAACTAGTCGCACTTTTTATATACCAATTACTTTTTTAAAGAATGATTTAAAATTGTCTGTGGCAGCCGCTTATTTAGCAATGCGCGCTATAGATGAGATTGAGGATCATGAAGAACTTTCAAATGATGTAAAATTTGATTTACTAACTGCAACAAGTGAATTATTAAAAGATACATTTAATGCCGAAGCTTATGAAGCATTATTAGCGCCATATGCAGATCAGCTACCTGAAGTATCTCTTCGTTTAGCAGATTGGCTAATATTTTGTCCTGAAGGCTCACGTAAAATTGTTCAAGCTTCAACGAGTGAAATGGCATTCGGAATGGCAAAATGGGCAAAGGCAAACTGGCAGGTTCATACGCGAGAGGATTTAGATGATTATACATACTACGTTGCTGGGCTTGTTGGGACAATGCTGTCTGAACTTTGGGCGTGGGGTGCAGACATTCAAACAGATCGCGATTTAGCAATTGGCTATGGTCGAGGTCTCCAAGCAGTCAATATTTTACGCAATCAGCACGAAGATCTGGATGAGCGCGGCGTAAGTTTCGTTCCTGATGGCTGGACACGCGATGATTTATTTGCATACGCGGAGGAAAATCTTGCGAAAGCGGATCAATATATGAAAGATATTAATAAACGAACAGTATTATTATTCTGTCGATTACCGCTTGCCTTAGCTCATAAAACATTGAAGGCGATGCAAGATGGTCGTGAAAAAATGACACGAGCAGAAGTAGAACAAACAGTTGAAGAAGTACAGGCCGACTAAAACCAGCTTCTTTAAAAAAGAGCCCTAGTACGAAAAAAATTTCGTACTAGCGCATCTTTTATACTGTCTGTATAAGCTTAATCATAATTTCATAGCTAAAAAAGACTGAAAGTATTGTTAACAACATAAACACTACCTTTTCAGCTTTACTACCCGTTTTTGTAGTAATGGGTAGACGCACTGAAATGGATACTGGGAAGAACAGCTTAACACCCTTCTTCGTCCCCATATCAAGAAGTATATGACTGGCCATTCCTAATAAAATACCTAGTGAAATGGCTTTGTAAGGAATAAATGTATGTAGTAGCATCCCAACTAGAAATAAAAAAAGCAAACTATGTGTAAAGGAACGATGTCCAAACATAGTATTGACAATCTTTGAAATGATGGGAAGCTTCCTCCCAATTTTACTGCCGCCATGGCAAATATCTGGAAGTAATGCACCGATAACGCCTGCTCCTACTAAAACAAGCGGATTATCATTAGAAATTTGTGCAAAAGCAAGGCTTGCCGTGATGCCTCCGATAATATGTGTATTCCCTTGCATATTTACTTCCACTCCTTATGTCTCTATATTTTTACCTTTCTTAATTTATCACACTTCACCCCGAAAGGGAACATATATTCCGAACAAACAATCCCTTTTTTTAAAAATTTACCCGAAATAATAACTCTCATAAAAAATCAGAAACATTTCAGGTTCTTATTGTATATATAGGAGGATTAGAGATAAAAATGAGTATTGGAGGTTATTTATGAAATCTATCAAAGGAATTTTGTTTATTATACTAATCATGAGTGGTAGTGCTTTCCTATGGTATTTTGCTACACCTATAGAACCTATCCATGCTATTAACAGGCTTAGTCATATTATTGGAGGCATGGCCATTACGGGCTTCTTTCTTGTCTTCTTTTTAGCAACAAGAATAAAAATTTTTGAGCGTTGGTTCCACGGGCTAGAGAATGTTTATTTTTATCATAAATATTTAGCAATATTTTCACTACTATTGGTGATTATCCATGGGCAATTACAAGGTATAGTCCCTCGCTTCGATAAAATAGAGAGAACTTCATTCAGTGAATTTGCGAAAGAACTTGGGTCACTTGGCCAATATGGCTTCATTGCGCTTATTTTAATTGCGCTTTTAGCTAAATTTCTAAAATATGAACATTGGCGGATCTTTCATCGGTTATTACTTATCCCATATACATTTGGAATTTATCATGCCTATTTTTCAAGCAGATACGATTTATTACAGCCTACACCTTTAGGTATTTTTACCGTAATAACGGCTACTATTGGATTTATGTCAGCATTATTTATGTTGACGATGTATCAGGATATGTTTTTTAAATATAATGGCAACATTACGGGGATCAAAAAATTGGGGCCAAATGTTATTGAACTGGAACTCACACTTGATAAAACATTAATGTATCGACATGGACAATTTATTTTTATCAAGATTTTGCAAGATGGCATAGAAAAGGCGCCTCATCCATTTTCAATTTCGGGTGGCAATGGAAAAAAAGTAATTATCTCTATGAAGGTACTTGGTGATTTTACAAAAAAAGTATATGATGCCGTTCAACTAAATACACCAGTCACCCTCGATGGTCCATATGGTCATTTTAATTTTGAAAATGCGTCACAGCAACAAGTTTGGATAGCAGGTGGCATAGGCATTACTCCATTTTTATCTTATTTGCAATCACAGCCCGTCGATCGTAATATCGAGTTATTTTACACTTATCACGGTGAAGACAACGCAATCTATAAAGATTTTTTACAGGAGTATGCTCAAACTAATCAACAATTTAGAGTGAACTTTATTGATACTGCCCAAATGGATAGGCTTTCATTTGAACATTTTTCAGTGCCAGTTCATACGAGTATTTTTATGTGTGGCCCCAAAAAAATGCTTAAACATTTTGTCAAGCAATTGAAAACCTGCAATAAAGATTTAAGCATTCACTTCGAAGCATTTAAATTTAAGTAATAAAAAAACATAAATTTAAAACTCTCTAATTCGAGCAATTTACTTGGAATTTTAAAAAGGATATCGTATAGTAAAAATCTCATCAAAATTAAAGGAGATTTTTTAACATGACTACAACTAAAAGTTATTTAAATAAAGTAATGCACGATCGAAAATCTGTTCGTAAATATGAGTCGAATTTTAAAATTTCACAATCTGAATTAGAGGAATTACTTGTTGAGGCAACCACCGCTCCATCCTCGAGCAATTTACAACCATGGCGCTTTTTAGTCATCCAAAATGAAACAGTAAAAAAAGAACTACGTTTGATTGCTAATAACCAGGAGCAAGTAGAAACTGCGTCTGCTATCATTGCGGTATTAGGCGATACTGAAATGTACAATAATGTAGAGGAAGTCTATACAAAAAACTTCGAGCTTGGCTACATGGATGAAGCAACGAAAAATATGATGATTGAAAATTCATTAAAGCTTTATTCAAACCTTCCTAAAGAAGTTCTAAAAAATATAGCTACATTTGATGCTGGCCTAATTTCTATGCAAATCATGCTTTTAGCAAAAGAAATGGGCTACGATACGGTTACAATGGGTGGCTTCAATAAAGAGGCTTTTGCGAAACGCTTTGAATTAACAGATAATCTAGTGCCTATTGTCTTAATCGCAATCGGAAAAGCAGCAACACCGGCTTACGGCTCTTCTCGTTTAGCGTTAAATGACATTGCAAAATTCATTTAAGACTATAGAAAATGTTCTTTTTAGAATAAATATGATACACTGACTATAGAATAAAAAAGACTGGATGCGTTCACATCCAGCCAAAAGCAACAATCATGCCGCAAACATAACGGCTGACCAAGTTAAAGTTCATAGAATTAGCCACCTTACTTAGCCGGCAGGGTGGCTATTTCTTTTTATTTTGAGAGACAATAATGCTAAGCATCAGTGTAAGTACTGCAATTAGTAAAAGACTGCTCTGTACAATTAAACTGAATGCTTCAAATACTGTCATCCGCCTCACCCCCTTTCAAAAGGGAGTTCAGCCGCCACCTGCATTATGAATTGTTGCTATTGCTAGTCTACCAATTTTATGAAATATATTCTACGGAAAATCATCAGAAAATCCATGTTTTTTTAACTTGTATCGTTAGTCTGGTAAAAGACTCTACATTTGCCGCTTCATGAGCCGAATCCCGACTAAATTTGTGCCTAATATACACGTAGGAATGGCCTTTGTTATTCTGGCAATTTAGCTAATGACTCTTTCAAAAGCTGCAGTTCGGGCATTGATAACGTAACACCCTTCCCCATCTTTGTATGATCGTCCGACCAATCTCTAATATCGTATTTCGGTTCACGATCATTCCAACTAATTAAATTCAATTCTTTTTTCCAGCCTTTATTACCCTCCGATAACACCGCAATCGTTTCAATAATTTCGTATTTAATTTCTGCCATATGTATTCCTCCTTAATGTATCTGTAATAAAAACTATATCTTGAAATAATAGGATTATCAAACGTGACAACGCATGAAATAATGGACTTGTATAGAAACTAGATCGTGAAATCTGGACTTTTCTATGGCCTTCCTTAAAAAAATCAAATTATTACTTCAATTTGTGTACTTTCTGTGGTTTCTATACTTCAAGTACTAATGGCAACAACCTTAATCCCAATTTAGTCTTTGCCCCATTAAAATTCCTTCAACGCTCAATAAAAAAGATGACGCCTGCACGATACACGATACAGTCATCATCTTTTTTTAGTTACCTAAAGCGTAATGTCTTTTATAAAGAGCACACATTATATTATTGTTAGTTTTTCTTTTTATTATTTTGTAGGCATCATTTCAATTTGATCAACAACGAATTCATTCTTGGCACTATCGAATTTATATGTGATATTGAAATCACCTACATATACTGGAGATACCCCTACAGATCCAGGCATGTTTAACTTTATTTTTTGATTTTCCAATGTATAAATAACTACACCGCCGAATGCAAGCTCATCTTGATTTAGATTTGGCGCTGGATCAAAATCATAATCAAATTTAGATTCTTTTCCTTGCGCTGTAGCTGTAATCGTTAATGTACCATCGTCATTTTTAACAACTTTTGATTTAATTTCATTAGCAACAATGTCTTCATAACTTTGTACTTTAATCTCTGATAAATCCTCAACATTAATAACATGAATATCATAGTTATCTAATCCTGTTCCTCGTCCCGTTTGGATTATAACTACGGCTTCTTCCTTATTATCATTTGTAAGATCTGTATAGAATAGCTGGGGTTTAGTTCCTGTATTAGGGATTTCCCAGTCAAAGTTTTTTTGTTTACCCTCAATATCCAAAACTACGCTTTTTATTTCATTGTTTTCTTCATTATGTGCGTAAAGTTTAACTTTTTTATCATCTGAAGCCTCAATTAATTTTGCATCATTCTGTTGCTCTGACTGCGTTGTTTCCTGTTCACCAGAAGCCTTTACTGTACTTGTTGTTGACTTATCTAAACTGCATCCAGATAGTGTAAAAATACTCAACAACATCAATATTCCAATTTCTTTTTTCAATTTCTATGCTCCCCTTCTCCTATTATTTTACACGTGCTACATGCAATATAACATGTACTCTCTCCAACTGTAAAATAAAGGATAGGAACAACATTCATTAATAAAAATAACATCACCGAAGGCTTTAGGTCAACAGATATTCTTTTGTGCTAAAGCGTAGTGCCAACGTAGCAGTAACAACAAATGTCTTTTGTGCGAAAGCATAGTGCCAACGTAGCGGCAGCAACATTACTACCGAACTAGGAAGTAACGACAAGGTTAGGCCATCCTTTGTCATTACTTCCTTTTTTGGTTCAATCCGGTTGTCTTATAATCCGATAACAAAAACACATTATTATTATCAATAATAGCTTCAGGAAAATGATGTGAATATGTTATTACCATTAAATTCCGGATATTTTTTACTGTAGATTTATTACTTTAGCACTGTTATCATAAAAAAGTATTTTTTAGAAAGGAGGTTATCTTGTGTACGATTCTTATTATTACGATGATTTTGATGCGGCTCTCGGAGGTATATTTATCATTATTATGTTAATTGGCCTTATGTTAAGTATTGTAAGCTATGTTATTAGTTCACTCATTTATTATAAGGCAGCAAAAATAAATGGTTTTAGCGATCTAGCTTATATTGCATGGATTCCAATTATTAACGTTTATAGCCTTTTCTTATTAACTGCAAAGGGTGAAGATAACGCAACTGTTCGTGGTGCAGCGAAAAAGAATGCTCTTATTTACGTAGGATTAATACTAGTTTCATTTATCCCGCTTATAGGTATTATTGCTTCATTAGGTCTTTTGGGCTTTACTTTGTATTTCACGTATCGCCTCTTCTATCGTTGGACTGGTGAAACTGGCAAAGCTATACTTTATATCATTTTATCATTCATTACATTCGGACTATTTTATTATATTTACGGCTTAATGAAAATGAATAAACCTTTCGTTGCATAAATACATATGCAAGTACAAAAACCTCTTTAAACCTTTAAAAGGGTTTAAGAGGTTTTGAACTTAATTTTACTATGGAATCTCCTGATTTTTAGTGAAGACCTTATCTCACGTTTTAACTTTTGAATTTTGGAATCCTCGATCCTACCATTGTAGTTATAGTTTTTATTTTACATTAACATCAAAAACAAAAGTCTCTTTTCCTTTATCCCATGTTACCTTAAGTTCATAAATATAATGTCCTTCTTTAGATGGCATTGTTATTTTATAATCATTCATTTCAACATTATCAATTGTACCATCTTCATTCTGTTTAGTTATTGTAATAAAAGAAGGGTTTTTTTCAATTTCAAAATTTAATATCTCCTTTTTTTCGACATCTATTGTTTCAAAATCATCAGCTAATTCATTTAGATTACGAGAACGCATTTCTGTTATTTTTACATCGCCTTCATCCCATTCGAAATTACTTGAAATCATTGTATATTGTTCTCCATTCACAATAACTTTGCCTCCAGGCTGACTAACAGTACCGTTTGGAAAACCGTTACATCCACTCAAAAGAGTAACAATCAAAATGGATAAAATTATTTTTTTCATTCCATCACCCCTATAAATAAAATTATAGACCGATCATAGTAATGTTCTTCAGTATCCTATGTAAATGTATATCATTATAATTTTAGCTTCCCTCTTCATCCTTTACTTCAATTAAATATATACCTTTCGAAAAACCTCCGCGTCGCCTCTTCTTCCGAGTACGTATTTGTTCTAATTGTTTGTAGGAAACATCGTACATTTGTATAGCTGTATGTACTAGTTCTAAAATATCCGCAAGTTCCTCAATGGCTTCTTTTGGAGAGGCTGCCTTGTGAAATTCTAATGCTTCTTCTTGCATTTTCACTTTTATTTCTTCTAAATGTTCACTCTGCTCTAAAAGTCTTATGTTACATGTTTTACCCCTCGCTTCAATTACTTGTGGAATTAAATCACGTACTAATTTATTGTATATCGGCATGTCCCCTGTCTCCCTTGTAACATCTTATTTTTCACCATATTTCTGCTGAATCGTTTGAATATGTTGTTTTTTGACTTCATCGGATACTTGCATTTGAGGCACAAGCTTATTGTAAATCGCTTGAATATCGTCCTGAGAGAAAAGTTGTCTTGCAGTTTGCTTTTGCGTTTGGATAAAACGCCTTAAATTCTCTCGTTTTATAATATGTACATTTTGGGAAGTTACCGCCACTTTTTTCAAAGTACAGCGCTCACTAAAGACAATGACTGAATGAATTGCTTCTATAGGAAGTTCTAAGAAATCTTGAATTGCACGTATATGCGTAGCATTTTGACGGATTGGATTGAAAAATTTATATTTTTTCTTATTCGGCATTGTTTGTGTCCATTGCTGTTGTGTTTCATTGCCAAAAATCCAACCACTATAGTTTTTGGACTCAATCACATATAGTCCCGTTCGATCAATAAATAGAAGGTCAATTTCCGTTAATTCATCTGAATTTCTCTTTGGAACATATACATTTAATAACTGCCTATGGCTTTGTAAGGCATGCTTCTCAATAATTCTCGATGTTAAGTATTCACCATTTCTCCCTTTATTGAATTTAACTGCAAAGAAATTATTTTTTGTCAGTTTATAATAGACACTTTTTCGATAATTTTTGTCCATGAGGTAAAAGCTTAAAACTATTAATACAAAGAAAATAATTAGCAACATAAATCCCCCTATCTCATTATTTTTCACTCCATAAAAAACAATAATTCCCAAAACTATTATACCAATTTTACCAATTATGTTTTTACATCCTTCAACTATTTCCCTTATCAATTACCACCGTATGTTTGAAAAGGAAGTTAGCTATCAAAAAGTATGCTATACTTTAATTAGAATATTTAGAATCTACAAAATTTAATGCAAAGGGGTTTGATGATAGTGTATGAAAATATTTTAAGACACCCTGGGCCTACTCCTATCCCAAAAAAGGTTCAGCTTGCGATGAATCGTGATATTATCAGTCATCGAAGCAATGAATTTGTGGAGCTTTACCGCGAAACCATTGAATTAGTAAAACCTGTCTTCGGGACAAAACAGGATATTTTACTCCTTCCATCAGGTGGTACGGCTGCTTTAGAAGCTGCAGCGATTAACACTGTTTCTGCAGGTGAAAATGTTGTTGTAATCACTGTCGGAGCTTTCGGAGACTATTTCGTTTCAATTTGTGAGAAATATGGCTTTCATGTACATAAGCTTGAAAAAGAATGGGGACAAGCTTGCACAGCTAAAGAGCTACGAGAATTTTTGCAGCCGTTACAAGATATTAAAGCTGTTTTTATCACATATAATGAAACTTCGACTGGGATCATAAACCCAATTGCTGAATTAGCAGAAGTTGTTCGTGAAGAAACGGATGCATTATGTATTGTCGATGGTGTTAGTTGCATAGGTGGAGCTCCTGCTGAAATGGATGCTTGGGGCATCGATGTTCTTGTTACGGGCTCTCAAAAAGCCATGATGCTACCTCCTGGACTTTCCTTAGTCAGTGTAAGCGAAAGAGCTTGGAAAGTTATTGAAGAAAATAAAACACCATCTTATTATTTAAACTTATTGAGCTATCGTAGCTGGGCAGAAAAAGGAATGACTCCAAATACGCCTACTGTCACACTAATATATGGACTCCACGAGGTATGTAAGCTTATAGAGGAAGAAGGAGGCATTGAACATACAATTGCTCGCCATGAACTAATGAAAAACATGGTTCGTCACGCAATGAACGCCCTTAATATTGAACTTCTCACTACTGATGAGCATGCTTCTCCGACCATTACAGCAATTATGGCACCAAAAGGAATAGCACTTGGAGACTTCTTGTCGCATTTAAAGCAGCAATATCATTTAGATTTCGCTGGAGGACTTGGTCATTTGCAGGGTAAAATTTTTAGATTCGGTCATATGGGCTATTGTTTCCCAAGTGATATTTTACAGGCTATTTCTTTAATAGAGGCAGCACTGCAAGACTTTGAATATGACTTTGAGCTAGGTGCAGGTGTGCGGGCAGCACAGGAAGTATTTTTATCCGCTCAGCGAAAACATTGCCACAATAAAGTGAAACTTTAATCAGCGGGGTCGTCTTCATCCCCAGAGGTTAGTCTTTACGTATCGGGCTTATGCAAGCAGTTTATCTCTCACATCAAACTGGTTGTTTTCACTCTTACTGCTTGTAATATGGGATAAAGCTTCAAACCTTCAAATCTGTGTATGGATTGGGAGGTTTGTTCATTTATTTGAGTTAATTTCATAAATTTAATCCCTTTAGTTTCAATGAATCCGAAACAAACTTTTTGTTATAGTTTTTTATATTGGGGCTGGGAGATAAATAGTCTCAAGAAGAAGTGAAAAAAGTGAAATCGCTTCGTCGATTTCACTTTCTTCGTAAATAAATAGTTTACAAATTTTATTTGAGTAATGTGAGAGTTGTTGCGATTGCATTGTCAATAAATGATTTTTGTGGTTGAGATTTCATCATGACTGTTAATCCAATTAACGCCACAATTAGAGCCTGCGCTAAAGACTTCGCATCCGTTTCTTTCTCTAACTCACCCGATTGAATTCCTCGTTCAATTGTCTCCTGAAAAATGACGGCTAAATAAAGTTGATGTTCTCTCGTTAAGATTTCAAATCTCTCATCATGAGGAGCTAGTTCAACCATTGTATTGATGCAAAAACAGCCGTTACTAAGATCTTTCGTATATTCAGCAGCAATCACTTCTTCAAAAAAATTAGCAAATGCCTGTTTTACAGAAGAATGACCTTGAAGTCTAGCTCTTATTTCAGCTGCACGAGATGTCGTATACCTACGAAGTGCTGTTTCGAATAGTTCTTTCTTATCACCAAAGGTTGAATAAATACTCGGACGTTGAATCCCCATTCTAGCAGTGAGATCACTTAAAGAAGTAGCTTCATAGCCCTTCTCCCAAAATAACTGCATGGCAGCCTCTAAAACTTTTTCCTCATCAAATTCACGGGTTCTTGCCATAAAAAATCCACCTCCATTGTTTAAGAGTTAGTGAGTTTGTCACTTTGAAATTTAAAATACCAAACAGTATGTAAATATTGTATAATCAGCTGCATTTATTGTCAATTTTCATTGTAATAGGTAAATGGGAAGTAAAATAATTTCAAATAAATCCTTGACATTATGAACAGAGCTAAGATATATTTACCAATATTCATATTGTACCGAACGGTATGTTATGATTAAAGTCTAATAACGAACGGAGGAAATGGTGTGGACAATGATCTGAGGCAAGAAGTGGATGCATCTGTGATGAATCTACAACCTTCTATGTCTAGAACTGTAACTTTATTATTCGCAACTGCCTGCGGAATGTCTGTGGCCAATATTTATTTCGCACAGCCGTTGCTTGATCAATTGTCTAATGAATTTAATATTGATCACTCAACAATAGGTATTGTAATTACCATTACGCAGATCTTTTATGGGTTAGGCTTATTACTTCTGGTGCCTCTTGGAGATTTACTAAACCAACGACGCTTGATTATCGGACAGATCCTATTATCCACAACAGCATTGGTTATAGTTAGTACCGCTTCTTTTAGCGTGGTGCTTTTTACAGGTATGGCCTTAGTAGGTCTACTTACAGTTGTGACGCAGACACTTGTGGCGTTTGCAGCAACTATGGCTTCCCCTACAGAACGTGGACGCGTTGTTGGTATTGTTACAAGCGGAATCGTCATTGGCATTTTGCTTGCTCGAACCTTCGCTGGTCTATTAACAGACCTTACAGGATGGCGCTCCGTCTATCTAGTCTCTGCCATCCTTATGCTTGTAATGGTTTGTATGTTTCTGAAGGTCTTACCAAAGGTTGAGCGTGAAGTAAGATCACTCCCCTATCATCAGCTAATTAAATCAGTGTTCACTCTGTTTATGCAAGAAAGAACATTACGTATCCGCTCAGTTCTAGCCATGCTAATTTTTGCTGATTTCAGTATTTTGTGGACTTCACTTGTTCTGCCACTTAGTGCGCCACCATTAGCTCTTTCACATAGTGTAATTGGCGCATTTGGCCTCGTTGGTGTGGCTGGTGCACTAGCTGCTGCACAGGCCGGAAAACTGGCTGATCGAAGTTACGGACAAAGAACGACAGGTATTGCTTTAGTTCTTTTACTCATTTCATGGTTTTTTATCAACTATCTAGAACAGTCTTTATTGGCATTAATTGTAGGTATTGTATTGCTTGATTTGGCCGTACAGGCAGTACATGTCACTAATCAGACGATGATTCTTCCATTACGTACAGAGGCACGGAGTCGACTTACTGCTGGATATATGATGTTTTATTCCATCGGAAGTGCCGGTGGCTCAATCGCTTCTACACAGATGTATGCACACTTTGGTTGGGAAGGAGTTTGTTTCCTCGGAGCTTTAATCAGTGCAATTTCCCTTATTTTTTGGGTTACAACTAAAAAGTTTACAAATTATTAATTTTGACAAGGAGAGATAACAAATGGAAATAGGAATTACCTCTTTTGTAGAAACAAAACCAGATGTTCATAGTGGTGAAGTGATTAGTCATGCACAACGTCTTCGTGAAGTGGTTGAAGAAATCATTCTTGCAGATCAAGTCGGGCTGGATGTGTTTGGTGTCGGCGAGCACCATCGAGAAGATTATGCTGCAGCCTCTCCAGCAATGGTGCTATCTGCTGCAGCTCTACAAACAAAAAAGATTAGGCTTACAAGTGCAGTAACAGTTCTATCTTCAGCTGATCCCGTACGTGTCTTTCAGGATTTTTCCACATTAGACGGACTATCAAATGGACGCGCTGAGATTATGGCCGGTCGGGGTTCCTTTATCGAATCCTTCCCCTTGTTTGGCTACAATTTAAATGATTATGATGAACTATTTGAGGAACATCTGGACTTACTTCTCAAAATTCGCGAGTCAGAAAAAGTAGTATGGGAAGGTAGACATCGATCAGCAATCAATAATTTAGGTGTGTATCCAAGACCTGTTCAAAGCTCCTTACCAATATGGGTTGGTAGTGGAGGAAATCAACAATCTGCCATCCGTGCAGGACTTTTAGGATTACCACTTATGCTAGCAATCATTGGTGGCAGTCCAATGCAGTTTGCACCTATCGTACAGCTCTATAAAAAAGCAGCTGTTCAAGCAGGGCATGATCTATCAAACCTTCAGGTGGGATCTCATTCAATTGGTTTTGTTGGCCCGAATACTGAATGGGCAGCGGATACATTTTTCCCCTCAACAAAAGCGGGCATGAATAAATTGGGCAAAGAACGGGGTTGGCGATATTATGATCGCTCTAGCTATGATGCTGCACGAAGTTTTGAAGGGGCGTTATATGTAGGTGATCCAGATACAGTTGCTGAAAAAATCATCCATCTTCGTAAATACGTAGGGATTACACGTTTTATGCTGTATGTACCATTAAGTACAATGCCACACGATCAAGTTATGCAAGCTATAGAATTGCTCGGAACAAAAGTTGCTCCTCGTGTACGTGAGGAAGTTGCCAAATGGGAGGCGAAAATGGCACTAGAAGGGCTTCCATTTCTTTAAGATATATTTTTAACAGGAGGAATTTATATGACGATCAACAACCGAGTCTTACCAGAATTAAGACAGGCTTACTCCCAATTTCCAGGGTTTCGGTTGGAGAAAGATTTAGCATGGAGTCGAAATCTCTTGTCCACCCCACCTTCGAAGAAGTCAGAACTAGTACACACATCAAATCGTATGATTCCCAGAGGTGATGGAAACGAGATGTTGGTTAAAATTTATGAACCTGTTGAACGAAATATCAACCAGCTTCCAGCGATGCTTTGGATTCATGGCGGTGGTTTCGTTATGGGACACTCTGATATGGATGATATTTTATGTGAACGCTTTGTTCAGACTGCTAATTGCGTTGTCGTTTCGGTAGATTATCGACTCGCTCCTGAGCATCCCTACCCGGCAGCTATAGAAGATTGTTATGCAGGGTTAGTATGGATGACAACTGAGGCATCTGCACTTGGCATCGATGTCAAACGGGTGGCGATTGCAGGCGCAAGTGGTGGCGGAGGGCTAACAGTAGCTCTAGCATTAATGGCTCGCGATAAAGAAGGACCTTCAATTATATTCCAGATGCCACTGTATCCAATGCTCGATAACCGAAATGAAGCACCTTCTAGCTACGAGATTACCGAGGATCATGCAACGTGGAGTAGAATTAATAATTTAACCGCTTGGCGTATGTATTTAGGTGAGGAAAAGGACACCCATGAGCTATCTCCATACGCGGTCCCTTCAAGAGCAGATAACTTAGCAGGATTACCTCCAACTTATACATGTATAGGTCAACTCGATATATTCCGAGATGAAACCATTGAATACGTGACACGTCTTGCCCAAGCAGGAGTAGATGTTGAATTCCACCTCTACCCTGGTAGCTTCCATTGCTTTGAAGTCTTTGTGCCAAATGCGGAAGTAAGTCAACGAGCTAGTCAGAATTATTTAGATGCTATGGCACGCGCTCTTTATTCTTAATATCGAATAGCCCTAATCTTTAAATGAAGCCCTCTCTGACTGATTTAACTGCGTAAGAGAACGATAAACCTAAGTAAAATTGCCATTTAGGCCAATATTTCATTGTATGATCGACTGAATAATCTTTTAAAGCTAGAATTATGAATATAAGTGCATTTTCAAAAGCTAAAAGTGTTATACTAATAAGCACGTTATAAATTGAGGAGTTTGACAGTATGAAATATTTTAAACCACAAATGCAGCAACTTGTGAAAGAAAACCGTGAATTACATGATCGCCTAAAAGAGTTAATGGCCGAAATGGATTTGCAAAAAAATTATGCTTTAAAAGCGCTATATCACGCTGAAGTAGCGGACGGTGGACGCTATCAGCAAGATTATCAAGCGTTGGACTATTTATATAAATAACTCTCAATGAGCAAAAACACTTTTAATAATTGCCATTAATGAATAAATATTTGAGATCAATTTTTTAAAAGTAATAAACGCAAGAATGTTAATTCCGATCGCATTCTTGCGTTTTCTTATTAACTACCTTAATCATCAATTCTTGCTGCTTGCACTACCTTTGCCATGTATTCCTCACGCATTTCCACCGGCACCATACTTCCACCTGTTGCCCAAACAAGATGGGTAGCTTGCTCCATCTTATTAACTAAATCATGCTTTTCTAAATAACTTTGTCCATTTTTCATTAATTGAATTGGTCCGAACATCCCTGCATGTGCAGACGGCTCTAAAAATAACTCTTCAACTTCCATAGTTATTGCAAGCGATTTAAATAATTCCTCATCTTTTACCGTGTAACAGCCACTAATATAAGTTTCCATTACTTTCCCAACGAACTTAGACGCGCGGCCAACAGCAAGGCCATCTGCTTCAGTTTTATTATCAAGACCAATATCTTCTACACTGATGGCGTCATGTAAACCTGTCATTAAACCAATTGTCATACAAGGAGAAGCTACGGGCTCAGCGAAGAAAATATGGGCATGTTCTCCAAAAATTTCACGTACGCCGTATGCAACACCGCCTGGTCCACCACCTACACCACACGGCAAATACACGAACAATGGATGGGCTTCATCTACTGTAACATTCGTGTTTTCAAACTGAGCTTTTAAACGTTTCGCCGCCACTGCATAGCCAGCAAATAAGTCCTTCGAATTCTCATCATCAATGAAATGGCACTTAGGGTCTAGTTCAGCTTCTCGACGCCCTTGTTCCACAGCGACGCTATAATCAGCTTCATATTCAATCACTGTCGCACCTTTTTCACGCAGCAATGCTTTTTTCCACTTTTTTGCATCACTCGACATATGTACAACGACATTAAAGCCGAGTTTTTTGCCCATAATGCCGATACTTAATCCTAAATTACCTGTAGAACCTACGGCAATTGTGTATTGCTGGAAGAATGATTGAAAATCATCTGTTGCCAACACTGCATAATTGTCCTCTTTTGTTAGTTTGCCACTAGCGATGGCAAGGCGCTCTGCATGCCTTAATACTTCAAAAATACCCCCACGAGCTTTAATAGAGCCTGAAATTGGCAAGGTATGATCACATTTTAAGATCAACTGACCTGGTATTAAAACGTCAAATTCCTTTTCAAGAGCTTTCTTTATCAAAGCTATGTCTTGTATAGGTGATTCAATAAGTCCTTTACTTTCCAAAAGCTCAGGAAATGCAATAGTTAAATAGGAAGAAAAACGTTTAAGTGATTCTTCCGCTTCCTCAACCTCTTCCATTGAAAAAAGATTGGTTTCCCCCTTTTTTTTTCGATTTGTATTTTCCCATAGCACAGTTTCATGATTCGCTAGCTCTTCTAATCTCGAAAATCGGTTAAATAGTTCGTGTTTAAGTTCATTTTTCACCTTTAGATTCCTCCACTTTTTGAGCTAAAATCGCTCGTTCACAAATTTGTCGAAATTTCAATTCGAACGAAATATTGTTTTCTTGTGTTCGTTTTTTCGGTCCCCTCGTACGTCCACCTGCACGTCTAATTTTTTGTCCAACATGGCGCATATCGAGCAAACGTTCGATATTTTCATCGGACATCTCTCGTCCATTTTGATCGATTGGATAACCACCTCTTGCCAAAACCATTGCTGCTAACCCGTAATCCTGTGTAATGACAATATCATGTTTTGAAAGCGCATTCACTAGCGTAAAATCAACCGAATCTGGCCCCTTAGGAACAATAATTGTTATTACATTATCACGTTCAACACGATGGGATGTATCGCAAAACAAGATTGTTTCAATCTCAAACTCAGATGATATGGATAGTGCTAAATCCACGACTGGACAAGCATCAGCGTCAATTAAAACCTTCACAATAAAGCATCATTCCTTTCTCATAATTAGATAGATCAATCACACTATTATAATTTCAATATAATAAATTCTTACTCCCATTTGTTCAATTTTTCACAAACTTAAGACTGTTAAAAAAAGTATTTTATTGAATAGTGTGAAAAATAGATATACGATACACCTATCAACTAACTGGAGGTTTTTTACTATGACAACTGTAACTGTAAGCAACGAACAATTAGCAAAAGAATACGTTGATGGCGTATTTGAGCAACTAAAAAACCAAAATAGTTATCAAGCAGAGTTCTTACAAGCAGCTGAAGAAATTTTTATTTCATTAGTGCCTGTATTTGCACAACACCCTGAATATATAAAAGCCAATATCTTATCTCGTATCGTTGAGCCAGATCGAATCATTTCCTTCCGTGTTGCTTGGCAAGATGATAATAATCAAGTTCAAGTAAACCGTGGTTACCGTGTGCAATACAATAACGTTATGGGGCCATACAAAGGCGGCCTTCGCTTCCACCCTTCCGTAAATGAATCCATTATTAAATTCTTAGGCTTTGAACAAATTTTTAAAAATGCTTTAACAGGCCAACCAATCGGTGGTGGTAAAGGCGGCTCAAACTTTGACCCTAAAGGTAAGTCAGATTCAGAAATCATGCGTTTCTGTCAAGCATTCATGACTGAATTATACCGCCATATTGGTCCTGATGTCGATGTTCCAGCAGGTGATATCGGTGTTGGCGCTCGTGAAGTTGGCTATTTATGGGGTCAATATAAGCGTATAACAAAAGCAAGTGAATCTGGTGTATTAACAGGAAAAATTCCTGGCTATGGTGGCTCTTTAGCTCGTAAAGAGGCAACTGGTTATGGTACTGTTTATTTTGTAAATGAAATGCTACAAGATGCCAACGATTCATTCGAGGGTAAAACAGTTGTAGTTTCTGGCTCTGGTAACGTTTCAACATATGCAATTGAAAAAGCACAATCCTATGGTGCAAAAGTTGTTGCTTGCTCTGACTCTTCAGGCTATATTTACGATCCAGAAGGTTTAGACCTTGATGCAATTAAAGAAATTAAAGAAATAAAAGGCGATCGTATTTCCACTTACTTAAACTATCGTCCAAATGCTACATTTAAAGAAGGCTGCACGGGTATCTGGACGATTCCTTGTGATATCGCGCTTCCATGTGCTACTCAAAATGAAATTAATGGCGATTCGGCTCGTACTTTAATTGAAAACGGCGTAAAAGCTATTGGTGAAGGTGCAAACATGCCATCAGATTTAGAAGCAATTAACGAATTTTTAAATGCGGGCGTATTATTCGGTCCTGCAAAAGCGGCTAATGCCGGAGGTGTTGCAGTATCTGCTCTTGAAATGGCGCAAGATTCAAGTCGCGTATTCTGGTCATTTGAAAAAGTAGATGCTAAATTACACGAAATTATGAAAAATATTTACGCAGATAGTAAAGCTGCTGCTGAAAAATATGGTTACCCCGGGAACCTTGTCGTTGGCGCGAACATCGCTGGCTTCGTAAAAGTTGCTGATGGTATGCTTGCTGAAGGCGTATATTAATAACTTTAGCCCACTCTAAGATGATAACGAATATTCGTTATCATCTTATTTTTTAATAAGAAAAATGTTAAAATACACGTGAAATTTACATTAAAACGAACAATTTTACTATTAAACAATAAAAACATTCGTGTTATAATATTGGAGTACTACGACATATTGGAGGGTTTTTTGTGGAATTATTGTATACAGGTAAAACGAAAAATGTGTTCAAGTTAGAAGATGGTCATTACTTATTAAAATTTAAAGATGATGTAACTGGTGAAAACGGCGTATTCGACCCAGGTGCTAATACTGTTGGATTAACAATCGACGGTGCTGGTTTGGCTGGTCTTCGCTTAACTTCTTATTTCTACTCAAAACTAAACGAACAAGGTGTTCCTACTCACTATGTTGATGCAAACTTCAACGATGCAACAATGACGGTAAAACCTGCAACTGTTTTCGGTAAAGGGTTAGAGGTCATTTGCCGTTTCAAGGCAGTAGGATCTTTCCTACGTCGCTATGGTGCTTACGTGAAAGAAGGACAAAACTTAGATTCTTTCGTAGAAGTTACCATCAAAGATGATGATCGACTAGATCCTCCTATTTCTGAAGATGCTTTAGCAATGTTAGACCTGTTAACACACGAAGAATATGCAATTTTAAAACAACGCACGATTGAAATTGCTAAATTTGTTGCTGCAGAACTTGCCAAAAAAGGGTTAACCCTTTACGATATTAAATTAGAATTTGGCCGTGATGCTCAAACAAATGAAATTTTATTAATAGATGAAATTTCAGGTGGTAATATGCGCGCTTACAAAGGCGAACAATACATAGAACCATTAGAGCTTGAAAAAATTATGTTAGCTGAATAAAAAAACCATTCTATTAATATGCTATGTAAGAGTAGTTACGAGTAATCAAAAGAGTCGCTTTTTTGCGGCTCTTTTTGTTAATAAAATGATTTCTTTCGAAACTTTTCACTAGGTAATTCCGTATACTCATTATACGCATAAATTTTTACTATTATTTTGGAGGTAATTTGATGGATAACTATAATGAATCATCACAAGAAAGGCCAAAGGTTAATCCATTTTTGTCTATTTGGTTGCATCCAAAGAAAACAACCCGTTACATGATAGAAGAAAAATCAATAGGTTTTGCGATTCTTCTCATGTCAATTGGTTATCTAGGTGTTACACTTTCAGACCTTATTGATAGTACATTTTTGTCAGACGTGTCTCCTTGGTTTATCGTCATTTTTTGTGTTATTGCAGCACCGATTTTAGGGATAATTGGCACGGCTTTTTCTGCACTAATCACTTGGCTGTTCGGTAAACTTTTTAAAGGAACAGGCACGTACTCCCACTTATTCAAAGGGCTAAGTTTAACTTCTATCCCATTTATAGTACTAATTCCTTTTTATTTAATTTGGTTATTTACATCACCTGAGTCTTTAATGAATTCTGACTTCGCTGGAACTTATCCTTGGGTTATTTGGCCAGCACTTTTATTAACCCTTGTGGTTGTAATTTGGTCCCTCGTTATTACAGTAGGAATTGTAGCCGAAGCACATCAAATTCCGAATTGGATGGCCTTCTTAACGCTCTTAATTCCAACCATTATTTTCGTTATACTATTCATCATTCTTATTATTGTTCTATTTTTCATTTTCGGCATTTTATTCGGAATGATGTAAAAAAATCTCCCCTCTCTATGAGAGTGGGAGCTTTTTTAGGTTCACTTGTATACATAAATGTTAAACTGAAAGCACTGTATTTTGTTGGAAGAGCTCTGACACACCTGACTCAACAGCTGCACCACTTACAGCTTGCGAAACAATTTCAACAACCCGCTCATCTAATGATTTAGGTACAATATATTCCTCGGTTAATTCCTCATCACTAACAAGAGCCGCTATCGCTTCCACTGCAGCTATCTTCATCGCTTCGTTAATATCTGTCGCTCGAACATCCAATGCCCCACGGAAAATACCAGGGAAAGCGAGTACATTGTTAATTTGGTTCGGATAATCTGAGCGTCCTGTTCCCATAACACGCACACCCCATGCCTTAGCGTTTTCATACGTAATTTCAGGATTAGGATTCGCAAGTGCAAACACGACCGGATCTTCATTCATTGAAGCAATATGTGCTTCTGTTAATAAATTGGCAACAGATACGCCGATAAAGACATCAGCCCCTTTAATGGCATCCTCCAATGTACCCTGTATTTTTTCTGGATTTGTTAAATGGGCAACCGTTTCTTTAATCGGATTCATACCTTCAGCGCGGCCTTCATAGATGAGTCCCTTTGTATCGCACATGAAAATATTTTTATAGCCCATTTGCACAAGAATACGCAAAATAGCAATACCCGCTGCTCCTGCACCATTAATGACAACCTTCATCGTTGCCACATCTTTCTTCACAATACGATTGGCATTAATCATCCCTGCACCTACAACAATCGCTGTTCCATGCTGATCATCATGAAATACAGGAATATCACATTCTTGGCGCAGACGATCTTCAATTTCAAAGCATCTTGGCGCAGAAATATCCTCTAAGTTTACAGCACCGAAAGTTGGAGCAAGCGCCTTCACAATGCTGACGATTTCATCTGTACTCTTCGTATCTAAGCAAATAGGAAAAGCATCAACATTAGCAAATCGCTTTAATAAAATCGCCTTCCCCTCCATTACCGGTAACGCCGCCTTCGGACCGATATCTCCTAATCCTAACACCGCTGTACCATCCGAAACAACAGCCACCATATTCCCCTTCATTGTATAGTCGTAAACAAGCGATGGATTTCTTTCAATCTCTACGCAAGGCGCAGCTACCCCCGGAGAGTACGCAAGACTTAGATCATATGAATCTTGTACAGGTACTTTAGAAATCACCTCTAATTTCCCACTATAATACTCATGCATTTCTAAAGCCTTTTTCATAATGTCCATTCAATCCCATCCTTTTCTTTTCGAATTATTATATATTTCAGAATCATAATACTTTGTGAAAGTAAAGTCAATGAATTTTCTGTCAATTTTATTTTTTCTTTGAAATAGCGCTATTTTTAATCGTCTACTCCTGTTTTTTGTCATGTTATTTCCTTCACAATCAATTATTTCAATATAAAATTTACAACTATTGTCCTTTCAATAAATGTATAACTACCGGCATTAAACCTGCTCAACTTTTCACATAGTATTTTTCTTATGTAATTGAGATTTTTTTCACAAACTTATGTAAGCGCATCCATTACCCTATCTAGTTTCGTCACATTTTCTCCACATTTTTTCACATAGTTTTTTATTATATTCATTCCTTAACAGTGTTACATTAATCAACAAAAAAGAGCCCTTATTTCAAGGACTCTTGCGTAAACTGATTTATAAATGCGGTGATAATATGCTTAGAAGACCATTGTTCCCCTGATACTTTTGTAATCGGGTATTCCCGAGAAAAAATTGATTTTGTCATTTCGCCTACCGAATAACCTTTATGAAACAGTTGCCTTATATTCTCCTCCATCTCTTCTAAATAAGCAATTTTTTCTTGTATTTTCGCTCGACCATCCGCTATAAAGCCTGCATGACAACAATATACTACCTCAAAATCATAGTTTACTATTTTTTTCAAAGACGCTAAGGTATGTACGATATTTTCTTCATCAAGGACAACCTTAGTTTTCGTTTGTATATACAAATCACCTGTAAACATAGCACCTGTTTCCCGATTATAAAATGATACATGATCTGTCGTATGTCCTGGCGTTTCAATAACATCCCAAGTAGCTGAATTCGTTTGTAACGTATCGCCAAACGGTTGAGCTATAAACGCTGGCCGCTCACCCCATAATGCCTGTCGATAAAAAGGATACTCCCCATCTTTTGCACAAATGCCCACCGAATCACGGTGAACATAGATAGGTACACCCGTATGTTGCTGAATCCATGCTGCATTTCCTGAATGATCCTCATGAGAATGAGTGAGCGCCAATTGTTCAATCGGTAATTCTTTAAAAAAAGATTGGAACTCCTGCGAAAGTGAGTATGAGCCTGTATCAATTAATAACCCATCCACAAAAAAGCTATATACACTCATGCCGATACCCTGAACCGCCACTTTTCCTTGAGCACATTGCACATCAAGATTCCGTTGAATTTCTATACTTTTCTCTCTTTCAAGCATCCTTTCTCCCCCTTTGTAAAAAGAGTTTAGCATAAAAAGAATATTCAGTCATTTGAACAATCCGTCAAAACTCGGTTCGTTGGTATAATTTCTCCCTAGCGGGGCTTTCCATCATTTTGACGGTTCTATCCACGACTCTGACTTTTCTTTCCGTTGCTCTTGCTTTTCTTTCCGTCACTCTGATTTCCATGCGTCACCTCCGCCTTTCTTTCCGTCGCTTCGACTCTTCTTTCCGTCGCTCTGATTTCTATCCGTCACCTCCGCTCTTCTTTCCGTCGCTTCGACTCTTCTTTCCGTCACTCTGATTTCCATCCGTCACCTCCGCCCTTCTTTCCGTCGCTCTCGCCTTTCTTTCCGTCACTTCGACCGCTTTCCACCTTTTCCACTCCAATAAAAGCAAAAACGCCCACCAAAGTGAGCGTTTCTTCTATAATCTTTTATTCATTTGTTCCTTTTTCAACGTCATATTGTGTAATCCAGTCACTATAGCTACCTACGTACAGTTGAATATTTTCGTAGCCTTCATCTGCTAGCACTGCATACAATGGTGATGCTGTAACACCGCTTCCGCAGTACACCACAACATGCTCGTCACGAGTAATCTTGCTACGTAACGCATCATTCGCTTGCAAATGACCGTCTGATTTTAACTGTTCCCAGTCAAAGTTTTTCGCAGTTGGAATATGCCCAGCTACACTATCAAGAGGCTCCATCTCACCACGATAGCGAGCTGCGGCACGTGCATCTAACAACGTAGCATTAACTTCTCCATCCACAATTGCTTTCACTGCTTCACGTGGAGCATATAGTTCATCTCGCCAAACAAATTCGATCGTAGTTGGTGGATATTTGATAATGTCTTTTGTGAAAGGTATTTTCTTTTCAAGAGCCGGTGCGCCACCATTCACAATTACTACATTCGGAAAGCCTGCATAAGTCAGCATCCACCAAGCACGTGGTGCAAATGGAGCCGCTCCTTGATCGTAAACGACAATTTGATCCTCATAGTTTAATCCCAATCCTTGAAATACCGCGGATAGCTTTTCCTTATTCGGCATGGGATGGCGACCATCGCCGGACCCCATATCAGATAAATCCTGCTCTAGATCCATATAAATCGCTCCTGGTGCATGCCCTTCTTCAAATGCTTTGCTACCCGCCTCTTTCTTTTGTAAATCAAAGCGGGCATCTACGAAACGGACTTCATCAAACTGAATTTCCTCAACTGATTTGAATACTTTTCCCAAATGAATCACCTCATGCGTATTGTAATTGAGCATAGATTGCTTTCCAAGAAGCTAAACGACTTTCTTCCTGAAGTGCAAGTCTTTCTGTTGCAATTTGTTCAAGTGCCTGATGATAAATATGCAGACGTAATTTCTCTGCTTCCTCCGCAATATAAGTAATCGCCCATGCCATGAGAGATACTTTTTGCGAATCTAAATAATCTTGCGCATCTGGTTTTGTTAAGGCCTCTAGCGCCTCACTTAACTTCACTTTTTCATTTTTCTCAAAGAATGCCTTTTGATTACGGAAGTGTGATTTCACACCTGAATATTTAGTGATATCTGCAAATGGCCCTTCAAAATCAAGTAAATCTGGCTCAGAAGATTCAAACGCTAAAAACGAGAAGCTTCGATTTAATTCTTTAAGCTCACGTACTTCATCTTTAAAGCGCAGTTGCATTTTTTTACTAATAAACTGTGATAAACGGAAGTTCGTTACACGCATTTCTTGTGTAAAATCAAATCGTAAACTTTGCATTACTTCCTTTAAAGCATGCTCTAATGCTTGCTGAACCGGCATTGCTGCAAATGTTGACGGATTGTAGCCTTCCTTAAAGAACTCTGGGTAACGATAGTACACACGCTGAAGAACATAATACAGTAATTCATCAAGCTCTTGCTTCGTTTCACTTTCTACCATACTTGTATTAAGCGAATTGAATTTCGATTTCACATGTTGTTCAAGAGTTGTTAATTCCTCTAAACGCTCATCCTTACGCTTTAAGTTCTCTTCTGTTTGAGCAATTAAGTCACCTAAACGTTGCTCCGTTTTATCGACTTCCTCTGCAAGTGCCTGAACCGCCAATGCACTTAATTCATCATTTAAGAATGTGTGGAAAGAATCTTCGAAAGGAGGCATACCAGATGTTAAATCCGCACCCTCTACTTTTTCCTTTAATGCTAATAAGCTAGACACACCGTAAAGTCGTGGGAAGCGAATGCCAAAGCGTTGTAATTCTGAACGCACATAACCCTTTACATCTTCCTGTTCTTCTTCTGTTGTCGCTAAATCAATCGCATTGACGATAAAGAACATCTTATCAAGCTCGAAGGCATCCTTCACACGACCAAGCTGGATTAAAAACTCACGGTCCGCTTTTGCAAAAGCATGATTATAATAAGTAATAAACAAGATTGCATCAGCATTACGAATATATTCAAATGCCACACCTGTATGACGCGCATTAATAGAATCTGCTCCTGGTGTGTCAACAAGTGTTACACCCATGCGTGTTAACGGACTGTCATAATAGAAATCAATATTATCGACAAAGCATGATTTATTTTCCTGCGCAACAAATTTTTCGAACTCTTCACGGTTTACACGTAATACTTGTCCAAGCTCAGACTTAAAAGTTGGGAACCCTTCTTTATATGCGCGAATAAATGATTTATGCACATTTAAGCGTTCGTCAGATAGTTGCACCGCAAGTCCCTCATCTGCACGATTGAATGCTTCTTCTAACGAAGAAACCGATAAACCAATCGCTGCATATGAAGCTTGAATATCTTCTAACATTTGGTCAGCTGTTTTTAATTGGACATCTGCTGTTTCATGCGGATGATCTGGTGAAACAGGACGAATTTTATTAATAGCCGCTGTTGTCGGGTTTGGTGACACAGGTAAAACCTTGGCACCCATTAACGCATTAGAGAACGAAGATTTCCCTGCACTAAATGCACCGAAAAGCGCGATTGTGAAATCCTTTTTCTGTAAGCGTTCTACTTTATTTTCTAAGTAAGTTGCTACTTCCGCAAAGCCTTGTACATCTTTTACAGCAGTTGCCGTGTGAAGTGCACGCTTCACTACACCTTCAATAGGAAGACTTGTTGCACTAACTGCTTGCTCTGCTTCTTCCTCCATTAACGCTTCCTCTTTTGGCTTTAACATCGATTCGTCAAATAATCGAATATCTGCTAAATCTTGCTTAAATGCATGCTCCCAATTTGTCAGCTGTTGATTGGCTATTTTACGTATTTCATTGCTAGCCTGATGCATAATACTTGCACTATATTGCTGATAGCCCTCGATTTCAAGCACTGCTTGAATGGCATCAACTTTCTCTTGCATCCCAGCCATTTTTAATTTAGATGGAGCAGCCGTTTCTGTAGCTACTGCTTCTAAAGTTGTTGCTTGCGCATCTTTCCACTTATCAGTTTCCTGGATATAATAGCGCTTAGTCGCTTCTGCCACACGGTTGGCAAAATTCAACACAGCATCTCCTGTTAAAATTGCGCCAACTTGTACTTGCTGCTCAATAAGGGAGAACGGTAAATCAAAGGCGTAGGCATCAATAGCTGTAGCACGTTCTTCATTTAACGCACCAACATCCTTTATCACCTTTTTCATTAGCCCTTTTAAATGTCCAGTAATCTGTGCATGAACAACATTCTGATAGGCACTATAGGCATCCTCTTTACGGCGGTTACGCTCTTCCTCTGTTTTTTTCTTAGCAGTAAATAAGCCCCCTACCTTGAAACCTTCCTGCTGACTTTCTAAATAAAGACGTAATTTATCGCGTAAATCTGCTGGCATAATAGCTGCATTCGCAAGAAGTTCTTTACGTTGCTCTTCGAACATTTCATTCCATGCCTCAACTGAGAACAGTTCAACTTGACGATTTAGCTTATTGTACTGCTCTAAAATATCCTTATGGTTTGCCCAGTCATCGGCACTTAATACATCTTCATCAATGTCTAAACGATCCTGTCTTTCTTCCGTTAAATAATTGTCATGCTCACTTTGTAATAAACGCAATGTATTTGATGCAGTTTGTACAAGCTGCTCCTGCCAATCATTCATACTATCCATAACGATTTTCTTTACGACCGTAAAATCGTTATTAGGGTGCTCCGGCTCTCTTAATGAAGTAAAAAATACGCCTTTTGGTACTACGCCCCAAGCTGCAAAGGAATTGTGAACAGTTGCTTTAAATTCCTCGAAGCTTAATTCATTTTCCTTATGCTTATCAATCATGTTAACGATTAAATAAACGTTTGGATTGTACTTCATTAATTGCTTTGTAAATTGAAAATTCAATTCCGATTGCACGTGATTGTAGTCCATTGTATAAAATACGATATCAGCAATATGAAGAGCAGACTCTGTTGACATACGGTGTGCATCATCTGTCGAGTCAACTCCTGGTGTATCCATAACAGTGACACCTAGTGGTAATGTCGATGTACTATGACCAATTTCAATTTGTGACACTAGGTCCCCATTTTTACTTAGCTCTTTAACTGTTTTAAAATCATAGCCCGCTTCGAATTTTACAGGCTTTTCATTATGCATATAGACAATTGCAAAGTCTTCTTCAGATTTATGGACTTTGACGATATTTGCACTCGTTGGAATAGGGCTTGCCGCAAGTAAATCTTCACCCGATAGTGCGTTAATCATACTCGATTTACCAGCAGAGAAATGGCCTGCAAAGCCAATAACATATTCTTTTTGCTGTATTTTACGTGCAAAAAGTGATGTCTTATCCATACGCTCTGTATCACCATTATGCTGATAAATTATGTATTGTAACGAAGCCTGCTTTAAAAGCGCCTCCAATTGTTGTTCAAAATCTTTCATAAAAACCAGTAACCCCTTTATTCATATTAATCAATTTCGCCTTGGCGTAATCGCGTCCGGATTGTGAATTGTGGAGCACAACTCACTCCTTTAAAAATCCGTGACATCCGCCGGAGGTTTTATCTTCAATCAGTGATATTTGGAAAGGAACCATATCCGTATTCATCTTACAACTTCAGAGGAAGTAGTTTTTACGAATGAAGATAGTCATAATTAATATTCTACCTTATTCGACAAGCAAAGTATAACACTAATTTACTATTAAAAGCATATATATCAGGATTTCAGACGCCATATTCATCTATATCGTCCTGTTTATTTATAAAATTAAAGCATTATAGGCACATTATTACTAGGTAATGATGTTTCTTAAAACCTTATACCAGGATAACGCCCAGCCTGAACAGAAATTCCCCACACGTTATGGTCATTATTTTTCTAACTACTAATTTCTATTGCAAAAATGGATGTGCAACTATTCAACTACTAGTTTTCTTGATATTTTAAAGTAAGAAAAAAAAGATTGGTGTGCGATTGTAAATATAAAAGTGAATAGATAAGTACGAAGTTAAATGGAGTGATAAACTTATGGTTAACTTTAGGAACCACCAAAAAATCGAGCAAGAGTGTGAATGTGAAGATCGGTTTATTTGGCCACGTATAAAAGCTAGTAACATTCTTTTGAAAGAGCCTCCCCCAGTCGTTGAACCTAGTAGAAATATTATTCCAACAGTAAATAGATATTTCAATATTGTTACATCGGATATTGATTTGACTAATGGGGCGACTCTATCAGCTAGCCAATTTTGGAATGATAATGGGAACCAAGCAACCGAATTTATCATTTTTAATCCGAGTGGCTACGTTAATCTTTATATCAATGCCGTCATGCAGGAAGGTGGAATTTATACTTTGACTCCAACCACGTTAACCTTAAGTCCAAGTAATTCAACAATTTATAGGGGTACTCCAATCATCATAGAATCAATAGGGTTTTCAACACAGTAAAATAAAGCCTTGAAATAGGTACTTTATCTGCCTGGACACTGTATTAGTGATAGAATAAACGGGAGTACGTTGATATCAAATCAATCCTACTATCCAATAATTTGTTTCATTACTTATCTAACTAAAAATGGATGCCTAAAATGATGATTATCATTTCAGGTCATCCATTATACTTCTTTATTTATCCTCATCGTTTAAGGAAAATCAATCTTTTGCTGAACGAACTGTCTCCTCGATACAGAGCCTAATACACGTGATTAAATCTTGGATATTCCATCCCGGTATTTTTCCATGTTGAATCGCCAAATCAAATGACGCAGGAATATGAATAAATCCAGCACGTACCTCTTTATGTTGCTTCGCGTAAACAAGCCCTTCATACATAATGTTATTACATAAATAGGTACCTGCCGTATTTGAAATCTCCGCTGGATATCCTTCTTTGCATAATCGATTTACCATATTTCTAATAGGTAGATTCGTGATATAGGCATCTACACCATCATCATAAATGCTCTCATCTACTGGTGTATAACCTTCATTATCTGCTTCCCCATCTTTAATATTAATCGCAATTCGCTCTGGCGTTATTTTAAATCGGCCTCCAGCTAATCCTAATGAAATAATGATTTGTGGCTTAATCTCAGCAATATATTGTTTCAGCTGTTGAGCGGATTGCTGAAAATCTACAGACAAAATGCGTCCTACAATTTCATAGCCATCCATCTTTTCCCCATTTAATTTTTCTACAATTTGCATCGTTGGATTTATTTTATAGTCAAGAAATGGCACAAACCCTGTTAATAATATCTTCGTCATTTTCTTCACCTAATTTTCTATAGGACATCGCTTGATTGCCTATCCATTTTTATTTTTTGATACTACAGTAGTCAGAACGATCATTAGCAACTAATAAACATTCTATGAAGTTAATGTCTTATTAATAGCCTCGTAACCAGTCTATAAAAAACCAATTCTCATTTTCAACATTTTTCAGAAAAAAACAAATAATTATCCTCTTTATTCCCTCGAAAGTATGTAAGATAAATATTTTCGTAAAAAAAAGCATGATCTTTAAATTACTTAGACCATGCTCTACTTGTAAAAATATTGTCGTTATTGTTTATTCTCTTATTTTAAATGCGCAGTCGCCTGTTTCATAACGTGTTTTCCTACTCCAATATAGATAACCACTGCCGTTCCAATCAATACGAATGTCATCGCTGACCGCTCCTTTTTTTATAAAATCGTCCATTTAATGATTTTGAAAATCATTCTCATTAATATAATATAAATTTCCCATTAATTCGTCAAGACATACTTTCATCTTACCCATTTAACATGGTAAGATGTAGAAAAGTCGGAAAAAGGATGCGGTAAAAATGAGTAATTCGAAGTACTTTCAAACTATTTTAAATGGGACAATCCACGCTTTAAAATCGATCCTACCTATGGAGATAGACGTGAAAACGCCGAGTATTATTTCTGAACCATTTCAACAACAGCAAATGGGTGTTTTAATTGGTTTAATAGGTGATTTAAAGGGCCGAGTAATCATTGATTCGTCTCCAGAAACATTTAGTGGCATCGGCAATACAATGTTTGGTATGCCTCTCGAAGGGGAAATGTTGGAATCCTTTACAGGGGAATTTGGCAATATGATTGCCGGAAATCTATGTACTACCGTCGGACAAGAAAGCTTAGAAATTGATATCACACCGCCAACGGTGATGGTTGGTAACACAAAATTATACGGCTTTGATAAGGCCTTTATACTCCCTGTCACAATTCCAAGCGTCGGTCCATTAACAGTTCTTTTAACAATTGAAGAAGAATAAAGTTCTAGAATATCGAACTGGTTCAATTTATACATCCTATGCCTACACATCAAACATTTATGATTACGCCTGATCATTCTCTTTAATAAACGGTGAATGCCCCCTAAGGCTCAAGTCTAAATTTCATATAGTAAAATTCCTTGAAAAATAATAGATTTCAATAATAATCACTTCATTTTCAACCAAAATGCGGCCATCTCAATGACTATAGAGGTGGCTTTTTTTTATTCCCCCCTCAATTTTTCACATTTTTTTCACATTATTCGTCAAGATGTGTGATTTTTTTCACATCAAAAAGAATTTTATTTATATATCATGGCAATAAGAAAGACACACTAAAAGCGAAGGAGGAGCAAAAATGGCAAATAAAAAAAAGTCAGATGAAAATTTAAAAGGTTCACTCTATGCGGTATTTGGAGTAGGAATCATTATTATCTTACTTTGGGTGTACTGCTTCGATTTGTTCATCAATCGTTTTTAACTTCTTTCAACGGGTGTCCAAACACCCACTGAAATAGAGGAACTCAGTCTAATAACACCACGTCCTGTGGCAACGACTGAGTGACCAACTTTATGTTGGCCTAAAGCCTCCGGCGGATGTCATGGAATCAGAAAGGAGTTCAATATAGGATGTTAGCCTAAGATCATCGCATCCATGCGATAACGGCTAACTTACCTGCATCGGTAAAAACGCCACGTCCTGTGGCATTATCGAAATGACCGACATCGTGTCGGCCCTCGTGCAGGCCTAAGCACAAAGCTGATTCCGGACGCAATTATGCCGAGGCATAATTGATTCTATTAAGAATAAGAAAGGACAGAGACATATGCACTTACATAAGTATGAGAAATACTGGCTTGTGTTTGGAGTTACTACTTTAGTAGCATTCCTTATCATTCTCGGCATCGGTGCATTTCATCAAGGCTCACATCCGAACAATGGTAAAAAAACACTAGATTATGAGAAAGTAAATGAATTCCCTCCCTTCGATAATCCTGGTGTTCACAAAGTTGAAGGTAAGGATTGGGACTATGAAGTGGTTGTTTTAGCATCAGCATTTAATTACAATCCGCCAGAAATAGAGGTCCCTCTAGGAGCTAAGGTGAAATTTATCGCAACAAGTGCGGATGTCATGCACGGTTTTGAAGTTGCAGGTACAAATATTAATATGATGCTTGAACCTGGATACATTTCTGAATATGTGACAGAAGTAAATAAAGTAGGAGAGTTTTTAATTGTATGTAATGAATACTGTGGTACAGGACATACGATGATGCACTCTATGCTAAAGGTGGTGGATCCAAATGAGTCTCAACAATAATTTGACAAAAGTGGATCGTCGTGATGCGAAGCTAGCAATGGCACATATATACGTGGCATTCATCGCATTATTATTAGGGGGTCTTGCAGGTTTATTACAGGTTTTCGTTCGTTCTGGTCAATTTACATTACCAGCAGGCATTGGTTACTATCAAGTTTTAACTGTACATGGTGTTTTACTCGGTCTTATTTTAACAACATTCTTTATTTTCGGTTTCCAAATTGCTAGTGTTAGCCGTACATCGGGGACTTTCTCAGACGGACAACGTCGCCTTGGTTGGATTGGCTTCTGGTTAATGACTATCGGTACAGCAGCTGCTGCAGTAATGGTTCTATTGAACGAAGCATCTGTTTTATATACGTTCTATGCTCCACTGAAAGCTCACTGGATTTTCTATTTAGGCCTTACATTAGTCGTTGTTGGTTCTTGGGTTGGCGGCGCAGGTCAAATTTTACGATATGCTCAGTGGCGTAAAGAAAACAAAGGTAGCGGACAACGAAGCCCATTACTTTCATTTATGGTTGTTGTCAATAATTTAATGTGGTTCGTAGCAACTTTAGGTGTAGCTGTTTCTGTTCTATTCCAGTTACTTCCATGGTCTTTAGGCTTTATCGAACGTGTTGATGTAGCACTATCCCGTACATTATTCTGGTATTTTGGTCATGCTCTTGTGTATTTCTGGTTATTGCCAGCTTACATGGTTTGGTATGTCATTATTCCGAAGGTTATTGGCGGAAAAATTTTCTCTGATTCTTTAGCAAGACTGTCATTTATGTTGTTTTTAATATTCTCTGTACCGGTTGGGATCCATCACCAATTAACAGAGCCTGGTATTGATGGTACATGGAAATTCATACAAGTTGTTTTAACATTTGCCGTAATCGTACCATCTTTAATGACCGCCTTCTCGATGTTTGCAATGTTTGAATTACGCGGTCGTGAATTAGGAGGAAAAGGACTTTTCGGCTGGTTTAAAAAATTACCATGGAAAGATGCTCGTTTCTTCGTGCCATTTGTCGGCATGTTAGCATTTATTCCTGGTGGCGCAGGCGGTATCATCAATGCTTCTTACCAAATGAACCAATTAATCCATAATACTATTTGGGTTACAGGACATTTCCATTTAACAATTGCAACAACAGCCGTATTAACTTATTTTGGGGCGGCATTTTGGTTAATTCCTTATTTAACTGGTCGTACACTGACTAAATCTTTAAACAATCTTGGTAATTTTGCCGCTATTTTATGGGCGGTAGGTATGACAATTATGTCTTCTGCTATGCATATCGCTGGTCTGATTGGTGCACCGCGTCGATCTGATTACTCTGAGTATGGCGGAGCTCAGCAAGCTTACGATTGGATTCCTTATCAAATCGCTCAAGCTGTTGGTGGCACAATTCTATTCATCGCCATCATAATCATTCTTTATATTGTGGTGAAATTAGCATGGTTTGCACCAAAAGGCGAAGAGGAATTCCCTGTTGGTGAGGTACATGAAAACGGTGGTACGACACCAGCTATTTTAGAGAACTTTAAAGTATGGCTAGTTATTTTAGTAGCATTAATTTTATTTGCTTATACTATTCCAATTATCGATATTATTTCTAATTCTCCACCTGGCTCTAAAGGCTATAAGCTTTGGTAATAATGTTTTGTCTCTTCATAAAAAGAGGTTGGAACAAAACTAGCTTCTAATATCAAAAAAGTGAAATTGAGTGTGCTTAATTTCACTTTTTTTGATTTCTCCTATTTTAGCTTACACTTCTTAGTGAATAGCCGTTAATTTCCTCAAATTATTTACAGCCATAAATACATGCAAGACCTATTTCGTTTTCTACTTTCAATTTTCCTCAGAGAGAAAATCGAGTGAAATGCAAAGCTTCTTTCACTTGCGTATAGGCGCATAAAATCCGTTCAAGCACCATACGTGGATGATAGGCAGGACAACCCGCACTTCGTATAAACGGTTTGAAATTTTATTACGAAAAATATAAAGCTGGTGAAATTTTACATTCCGTAAAACTTCACCAGCTTTTTTGGTATCAGAGGAATGGTTTGTCCTTGCCTCTTAGTAAAGGTATCTGCAAAATTAGCATAATGTCTCTCTTTTGCATACCGATCATTTTTTAAAATATTTTTTAGCGAGCTCTCTTTTTCTATTTTTGTATGCGTAAATTGCGCAATCTCAACTGCTTTTTCATATGACTACCTCAATTTGAAATGTTTTAAAATATACTTTTCGTATTATAACAGTTTTAATTGAGGAGAGGCCGCATTTTAATAATTTGTGAAACACAAGCTCATATATTAATGTGATGCCTCACGATTGTACGTTTCCATTTCAGAAGCAGGGTCGAATTGCTCTCTACCCATAGCAAATGCCATAATTAACGCAATAGCAGCTGGGATTATCGCCCAAGCAAAAGTATGAGCAACTGAAATAGTAAGTGCTTCTTGCATTTTATCGAGAACCTCTACAGGAATGACGTTTCGAGTTTCAGATGTTAGGATTACACTAGGATCACTTAAATCCATACCATTAGGTGCTTGACCACTAAACGCGGACGTTAATTTATTTGAGAAAATATGGTTTTGAATAATCCCAAACACTGTAATTCCTAATGTCATTCCTAGTTCTCGATTGAAGTTTAGCGTTGAGTTAGCCGAGCCACGTTGTCTCATACTAAGACCATGAATAACAGCATTGCTCAAAACAGAGAAAGACGAGCCAATGCCAAGACCAACGAGTATCATAAAGATTGTTACCATAAAGTGTGACGTTTCAGTTGTCAATGTTGTAAGCAAGGTAATTCCAACAACGAATAGAGTTAAAGTCGGTAACATAATCGTTCGATACTTAAATTTCGTGAGGAGAGCTCCACCCCCAGATGCTGTTACAACCGAACCGACCATCATCGGAAGTAAAATAAGACCTGAGTTCGTTGCCGAGCCTCCAAGTACGCCTTGAACAAAAATTGGAATGTAGATGGCAGCTGTAATGTAAGCAGCACCAGCAAATATTGAAATGATATTACTCGTTGCATAAAGACGATTTTTGAACATTTTAAAGGAAATAATAGGCTCTTCTACACGTAGTTCAATTAAGATAAAGCTAATAAGAAGCACTCCAAATAGAGTGAATAATCCAAGAATCATTGCGGAATCCCAAGCGTATTCTTTTCCTCCTAGCTCAAGAGCAAACATTAAACTAACTACTGCACTAACTAAAGTAACTGCGCCAAAGTAGTCGATTTTTTGCTTCGCATGTACAACAGATTCATTGTAAAATTTTGTGACTAATACAAAAGCAATTAGCCCCAGTGGTAAATTAATATAGAAAATCCAAGACCAATGAACATAATCTGTTAAATAGGCTCCAAGAAGCGGACCAAAGATACTCGATAGACCAAATACTGCCCCGAATAAGCCTCCCATTTTACCGCGTTTATCTGGAGACACTACATCAAACATAATTGTGAATGCGATTGGCATTAATGCACCACCGCCAATACCTTGAATTGCACGGTAAATACTAAGCTGAACGATTGAGTTTGCTGTACCAGCTAGCGCCGAACCGATTAAAAATACAACTAAACCGAAAATAAAAAATCTTTTACGACCATACATATCGGATAATTTCCCGAAAATCGGCATACCTGCAACCGACGCGATCATATAAGCTGATGTCACCCAGACAAGTTTGTCATATCCACCAAGATCTCCGACAATCGTACTGATTGCCGTTGCTACAATTGTATTATCCATTGCAGCCATTAAAATCGCTAATAATAGCCCAGCGATTACTACACCTATCTTACTTGTATTCTTTGCCACTTTCATACCTCCGTATTTGTGAATCCCTACTATTTTTAACTATCAATATGTATCTTGATAGGGGATGTTTAAATAACCATTTTGTATTATATCAGTTCTAATCAAGTTTATATACGATATAGGATTCAGCATTTTCTTTTGGAAAGAAGTGGGTCATTTGAATATGAAAAGCGATTTCTCTATAGTAGTAGAGAAATCGCTTTGACATTTAAAGCTGATACAGCTTCGTATACTTTTCTTGTAAATAGTTTGCTAAATATTTGGCGTTTAAGCCTTCCCCTGTCGCCTCTTGCAATAGCTCGAACGGCTTTTTCAGCGCACCGTATTGATGTACTTTCTCTGTTAGCCACTCCCGAATTGAAAGTAACTCACCTTTTGCCAGTAAGTCATCAAAGTTCGGAATATCTTTATCCATTGCATGCTTCCATTGTGCGGCGTAAATCATTCCTAAAGCATAGGATGGGAAATAGCCAAACATGCCCCCTGACCAGTGCATATCTTGTAAAACCCCTTTTGCATCTGTCTCAGGACGAATACCTAAATATTCCTCGTATTTATCATTCCATACTTGTGGAAGATCTTTCGCTTGAAGATCTCCATTGAATAGGTCTCGTTCAATTTCATAACGAATCATAATATGTAGTGGATACGTTAACTCATCTGCTTCAATGCGAATAAATGAAGGTTCCACCATATTGATCGCTCGTAGGAAATCAGCTAATGCTACATCACCAAATTGAGCAGGTGAATGTTTTTGCAGTCGCTCGTAATTATGCTCCCAGAACTTCTCGTTCCTACCTACAAAATTCTCATAAAATAAAGATTGGGATTCATGTATCCCCATTGATGTACCCGTTGCTAACGGTAAACCATCAAGTTTCACATCGATATTTTGTTCGTACATGGCATGTCCACACTCATGGATTGTTCCAAAAATTGCTGAGCGGAAATCGTTTTCATCATATTTCGTTGTAATACGATTATCTCCATGATTTAAGCCAATCATAAATGGATGAACACTTTCGTCTAAGCGACCTGCATCAAAATCATAGCCAAGTTGTGTTAGCATTTCCAATGATAATGCACGTTGAGATTCACGAGGGAAATGCTTAAATAATATGCTTGTATCTGGTTTATTTGGTGAGTCTGTAATTTTTTGCACAAGAGAAACGATTGTTTCACGTAATTCACCAAAAACTTGATCTAAAACATCAGTCGTCATATCCGGTTCATATAAATCTAGTAATGTATTGTACGGAGAACCGTTTTTAATACCCCAATATTGAATGAATTTCTTCTGCCAACTAATTATTTCCTCTAAATAAGGTAGGAATAAAGCAAAATTATTCGTCGCTTTTGCTTCTTCCCATGCTGTTTCTGCTTTAGATTGTAGAATGACAAATTCCTTATATTCATTAGCTGGAATTTTTTTATTTTGATCGTAATCTTTCCGTACTTTCTCTACTAAACGCAGTGTAACATAATCGAGATCTGCCTTTTGTCCCTCTAGATCCGTTAGTAATTTCCCTAACTCTTCACTAGTTTGCATTTCAAATAAGGAAGCAGATAATGTTCCAACTACCTCTGAACGCTGAGTTAATCCCTTCTTAGGTGCACCAGTACGCATGTCCGATACGAAAAACATATACATTTCTAAAATGTAGATATCTCTACTGTGACACAACTTATATCTTCCGACTTTCGTATGTGTGTCTTCCTTATTCTCCGAGTCTGGTTTCGCAAAAAGCTACTAGCCATTTAGTATGACTCTCCAAGGCTTAAATTCCGCAGTATCGTTGCGTACACATCTAAGGCTTAGTGTCAGTTAATTTCCTTAGATTGAGTAATTTGCTAAGTTAATGCTTGCGTTCAAATCTCTATCCAGTTTAAATCCGCAAGAGCAGATAAATAATCTGTCTTTCAGTCTCAAATCGAATTTGATTTGTCCACAACTAGAACAAGTTTTGGATGATGGATACCACATCTCGCAGTCCCCGCAGACTTCCAAAACAAAACCTCTTGTTCTTTAGTTAGCTTTAGTCTTATCTTTGTCGCCATTATCATTGTTTTTCACCTTGACTTGATGTACTGACTCGACAATAGCCAATGACCAACTTTTGTTTAGCAAATTTCCCAATGGACATTCATTCCATGCGTACCACCTCTCTTTCACTAGGATAAAATCACATTACCCTATTTAGAGAGTTTGTTAACATTTTTATAGTTGTATATGTCTTTCTTGTTCACATGAAGGCGCAACCCTTCATGCAGTCTTTCTCTCACGAGTAGACCTCTTATGCTTTCACATAAGCGCAGACTATATCTTCATCTTATCCTCTGATAAGAGCCACATTTTTCTTCCGCCATTCGCTTGCGGTTTTACTCTCCCTCAAGGAGATAGTCGTTGAACGTCTTCCTTGTCTCATGAGAGATTTAGGAGTTTCGCTGCTAAACATCCATTTCCAAAGCACTTAGCGCCACCGTTTTCCGTTGTCACGATGATCCTTTACGGACACTGAGTAATTTTTTTCAGCTTATGCCATCCTTGTTGTTTTTTCTGCTTTCGCACCGTTACGTCTGCCGTTTCCAGCTCCGCGTTGGTCACAAGGCTTTAGGAGTTAAAAGCAATTAACGTGGAGTTCGCACCAATTGCTTGATACGAAGGGTATTCTGTTAGAAATATATGCTTCTATACAGATTTGTATAGTTTTATCTAAATTTATCGTAACAGTTTAGTTACCCAGTAAATCACACCCAGCGCTTCTCCGTAGTGCTGCATTTTTTTCACATAGTCAGTAAATTGTTGTACAGTCATGCTAACATCCTCCTTTTCACGCTACTAGTTTATCATATTTTCGAAAATTTTGTATATTATGGACTTTTAGTATTTTTCTAGTTCTACTTAAATTAAATATTGATTCTACAAAAATTTAAGGCTATGTAAAAAAAGGTGTAAGGGGATATTGGATTTTCTATAATGCGTTCAGGAGATTATCATGCTGCAGTACTAGATGACTAGATGACTTTAAAAAAGGTGAATACAGAATAAAAATCACTATGTCTAGTCTTTGATTTACTCACCCATAAGTTGTTTGTATCTCAAGTAGATAATATAGCGACGAGAACAAATACTACCAAGTGGTATGAACATAAGAGCATTTGTTAATGATAGCAATGCATGCTCTCTACTCCAATGACCTACCAGTATCCTTACAAGAAGAAATCCGAAAAACAAAATAATTCCAGCAATAGAGCTTTTTGTAGTAACGATTCCTCTAGTATGATTCTTTCGAATTTTTTCTAGTTTTCCTTTCCATACTCCTATACCCAATCCAACCATTAAACAGCTGATATACATCATCATACTTAAAGGCGTTAATTTAATACTGGAAATAGTAGAAAACACTACACCAATTAACAAAACTGGTATGACCCACAATCGTGCTGGTCTAACTTGTTTCTCCTTTAACATTATAAGGACAATGACAATAAAGACGACCAAGTAGTTAACCATTTCTTTCCCTCACTTTATTTAAAAAAGTATAATTTAACCTCAAACTGAAGATGTAGTGAGCACAACCTTCAGAAAGGGGAACTTTCAATTCACTTCATCATAAAGATCACTTTATCAAATTAGATAACAGACTATTTATTATAGCCTATTGTCTAATTTGATGGGATCGAAATTTTACCTATGTCATAAGTTGATTGGGATCGAGACTGTGAAATACGTTGGGGGGATAGTTTACCGATGAACTTGAAGCAAGCGTGCATCCACCTAATTGGAAAGGAATTATCCCCCCTCACTTGAACTATTAAAATTATTGATTATTTTTAACCGCTGGGATTATATACTCTTTCATTAACGGCCATCTATCTCGTGGATTCATGATGAATTCTGAACTAATTGCCACAACCATATTCAAATTCAGTATACAACAAATCATATTGCCTCCATCCCCTATTGCTGAATATGTAAATAGTCCATCATCTCGGCGTAGCCACCATAAATAACCGTAATTGTGATAGTTCATCTCCGTTGATTCTCGAATCCATGTCTCTGAGAGGACCCTATTATTATTCAACATGCCATTGTTTATATAGAGGTAGCCAAATCGCGCCATATCACGAGTAGTTAATGTTAGTCCCCATCCACCTGTCGAATGACCATTTGGATCATGGACCCACCCCTTAACGTTTTTCCCGAATAAATCATCAAACCCATAGGCATTCATTTGGTAGTTCGGAATTTCTTTCATGCCAAGCGGTGTAAACAAATGTTCATTGGCAAACGCTCGTGCACTCTTGCCAGTACTTTTAGTAAGAATTGCCGACAACACGTGTGCCCCAGCTGTAGAGTATTTAAAAGCACCTAATTCCCCATTTGCACCCATTAAATCAAGTGTGTATTTTATCCAATCCTGCTGTTGACATAGCTTATCTAGTGGCTCATGCCAATCCTTAAATGGATAAGGAACTGTCATAGAAAGTAGATGTCGTATAGTAATCTGTTGTTTCTGCTGATTAGAAGCAAACGTATACTCTGGGAAAAAACCCAACACCTTTTCTTCAACGCTATTTATATAGCCTTTATCAATTGCGATGCCTATTAGTGCAGAGAGTACACTTTTTGTTACAGATGCTACATGGTGACAATGATCAGGACCTTTGCCATTAAAATATTTTTCATATGCTAAATGACCATCTTTAATAATAATAATGCCATTAATATTGTGATAATCACTTTTTATCGTCTGTTCTAGCTTAGAAAGACTTTCATTGTTCATATATATGCTTTCAGGTTTTACGGCTTCCCAATTTATTGTTGTTTGCATAGGAACCTCCTATTGTCATTTTTTCTTTACAGGAAAATATACCTCAGTAACATACTCCTCAGGGTCGATTGCTTGATTTGGGTCTGTTACATATATTTCATATGGTGGCAATATTAGCTCGTATCCCTCGTTTTCAATCCACTTCATCAAATTTGCGTAGACGGATGTCAATTCTGGATATGCCCCATTTAAAACAGATTTAGCACAGAGGCTACCAGGCAAATCTCTCGTTCCTTTGACAGTCTCAGCTATTGTAATGGCGAACTCGGTATCATTGCCAGCAGGATTAAATTCAGGGCTATGGTAAATCGTCATCGGCTGACCAAGTAAAGTGAGCTTCTCCTTCGCAATTCTTTCATATAACTCGCTAAAATAACGACCATATCCCGATGCATAATCATCACTGCTCAATATTATTCGCTTATAAAGGATATTTATTGGCTTTGTTTCTACTAGTTGTACTTCGAAGTCGTCAAGGTACGACATGATTGGCACCCCCTTTTCTAAATTTGAAATATCTTGATTTAATTGTTTTACAACATATTCAAAAGCCTTTAGTTTCTCTTGAATTTCAGTTTTCTTATGATTTAGCGCAGAACAAAGCATTTCTTCGGATTGATCCTCTTCTAATTCCAACATCGTTTTAATTTCTTCAAGTGAAAAATGATAAGATTTTAAACGGTTGATGTAGAGCATCCTTTTTAGTTGTTCGATGGAATAATACCTATAACCGCTTTCAGCATTAATCTCATCTGGGTTAATTAATCCAATTTCATCGTAATATCGAAGTGTTTTTGTAGAAACACCACATATTTTTGAGAACTCTCCTATTGATAGCACAAAACCACCTCACTCATTTTTTTGTTACTTGTTACCATTCATTTATACACCTTCCCCTAAGGACAAAGTCAACGATAAAGTTAACTTTATCCAGTGGCGTCTTCTTCAACAAAAAGAAGCTCTCTTCAAACTTTCACGTTCAAAGAGAGCTTCATATTCTATATAAATATGGGGGAATTTTAACTAGATTTTACGTGCAATGTTCGGTTTCCAATCAAACATTTTTAAGAGCTAAAGGTTTTTACAACAGATATATAGTTGGGGATCCTACATATCTTATTGCTGCATAGGGTCTGATTACCCTATGTTTTGACAAATCGTTAATACTTGTTTAACTGCTTCTGCTGATTGATGAAGTGCCATTTTTTCTTCATTTGTCAGGTGCAATTCGATAACTGATTCTATACCATTGCCGCCTAATATTGTCGGTACACCTAAAAATAATTCGTGGTAACCGTACTCACCTTCTAAAAGGGCAATTGAAGGAATTATTTTGCGTTGATCTTTCATGATGATTTCGACCATCTGTGCACAGGCAGCAGCTGGCGCATAATAAGCACTGCCATTCCCTAACAAACCAACAATTTCTCCGCCACCTTTACGTGTACGTTCTACGATTTGTTGTAATCTGTCTGAGGGAATTAGTTTTTCTAATGGGATACCCCCAGCATAGGAATATCGAATTAAGGGGACCATTTCGTCGCCATGTCCACCTAAGACGAATCCTGACACATCCTCTGGGGCAATTTGCAGTTCCTGTGCTACAAATGTATTAAAACGCGCTGTATCTAACACACCTGATTGACCAATGATACGATTTTTCGGAAAGCCTGTTTCCTTGTAGCAAACATAGGTCATGGCATCGACTGGATTGCTTAATATAAGAACTATGCTGTTTGGAGCATAATGTTTTATTTGTCTAGAGACTTGTTGAATAATTTTTGCATTCGTCGTCACTAAATCATCTCGGCTCATGCCTGGTTTACGAGGAATACCAGCAGTAATAACGACAATATTTGCTCCTGCTATATCCTCATAATTGCACGTTCCTTTAATAGAAACATTAAACTTTTCGATTGGTCCTGTTTGTAATAAATCTAGCGCCTTTCCTTTTGTCGGATTCTCCGCTTCTGGAATATCTAACAGGACAACATCTCCTAGCTCTTTTTGTGCCAAAAATAAACTTAAAGTTGCGCCAGTATGACCAGCACCAATTACAGCAATTTTACTTTTTTGAAAAGACATTATGCCTCACCTCGTTGATCAGTAGCTGCTGTAGTTTCCGTCATTTTTTTAGTACGCGTTGATGTTGTGGCTGGCTTTTTCTTTGGTGCTTCTGGTCCTTTAATCATTTGAAAAACATCTTCATCCGGTCTCGGAATTACGTGAGCACCTAATAGTTCTCCAACACGTATGGCAGCGGCTTTTCCAGCTTCTACTGCTGCCTGGACAGAACCAACATCACCTTTCACGACAACTGTCACAATTCCACCATCAACGAACTCTTGCTTGACGATTGTTACATCTGATGACTTAATCATTGCATCAGCAGCTTCATAAGAGCCTACTAATCCTTTTGTCTCTATCATTCCAATAGCGCTACCCATTCTCTTCACCTCTCATAACTTCCGTAGAATCAATAATACCTATAACAACTGCATCGATAGGCAATGGATTTTCTTTCATAATATATCGTGATGATCCACCACTTGTAATAAGCACATCATCGCCGATTCCTGCCCCGATACGATCTGCTGCTACAATCTCTGAACGAATCGGCTGCTGTTTGGAGTCAATTGGTTGAATAATTAAAAGTTTTAAGCCATTCAACCCTTCTTCCTTACGTGTTGCCCATACACTGCCTATCACTTTTCCCATTTGCATGAACTTCACCTACTTTATCCTGAATGGACTTTTCTAATTACTCCGAGCGAATTGTTAACGTCTTATTTAACTCTCGTATTTTGTCATAAGCCAATGCCGTAACAATTGTGTTTTTAGGAACAACAATTTCCCGGGCTTCTATTTCAAGTACTTCTACTTGCGAAAGTAGCTTCTTGTCAAATTGATAGCTGGATGGTCTTTCAGCTTGTTTAAAGACTGGAGGAATTTCTTTGACATCCATTTGTTCGTTAGCTTGTACATAGATAATTTCAGCAAGTGCACCTTGTTGAATTAATCCTGCATTTGCTTCATCTGTGTCGATATGCATCTCCAATCGATAACGATCCGAAACACGAATCATTACATTGGATAAAATAATCGGTCTTATACCCTCTACTTTAATTTGTACCGATTGTCCATCTGCTACTTGGAACCGAGCGCTATCAGCTGGTGACATATGAATATGTGCTTGCGCAATAATGAGCCCTTCATTTAGCACGACACTGCCATTTGGACCGATAAGTGTGACAGGGCTGGAACCTTTAATATCTCCTGAAATTCTTAATGGTGGCTTCATCCCTAATTTCATCGCGTCTGTCCAGCTTACTTCTACTTGAGATAATGAACGAGCTGGGCCTAATATTCGCACTCGCTCAATGGAACCCTTAGGACCAGCAATAACAACGGTTTCTTCAGCAGCAAACTGTCCTGGCTGTGAAAGTTCAAACTTAGGTGTTAATTGATAGTTCTCGCCAAAAAGCTTCTCTACTTCAGCTTGAGCAAGATGGACATGTCGTGCTGAAACACCAATAGGGATTTTCCCGTCATATTGAGAAGAAGGCTGCTTTTTTAAAACTTGCTGCAATACTTCTTCGACAATTTTTTGGACTAAATTTTCCTGCATCCAACCTCCTCCTTACGTTAATGATCTGATAATTCTCCCTTGTGCTTGCTGTTCAATAAAGCCTGCATTCGCTTCATCTGTATCAATATGCATCTCCAAACTAAAATCGTTTGACACACGAACTACAACTCCACGAAACGTCACAGGTCGCTCACTTTCTACTTCAACAGATACTAATTCATTATTTTGTACGTCCAATGCAATTGCATCTTCTTCCTTCATATGAATATGTGCCTGTGCAATAATAACTCCCTGCTTAATTATAATTTCTTGTTCTTGATTAATTAATTTGATGCCTGCTGAACTTTCGATATCTCCCGATTGCCTTAAAGGAGGAGTTAATCCTAGTTTCATTGCATCTGTTCGACTTATTTCCACCTGTGTTGCCGCTCTAACAGGACCTAGTACACGCACATTGTGAAGAACACCTTTTGGTCCCTCAATAGAGACACGCTCTTTGGCTGCAAACTGTCCTGGCTGTGAAAGATCAAAATCCTTCGTTAGCGTTGCATTTGGACCAAAAAGTGCTTGTAAATCCACTTCACTGACATGTATATGACGAGCTGAAATGGCCACAGGAAATATCTTTGTCGCTGTTTTCACGTTAGCCACCTCTATATCTATATTACTGTTGATAATGAATGAGCAGGATGAGTTATGATGAGTAGCATCCTGCCCTTCTAATTAGGTTGTTTTATCCGTCGCTTCGGGCGGGTTTTTCCTTCGTTTCGATGATTCTATCCGTCGCTTCGACTCTTCTATCCGTCACTCCGAGGATTCTTTCCGTCACTTCGGCTCTTCCTTCCGTCACTTTGACTTCTATCCGTCGCTTTGAGGATTCTTTCCGTCACTTCGGCTCTTCCTTCCGTCGCTTTGACTTCTATCCGTCACTCCGAGGATTCCTTCCGTCATTTCGACTCTTCTTTCCGTCACTTCGAGGATTCTTTCCGTCATTTGGACTCTTCTTTTCGTCGCTTTTATTCGGACTGAAATAAAATTAAGCTTCTGCTTTTGGTAAAATTAATTCTAATTCATGGTGTGGACGTGGGATTACATGAACTGATAGCAGTTCTCCAACACGTTGCGCCGCTGCTGCACCTGCATCAGTAGCTGCTTTTACCGCTCCTACATCACCACGAACTAATACAGTGACGATTCCGCCACCAACATGTACTTTTCCTACTAAATTAACACTAGCAGCCTTTACCATTGCGTCTGCTGCTTCAATTGCTCCTACTAATCCTTTTGTTTCTACCATTCCTAATGCTGTACTCATTTGTCATTCCTCCAAATTATTTATTTTGTAATGTTATTTGTTTTAATACTTGATCAACAATTTGTTGAACCACTGCTGTATCCAACGATGGATCTTGTGCCTTAATATTTTCTACTACTGGTTTTGTTAAGAACTTTGGTTTTGGCACCTCTACATCTTTAATGCCGTATGCCATACGTTTAATATTCAATAAATGTCTCGCTGTAATGTTATCGGACGTAATATTGCCACCAAACGTGCCACATCCTAATGTGAAAGATGGTGCTAAACCTGTAGTTCCACCAACAGCGCCAATAGATGATAATGTATTGATCACAATTCTGGACACTGGTAATTCAACAGAAAATTGCTCAGCTAAAGCTGTATTTTCTGTATGGATCGAGCATGTATGTCCGCGTCCACCTATGTTTAGCAAATCAATCATTACCTGTTTTGCCTCTGTACTGTCCTCAACTGTGTATAACGCAAATATCGGGGACAGTTTTTCTAGTGAAAATGGAATGTTCTTGCCGATCATCGTTTCCATACCAACAAGTACTTTTGTATCTTCCGGCACGGTAACACCGATAGAATCTGCTAAGCAAGCTGCTGACTTGCCTACAATTTGAGGATTTACTTTCCCAGGGACAGGAGAAATCAACTTCTCCATCTTCACCTTCTCTTCATCGCTCAAAATATAAGCATTGTTCTTCTTTAACTCTGATAAAACTTGCTCGGTAATAGCTTTATCTACAATAATCGATTGTTCTGTAGCACAAATCGTACCGTTATCAAAAGACTTACTTTGGACAAGCTGGCGAACAGCTTTGGATATATTTGCCGATTTTTCAATATAAGCTGGAACATTCCCTGGTCCTACACCATAAGCAGGTTTACCTGAACTATAGGCTGCTTTTACTAGCGCACCCCCACCAGTCGCTAATATTAAGTGGATATCGGGGTGCTTCATTAGTTGCTGCGTAGCCTCCATTGAAGACAGTGTTAAACAGTGAAGCAATCCTTCTGGTGCTCCCGCTTCTTCTGCTGCTACTCTACAAATCTCTAAAGCTTCCTTTGTACATTCAACTGCATATGGATGCGGGCTTAGAACAAGACCATTTCTAGTTTTCAATGAAATAAGTGTTTTAAAAATTGCAGTTGATGTTGGATTTGTCGTTGGGACAATGCCCGCAATTACGCCAAACGGAATAGCAATCTCTGTCACTTTCTTCATTCGATCGAAACCTACGACACCGACAGTCTTTAAATCTTTAATATCTTCATAGACATCTCTAGAGGCAACCTCATTTTTCATCTTTTTATGATTAGGAACACCCATCCCTGTTTCCTGAACGGCCATATTTGCCAGACGTTCTGCCTCTTTAAATGCGGCATCCGCAACAGCCTTGACGATATGATCTACTTGCTGCTGTGAATACTGCATATACGCAGCCTTTGCAATATTGGCACGTATCACGGCGTCTCTCATTTCTTGAATGGCTAATAAATCTTTATCTAATGTGGCCATAAAGACCCACCTTTCTAAACAACTGGATTTCTTGTTAAATTTTCAATAGCTTCTCTAAAAGCATTTGCAGCAGCTTGGCAGGAAGATTGGCTACCACTTACTAAACCTCCACCGAAATTGGTTTCAGATGGTGGACCAAAGAAAACCTTTAGCTCTACATCTGCCGCCTTTAATGCAGCATCTAAACCAACGACAGCTTCAAGTGGCGGTGCGATTAAGTAAGCAAGGGCTGTTCCAATCTTAACGTTTGCTAGCTCTGCCAAATACGTACCACAGCTTGCTACAGTATGTGCAAAAAGAGCGTGGTTTTCATTTTGAAGGATCGCTTCAAAATACGTATCAAACTGAATTTTCTGCTGAATCGCATCTAAACCACTGCGTATTTCATCAGGCGATCTACCGGCAATGATGCCAATGACTTCACCAGATAATGGGCCAGATGCATGTGCCGAGCCAGCATAAAAACTTTTCGCATACACTACATCGACATCTGCTTTTTTCGTAGCCTCGTCCAAAGCTACATAGCCAACATCATCTATTGTTAGTGTTACGAGTCCAATGCTATTGTGATATGGCTTTAAATCTAATTGCTCGGCTAGTTCACTATTCACTCTTGGAATGACTTGCATTGCTAAAATTTCTGCCATAATTTTTTGAGGATTCATCGTTTGTCCCCCTAACCTTCTTTTGCCACAAGACCAACTCCACTTGCCTTGTAATGCAATATTTTTTGCACGACTGTTCCTAAATAGGCTCCAGCCTCTAACGGTGGGATACCACCTTTATGAATGTTCGAAACGACCATTCGATCAGCTTCTACTGTGCCAATTCTAGGTTGATAGCATATATAGGCACTCATTGACTCGGCTGATACAAGTCCCGGACGCTCACCGATTAGATAAACAATCACTTCTGCTTGTAAAAGCTCGCCAATTTCATCCATAAGAGCTACACGCCCTTTATCAATATAGAAAGTCGTTCCTATTTCTATATTTAAATTATTGAGACTTTGCTGTAACGCTAAATAAACATCTTGCACATTTTCTTCTATCGCACTTGCACTTAATCCGTTAGATAGAATGATTTGTACCTTTGGATTTTTTGCACACTTCGATTGGATAAGTGTTTTTGATTCATCTGATAAACGACGACCTAAATCAGGTCTAGTAATGTATTCTTCCTTATCTGTCACTCTTGTTGTTACTTGAAAGACGTCAAGCTTTTGTAGGAGCCCTTCAGTCACTTCCCCATACACCGCATCTACTGCCGCCGCATGATCGAGTCGGAACTTTAGCCACGTTTTTGTTTTTGGCCTTGTCCCAGCTCTCCCAACACCTATTCTTGCAGGTGTATGCTTTTTAGCAGCTTGAACACTTTCAGACACTTCATCCTCTTCAAATTTAAAAGCTGTAATAGGTGCCATAGTGTCAGTTGGTTCATTATTACTTGCGCTGTAATACAATAGTTCATGGTTATGTGATTCAGAATGATAAAGTTTAATTAATGGTTCATTTGACCGTTCTATTGCGCTCGGACTTGCTACTATATTAGCTTCACTAGTTTCCTTAGCTTGAAGTTTAATAAGTATTTCCTTATGGTCTTCTATTGGTACAGCCGTCTCATGAGAAGGTTCGTCGGGCGTTTGATTGCCCATCTTTTCTATTACGAGCTGTGTAATCATCGATACTAATTGTTCATTCAATGGACTCACCTACCTTTCAAATATAGATAAATCGCCAGCTATTGCAGATAGACGACCATTTTCATAAATGCCCATTTTTTCTAACCACGCTAGAAATGCAGGTGCTGGTTTTTTACCAAACGTTTGAAGTAATGTAGCGACATCATGGAAGCTCATTGACTGATAGTTCAACATGACATCGTCGCCCATTGGTGCAGCTATAATAAAGTTGACACCAGCAGCTGTTAGTAAAACACTTAAATCTTCAACATCATTTTGGTCTGCTTTAATATGGTTTGTGTAACAAATATCAACGCCCATTGGAATTCCGTGCATTTTGCCCATAAAGTGATCTTCTAGCCCTGCACGTATAACTTGTTTGTTATTGTATAAATACTCAGGTCCAATAAAGCCAACTACCGTGTTCACAATATACGGATTAAAATGTCTAGCAAATCCGTAATTGCGCGATTCAAGTGTTACTTGGTCAATACCCATATGTGCCTCAGCAGATAGCTCCGAGCCTTGTCCAGTTTCAAAATAGAATAAGTTCGGTCCAGTTCCTGTTCCTTGCTTTTTCACAAGCTCCTCTGCTTCTCTTATTAGGTCAGCAGAAATACCAAACGAACGATTAGCAATTTCTGTTCCTGCAATACTTTGGAAAATCATATCGGCAGGTGCACCTTGTTTAATAGCCTTCATCTGTGTTGTAATATGTGCTAATACACAGTTTTGTGTAGGAATCGACCAATCATTGATAAACTCCTTTGTTGCTTGCAATACTTTTTTCACACTTTCAACTGAATCATCTACTGGATTAATCCCAATGACCGCGTCACCTATACCATAGGACAGACCCTCTTTTAATGAAGCAATAATACCGTCAATATTGTCTGTTGGATGGTTCGGCTGTAATCTTGAGGAAAGTGTGCCCTTTTGTCCAATCGTACTATTACAAGTTGACAGTATTTCCACTTTATTGGCAGCATGGACGAGATCTAAGTTGGACATTAGCTTTGTAACGGACGCAATAATTTCTGAATTCATACCCTTGCTTAAGCGTTTTAATTCCCGATCGCCTGTGTCATTGGATAAAATATATTCTCGTAGTTGCTCGATACTCCAGTTTTTAATTTCTCCATAAATTTGCTCATTAATATCTCCTTCAATAATCCGTGTCACTTCATCCTCTTCGGGAGAAACTAATGGGTTTTCTCTTATATCTTTCACTAACAGCTCACTTAGAACGGCCTTTGCCGCAATTCGTTGTTGTACAGATTCAGCAGCAATTCCAGCTAACTGATCTCCTGATTTTTCTTCATTGGCCTTGGCCATTACATCCTTCAATGATTTAAAATTATATTTTTCTCCACCAAATATCACCGATAGATTCACATTCATCCTCCTTACTTTGAGTGAAAAGCAAGTGTTTTTACAACGACTGGGACAACTCCAGATGGCAGTACTTCCCCAATGTCAATGTAATCGCCTGTTTCCACTTTGATTTGATCGATGCAAATGATGGGAACTGTTTGATTAATCGCTTGTATCGTTTGCCCAATAACTTTTGCATAATCTGATTGAATGACTATGATAATTGGTAGTTCCTTGGAGCTTATTGTCGCTAAGTGTTTCAAAATAGCTTCACATAAAGTACGGACATCCTGGAAGCTTAAATAGGGTAACTGACTAAAATAGAGTGCAAACGGTGAGCGATTCTCCTGTATAGAAAATAGAGCATCGGCTCGTTCAACCGCTATTTTTACCACATAGTCGAATTCTTGGCTGTTCGTATCCATATGGCAATCGAAAACAGGCACATTTTTTAAAGGCAATACTTCCGCGTCTACTTGAATCGTTGCACCACTAATCTCAGTTGTTTGGGTACCTGCACCAGTCACCGTTGCCCGTGCTGTTTCCTCTGGTTTTAGCCATAAAAAGGATTGTAACTGTTCGTGCTTCAAAAGGTATGTCGCCAATTTTTCGCCGATATCATCATATTGACGGTTTGTACATGCCTGTTCATAAATACAAGCCGCTACGCCACCGGAAAAAACGACTGCTTCAACTGGTTTATTCCAAGTTGGCAAATGTCCTAACAATAACGGATGCTGTTCATCTGTCAATTGTCCGCTGAGTGTCATCGCGACTATATCCGCCATTTCTTGGATTAGTTGTGTGACACGTACATCCTCTGCTGCATCACCCACCTTTAATGGCTTTGACCATTTTTCCATTAGTTTCATAATGGGTGGTGAAATCGATTGGACAATGCCATTCTGAAATTCTATGAGTCTCCCTCCGACATGCAATGTACACGTACCAATTACTTCACCGTACTGCATTACCGCAATATTTGCTGTACCACCACCGATATCGATATTAGCGATAACTTTGGCCGTATTTTTAGATTGTTGTAAAGTACCCGCGCCCTTTGCTGCAATGATTCCTTCCAAATCGGGTCCGGCGGTAGCAACTAAAAAGTGTCCAGCTGTATCCGCAATTGCATGAACCACCTCGCTAGCATTTTCCTTTGTTGCAGATTCGCCTGTAATAATAATGGCACCTGTTGCAATATCTGCTGGTGCAATTTGGGCCAATTGATATTGCTGAAAAATAAATTGCTCGATTTTTTCCATATCGATAATTTCTTTATTGATAAATGGTGTTTTAATAATCGGGCTTTGATGTAAAACCGTTTTTTCAATAATTTCTATGCGAGGCACATGCGTTACTCCTGCAACGTTTTTCAATAGAAAACTACTGACGACCATTTTTGTTGTACTTGTTCCAATATCAATGCCTGCACTATAAATTTTTTCTGTCTTCAACTTACTCCCCCCCGATTGCCACTACGGGCTATACATGAGATAAGGACTATCACGATCCTTCACAAATTGGCGAATTTCTTCGTCACAATTGAGCTGAATAAGTGGCGCAATAAACTCAATACCAAGCTTTTGCCACGAAGAGGTTTTCACAATAGGACCACGTGTCATGACATTTTGTAATAACGCTGTCGCTCTTTCTACATCTGCAAGAGGTGCATCAATTTTTGTAATAACACCAATTTGTATTTTGGGAATTCCTAAGCTAAATTGCGGAGGAAAAACACTCCTTGATGACGTGGCATCCTGCAAATAAATCACATGTGTGACTTCAAGCGATGTTGCCATGATGTTTTTGTAATACATTGGATTTTCTATATATTCTCCAGGTGTATCAACAATCCAGTCATCATAAACGAGCGCTTGTGTTTTATTGGCTTGTCTATCTTTTCCTAATAACGCATTCATCAATGTCGACTTCCCTGCTTGCACACCACCTATAATCATTACTCGATTTTTCATACGGCACATCCTATGACTTCGTTATTTTTGATGGCGTATAGCCAAGTTTCTCTGATAGAAAACGATTAATCTCTAACATCGCCATTTCAACCTCGGAGACACTGCCAACAATTACGAGACTGCCGGTAAAGCGATCTAAAAACCCAAGTTTTACGTTCGCTGACTTTGTTGCTAAATCCCCTGCGATAATAACTGTCTCACTTGGTGTACATGTCATGATGCCAAGTGCACCTGCTTCTTGGATACCTAGCTTTTGAAACATATCAGGGTCAGGGTTTGCGATTAAATGACTTAATGTTAGCTGCTTTCCTGGCACAAACTCCTGAATAAACCGTTTCTTTTCTTCACTCACACGTCATCACCTCTTTCAAGTTCATCGTTCATTTAATCAAGACTTTTGCTCTAAATATTCCCCTTCTTTAATAATGCCCGCCTTGCGATCCTCTTGTTCTAGCCTTAGAGCTGTTGGAACAGATAGCTTATAGGCAAATATAATTGCGATAACACCCGCTAAAAACTTACCAGCAATAACCGGTAAAATAATGGTCGGTTGGAAGTTAGCTGTAAACGATAAATGATCTCCGAGAAGGAATGCTGAACAAACTCCAAAGGCAATGTTAATGACCTTATCTTTCGGTGGCATATGTCGAACAAGTGTAAACATGGCTAAAATATTAGCAATTGTCGCTAAAATACCAGCGCTCCCTACTGATGATAGGCCTAATTTTTCACCTGCCGCTTCTAGAGGCTTCGATGCATATTTTCTTATTAAGTACACCATTGGGAATGCACCCGCTAACATAATACCGATGTATCCAGCTGTTTCAAGTGCCCGGAATTGATCGACTTTATCTGCCATGATCGGATCAAAGCCCCATGCACCAAAAACTTTCGTAAAAATACCTGTGAAAATTTCTACAATCGAGAACACTAGCACAAGCTTGATTGCAGCATCCATCACACGTCCAAAAATCATGAAGCCTTTGATCATGCCATTTGGAATTAGTTTTAGACCTAACGCAATTAACACGACAAAAATAAATAAAGGCAATAAATTAATTAATATTTGTAAAACAGAAATGGCAAAAACATATGTTGGTGCCGCCGTTGTACTAATAACTTCACGAACCTCCGTATTGAACATCACGATCAAAATAGAAGAAATAAATGCTCCAATTGGAATTGTTAAAACACCCGCCATAATACCTAAAGCCATATATTTATGATCTCGCTTATCTAACATGGCAAGCCCCATTGGAATAGAGAACACAATTGTTGCACCTGACATAAATCCGACAACTAGAGCCATGACCCATCCTTCATAAGACTCTTTTAACGCATTTGCTAATTGATAGCCTCCCATGTCCGACGCTAAAATTGTCGTTGCCGCAATCGCTGGATCAGCACCAATCCATTCAAAAATCGGACTAATAAAATGACTTATAAACCACGTTAAGTAAGGTATAGCTGCCATGATCCCTGCAGCGGGTACAAAAATATGTCCAACCGTATGAATACCATTCATAAACTCTTTACCGATTCCATATTCAGCATCTCGAATTGCCCCAATTGCTCCTAAAACTGCACAAATCATAATAATATAAACGATAACCGTTCCTATCATTGCCATCCTTCTCATCACCCCTTATATTTTTCTATTTATAAAAAAAAGACGCATTTAAAGAGGAAATCTCTTTAAAGCGTCTTTGCTTTAACTATTTACTTGTAAAGTATTGATAATGCGCCTTGCAATAAGCGCCATTTCCTGTTGAGTCTGCATACTTTCACTTCGAATTTTTTTATAAGCTTCGTCCTCACTAAGGTTCTCTGACTTCATGAGCAAACCTTTTGCTCGTTCGATTATTTTTCGCTGTTCTAATTCTGTCTGTTTATGCAGCAATTTCCCGTTTAAACGGTTGAACTTATCAATCTGGTGAAATGCGACTTCCAACGCCGGAAGGACATTCTTCTCAGAAAACGGTTTCATTACATAGCCTAAAATATTATCCTGCTTCATATACAGTAACAATTCTTTTTCACTATAAGCTGATATAAATAGCACTGGTATACCGAGCTGCTGTTCAATAATTTTACTTGCCTTTAAACCATCTAGCTTTGGCATTTTAATGTCCATTAAGATTAACTGAGGCTTATGTGTAAAAGCCAACTCAATTGCTGATTCTCCATTATTCGCTTGTGCTACCACTTCGTAGCCATTATCCTCTAACATAAACTTTAAATCAATTGCAATAAGGGACTCATCTTCGACAATCATAACTTTCCTAGTCATTTAGGATAAATACCTCCTCACTTACAGGGAACTGGATTTGAGTATGTGTACCTTGTTCACTAGGGATAATTGAAAATATGCCAGCTAAATCATGTTCAACAAGCCTCGTTATAATCTCCATTCCAAACGATGCCTTCACCTCTTGCATTCCAACGCCGTTGTCAGAAATATGAAGTGAAATTGAAGAAGCATCTTTTTCAAATTGGATATCGATTGTTCCCTCTTCACGACCAATAAAAGCATATTTCAGTGCATTTTGCAGTAGCTCACAAATGATTAATGCGAGCGAAACAGCTTTTTTAGAATGACAAAATAACTGTATATTATCGTGATGAAAGGTTAATTGAATAGATGATGTGTTGAATGTGCCAACCATTTTATGACCAATCTTTTTAGATAACGCGATAACATCTACTTTCTCTTCAGCGTTATCCTCATTTTCTAAAATAAGTTCATAAACAGATGAAATACTATATATACGATTTAATGCCTCTTGAAAAGCACTCGCACTGGAAGCTGACAAGTCATTTCGCATTTGCAAGCGCAATAGACTCGTAACTGTTTGTAAATTATTTTTCACTCTGTGGTGGATCTCTCTTATAGCGAATGTTTTCATCATTAATTCATTTTCTTTCAGCTTAAGCTCTGTAAGATCATGAATTATGAGAAGTGTCACTTTATTATGTTGATCACGAATAGGAATTTTCTTTACAATAAAGGATTTACGATCAATCGTAATTTCTAAGAAAAAGACATCATCGCCTTTATCATAGATTTCCTGTAAAAAAGGTAAAATTTCATCCAAAGCAACGTTGTCAAAACGCTCAAGTCCGGATAGCTCCAATATAAATCGGTAGCCTGCAGGATTGCTATAGATGACCTTGTTTTCATGATTTGTAAGAATAATCGATTCCACTAGCAAATCAGAAACAACTGGAATCGGTTGAGAGTTCGGCTCAACAATATGCTCAATTAATGCAAAAGGCATTTGCCTGAAATCATCTTTAGGTGTTGTTTTCATTTCCACCTTTTTTTCCTGGATTAACACAGCAATAACTTGTTGTTGGTCATTAAAGAGAGGGACAACGTTTTGTTCAACCGTTATGCCTTCCTGAGTGATTGCTCTAGTCATTGACGATTTTTCTTTATTTTTAAAAGCAGCAAATACTGCTGGCTCAAAGCTTTCAAAGACAAATTTGCCAATTACAGATTTTTCGTATAAGCCTCTTTCTGTTTTTGGGAATGCCTCTGCCACAACAATTGCATATGGCAAGTTTTCCAGCATACAATCTATGAACATATAACAATCTGTCAACTCAGCGTAATACGATAATGTAATTTCAAGTTCTATTAACTTCTCTACATCTGTTGCAGATAAGCTCGTATATTTTCGACACAATGATTGAATGTTCGACAGGTTCATGCCCCCTATCACAGAATAATTAAATATTAAATTTGATTATTCTAAAATTTCTTGTCATCATTATAAACCTTTTGCAAAATTATTTTCAATAAAAAAAATAATTTATTTTATTAAATTTCATTGCATTACAAAGAACTATATAGCTTAAAAGAGAAATATTCAACACTTTTTTCAAACCCAACATTATCCCACGATAAAAAAGTTATTTTAATATATAAAAAAAGCGAGAATGCAACAGGTGCAAACTCGCTTTTTTCTACTTTATTTCTGGGGTAACAGCTAATATATCTTCAAATGTTTCACGCTGCTTTGCCTCTTCTTCATTCATTAAAATATGGATATCTCCGCGGTCGTTTGAAGTACGAATTAAACGCCCCATTCCTTGCTGCAAACGAAGTTGCATAAATGGTAATTCCACTTCTTCATATGGATTTTCTGCAAATGTACGTTTCGCATCAAATAATGGATCGTGTGGAGGGAACGGTAAATCAAAAATAATAACCCGTGTTAATGCCTCCTCCGGCAAATCTAGACCTTCCCATAAATGATAGGAGCATAATGTTTTAATCGTGCCTTCTTGGAAATCACGAACAATTCCTGACAGTTCACGATCCCCTTCAAACGCTACATACATTCGTTCCATAAGAGGTAGTTCCGCTTTAAAATCTAACATTGCTTGTTTGGATTTAAATAAAATTAAAGTTTTTTCACCGTCACGTAATAGTTGTTGAACCCGCGACGTTTTCTCCTTTTGAGAAAGTTCATGTAAATAAATTCGCATAACTTCTTCATAATCAAATGGAGAAGGAACAGAAAACGATTGATAATCACGAATTCCTAAACTATAGGCAATATATGAAAAATCTTTTTTCACTGATAAAGTTGCTGAAGAAAATATGATTGGAAGTTTTTTAGAGAATAGTTTTTCTGCTAAAACTTCTGTGATAAGACGCGGCATAATGACAAGCGTTTCTTCCCCATCAGTTTCCTCTAACCAATCTACTGCATCTCCCTGTGCTATAAAAATACGTAAAGAAGCCTCGTATTGTTCTAAATACTCCTCTGCCATATTTAATTCATACTCCGGAATCATATACATTTCAGATTCAAAAACAAATTCCTCAAGTAATGTTTCGACATCTTGAATAAGCTGTTTCCCGTATTTCAATAGATTTGGCGATTTGTTAATACGTTTACGCTCTTCTTCAGAAGCGACTAGATCGTCTCGCAGTTGGTCAAAAAATAGCTCATGGTCATCTTGTAATTTTTCCATCGCATATAATGTACGTTCTCGCACACCATCTACCATTAAACGCTCTAACAATTGAACAATAGTTGTCGCCTGTACTTTATACGTCATTGCTTTTTGTGCAGCATATTCTAATAAATGACCTTCGTCTAGCACGATCATTGATACATCCGGCAATAAAGCTAATTGCCCTTCACGTTCACGTGACTCCTTTGTAGCTAAATGTTCCATCAAAAAGTCTTGTGAACAAATAATGAGATCCGCTGATTTACGATAATGTGCACGATGTAATGTTTGACCACATCGATTACGTAGGTCACATACTGAACACTGCATAATCGAGTTGTAATTTACTTTTTGCCAATCTTCATCACTGACTGTTGGATAATCGCTTCGTTCACCATAGGGTTGTATTGCAATCATCGAGCCCTGTGCATACACTCCATCAGGTATAGAAAACGAAATATCATCAATCCATTCATCAGTTTCGACTTTCTCAGCTTCCTCAAAACGCTTTAAGCATAAATATTGGTCACGTGACTTTGCTAGGCGGACATCGATTTCAAGACCTAACGTTTTTTGTAGCTTATAAATATCGCCGCCCTCTTTTACTAACTGGTCAATTAAAGTTTCATCAGCACATGCGATAAGGGCTGGTTTACCAGTATAGCGTGCATAAGATACAGCCGGTAGTAAATAGGCAATTGTTTTACCAGTCCCTACCCCTGCCTCTGCAAAAAGCACGTTTTTCTCTTTTAAAGCCTGCTCGATTTGATAAGCCATAAAGATTTGCTCATCACGGCATTCAAAGCCCTTTCCAGGTAATTCATCGTAAAGGACGTCCCCCATCCAGTCACCTAATGACTCAAAAAATGAGCGGTCCTTCGTTAATACAAATGGTAAAGATTTACGCAATTGACGCTCCCCCTCTAACTATCTGGTCCTATTATACGCGACGAAACGGAAGATAAGAAAAAATCTTATCTTCCGTTATCATTCGTTAATCTCTTTTAGACTTTTGTCCCCAGAACTGGTAATAATTCGTTTCAATAAAGCCATTGAATAATTTACGTTTCTTTGTCGATTGATGACCGTACAGTTCCTCAAAGTTTTTCATTGAGGATAACATGTACACAGACCAAGTCGGATAGTTTTTCATGACTTTTCCTAAATCACGAATTACCTGCTCCACGATCTCAATGTCCCCAATTCGCTCCCCATATGGTGGATTACCAATCATAACACCATCTGTTAGCTGTGTTGTAAAATCACGTGCTTGCATTTGCTTGAACGTAATCATATCACCAAAGCCCGCTTCTAGTGCATTTTCTTGTGCAATACTCACCATGCGATGATCGATATCTGACCCAAAAATTTCTAATGGTTGATCATAGTTCGCTAAGCTATCAGCTTCATCTCGCACTGCATCCCAAATTTTTGCCTTCATCCATGGCCATTCCTCTGAAATAAATTCACGATTATAGCCTGGTGCAATATTTTGTCCAAGCATTGCTGCTTCTAAAGCAATTGTGCCTGAACCACAAAATGGATCAACGAATGGTCGATTTGGATTCCACTTTGAAATTTGTACGAGTGCCGCTGCTAATGTTTCTTTTAATGGTGCTTCACCCTGTGCTTGACGATACCCACGCTTATGCAAGCCAACACCCGATGTATCAATAGTAAGTGTAGCCACATCTTTTAAGATTGAAACTTCAATTTTATAAGTTGCACCAGATTCATCTAAAAATCCTAAACGCTTATAATGCTGTTTCATGCGCTCTACTATTGCTTTTTTAGTAATAGCCTGACAATCTGGTACACTAAATAATTTTGATTTTACAGACTTCCCCGATACTGGGAAAGCTGCATCAACGGGTAAATATTTTTCCCAAGGTAACGCTTTTACACTTTCAAACAATTGTTCAAAAGATTTAGCAGGAAACTGACCTACAACAATTTTTACTCGGTCTGCTACACGTAGCCATAAGTTTGTTCGTGCAATGGCCGTCTCGTCACCTTCAAAATACACTTTACCGTTATCGACTGTTGTTTCATAGCCTAGAGCCTTTACCTCTTGTGCCACAATCGACTCTAATCCCATTGCAGCAGTTGCTACTAATTTATAGTTTGCCATACACTAATTCCTTCCTTGATGTTCAATTTCCCAATACTCCAGAAACTCCATAAGTTCATGAAGTGGTAAAGGTTTACTGTAATAATAGCCTTGGATTATATCACAGTTCATTTTACGTAGTATATCCACTTGTTGTGCTTGTTCTACACCTTCAGCAACAACTTTCATTTTTAAACGATGCGACATTTGAATAATCGCATCCACTACTGCTTGTTTTTCATCGAGTGAGCCAATATGCTGAATGAAACTTCGATCGATTTTTAAATAATCGAGGGGAAAACGAACTAAATAACTAAGAGACGAATAGCCTGTCCCAAAATCGTCAATAGAAATTTTAAAGCCCATTTTCTTGAGTCGCACAAGCTTGCTAACCGTTTCATTTGCGCTGTTCATCACTGTTCGTTCTGTAACTTCGATTTCAAAATTGTTAGCAGGTGTGTTGTAACGCTCTAATATCGCTTGAACAGAGTCTAAAAAGTTTTGTTGCTTAAAGTGAATGCTGGAAATATTGATGGCAACTGGAGTCTTATAGCCAGATTGACGCATCTCTATAACTGCTTCACAAGCTTTTTCTAAAATTACTTCGCTTAAAGGTATGATTAATCCTGTTTCCTCCGCATAAGGAATAAATTCTGCTGGAGAGACAAATCCTAGACTTTCACTTTTCCAGCGAATAAGTGCCTCTACCCCTTGTATCTTTTCATTTTCCATAGATATTTTAGGTTGGAAGTGCAGCTCAAATTCTCGGCTTTCAATGGCTCTCCGTAGTTCCGAATCTAATAATAAAACACGCTGAGAGTCCGTCTTCAATTCATCAAAATAAAATGCATAGTCGTTAAGACCATTCTTTTTGGAATACGTCATCGCCTTGTCAGCACAATGAATCAATTGCTCTGTTGTTTCACCATCAATTGGATACATACTGATGCCAATACTTGTAGAAATAAAAATATCTTGGCCATTAATATCTAAAGGCTGTTCAATAATACCTATAATTTGTTCAGCAAAATTTGCAGCTTCTTTAGCACTTTTTACGTTTGTCAACGTTATAATAAACTCATCACCGCCATATCTAGCGATGATATCTTTATTTTTCAACAATGTTTTTAAGCGTTTTGCTACTTCTACTAGCATCGTATCTCCAACAGCATGACCTAACGTATCATTAATTTGTTTAAATCGATCTAAGTCTAAAAAATAGACTGCATGCTGTACTGAATGAGAGATAGTAGAAGTTGATTCTAATAAATTATCCATTCTTTCAATATACGCAAATCGATTTGATACTTCCGTTAATGAGTCCGTTAACAAACGCTTTTCTAGTTCATTTTCTACGATCTTTCTTTCAGACAAATCCGAGAAAATGCCACAGTAATTTGTAATCTCACCCTCATCGTCAGCTACACCGACAATTGTTAACCATTCTGGATATACATCTCCGGTTTTACGACGATTCCATATTTCCCCCTGCCAAGTGCCTTCTTGTCGTATCATTTGCCACATATCTAAATAAAATTGTAATTCATGTACACCTGACTGAAGAACGGCTGGTGTTTTACCCATCACTTCATCACGTTTATAGCCAGTTACAAATTCAAATGCAGGATTAACCAATTCTATTCTTTTATGTTTATCCGTGATCATAATCCCTTCAGATACATTTTCGAAGATTTTTGTCAATAAGGCAGTAGGATATTTGGAAATCGAATTTAGCTTCTCCAGACTATCGTTCACTCCGCTCATGATTCCGCTCCATCCTATCTCTCTATACTACCCTCATTTTTTAGAAAAGCGCTTTTGCGCCAGTCTACTCGTATGTAGACAATATGTACATCGTTGCGATAACAGTTTAACTTCTTTCAGCAAATGTGTTCGTAGCGAAAGTGAAACGTCAGCTACAAATATTTTCTGTAGCGAAACGTCCGTTACAGAAGTCTCCCACCTCTATAGGTGATGAGATGTATGCCAATTTAAGCTACTTTTCAGCGTGTGTCCAAACAACCGCTGAAATAGAGGAACTCAGTCTAATAACGCCACGTCCTGTGGCAACGACTGAGTGACCAACTTCATGTTGGCCTAAAGCCTCCGGCGGATGTCACAGAATCGGTAAGGAGTTCTTAGGGGATGTTAGCCTAAAATCATCGCATCCATGCGATAACGGCTAACTGACCTGCATCGGTAAAAACGCCACATCCTGTGGCATTATCGAAATGACCGACATCGTGTCGGCCCTAGTACAGGCCTAAGCACAAAGCCGATTCCGGACACAATTATGCCAAGACATAATTGATCTAGATGTTTTTGTTTCGAATCGTAGCGACAGAGGCATGACCAACAGTGTACAGCCTTATTCTCAAACGTATATCGCGCATGTTTAGACATGCTTCACAAGTAATTATTTCTTACTATAGTCAAAAGAAAAGCTCTCCACCAAATTGGAGAGCGCTTGTCATTTCATAATAAGCATCAAAAAAATTCCATAAGCCATGTTTTGTTCCCGAGTACTCAAACAGCTATCGCCTCGTACGACCGGGTAGTAATCATCTATCTACAGAGCGAACTCTGTCCCTCTATCCGTTCAATTCCTTTTAGAGAGTGCCCCTACCATAATTTGGGTTTCTCACTCGTGGGGTTTACCTCGTTCCACCTTGCATGTTTCCAAACAAGCTACGTCACTGTGGCACTTTCAGGAAGTTTCAACCATATCATAAAGACTTAGGTTTTCCTTCCGCCGTCAGCTTTTACAGCTGCCTTACCTTATTTTTTCAGTAAGCACGAACACTACGGTCATCTCAGAACCGTGCGAGCATGGACTTTCCTCTACGACGTCTAGCGCCGCAGCGATTACCAGAATTTCATGATGATAAAAAGATTATACTAGAGTTTTATGATAAATACAACATTATTGATAAAAATTTATTCGTACAACTTACTACCAAAGACGTGTTTCTCTAAATTAGAAAGACGTTTTAAAATATCAAAGTTAGTCGTACCAGCTGTCGATGCGACAGGTTGTCTCTTAGGTGTATTATCAATTTCTTCTTTTAACTGTTTATTTTCTTCACGAAGTTGGGCCACCACTTTTTCGAACGTTTCATAGTCTTGTATTATCTCATCAAGAAATGAATCGACTTCTTCTACATTGTAGCCTTTAAAGTTTTTCTTAAATTCCTTTTCAAGGATCATTTTTGACGTTAATTTAATATCCATTCACATCGCCCTTCCTCACACTACGTCGTTTAATTATAGCATACTTCATCACATTATATCGTCTGAAAACATCAAATGTAAGGCAAAACTTGTCGTTTCTTGCGCTTACCCAGGAAATTATTTCTTATTTCCTAACCTGAGCAACCTCTTCTCCCAAGAAATTCCCCATTTTTGCTTTTGATCTACTCTCCATTGCTCATTCTTCTTTATTAAATTTATACCCTCTTGCGTATAATAAAGGGCTTGGTCATAATCTTTCATTTGATGCTCATATATCATAGCTAGCTGTTCTAATACGTGCAACTTTTTTCGTTGATCAACAAAATGTAGAGAAGCCACAAATGCATCGATTGCTTCACTAAACTTTTTATTTCTTTTATGCTGTATGGCCAAATAATATTGTGCATTTCCCGCTTCAAGTGCATCAAATTGGGTCGTAACTTTCTCTAAAACCTTTACACTCTGCGAACTCTCTTTTAAATCGGCATACCACTTACCGATATTTGTAAACGTTTTGGCCGATTCTTCGCTTGTCCCTTCAAATAGCAAATTTGTAGAATGGACATAAAGCGTAATCAGTGAAAGTAAATCCCATTCATTATGAAGAAGGACTTTCATCAGTGCATCTGGAACACCGCTTTTAATGGCATCTAAATATATTATAGGTGCAAGATATCCAGGTATATCTCCAATGCGGGAAAAACCAAGCTTCTCTTCTTCCACAGATTTTAATTTCATTCGTTCCATATCATTTTTCCATAAACGCTTCGAACTATGCAATAAATCGATTTGACGTTGTGTACGTAGCTTAGGTAATTCTTTTTGGTGGAGCGTCCAACGTGTTTCAAGTTGTGGCCAGTCAAAGCTTTTTCCATTGTAAGTAATAACCGTCGCAGTTTTTTGCCAAAGCTTTGATTCAAAAAGTAACGCTGCTTCATGAGCAGGATCCGCTAAAAGATATTGAGTTAAAATAAAACTTTCATCTTCCTCTGACACTTCTAAAAAACCTAGTAGAAAAATTTGTGTGCCTACACCCTTTAAGCCAGTCGTTTCCGTATCAAAAAACAATACTTTTTCATTTATTTCTAACGCATATGGATGTTCGAACTTTGCCTCTTTCCATTTTACTAACGCATCAAAAAATGACTGCAATTTATAATGACCGTGCTGATAACTAAATGGATAACGCACTTGCCGTTTAAATACAATACCGAATTCATTTTCTACAACTGTCAGTCCCGCTTTTTCCCACTGCTCTGTATAGCTTGGAGATACAGGTTTTTGAAAAGCAGGTTTAGCCTCTTTTTTTATAGTTGTTGTCGTTTTTTTACCGAGCATTTTTTTCATTTGTAAAATTTTATTTTCGTAAGACATTACATTCACTCATTTTCTGCATTTTATATTGCTTTAACTTATAGTATTTTTTCTTCACTTATTGCAATCATAACTCATCTTTTAGCTTCTGCACAAAAAGAAGGTAAAAGTAGTAAGGCTAGACGAGTGTTCTTATCACTTTTCTTTCGTTTCATAGCAGCTTTCCGCGTGTAGATTTAAATGGCTATACATATGAAACCAAGTGGATGATGTGATTATACGGTACAGTTAGGATGTTTTAGAATACAATGAATAATTGAAAATAGTGAAATTGTCACTAATACTCACGAAATTGACACTTAATTAGCACAACCGGATTAAGGAACATAAAAACAAGATATTCAAATTATCTGCACACATGCATAGGAAAAGAAAAAATAAATAAGAAATGGGGAAATTAAAGAGGTTTTCAGATTTATACCATACTGTGCCGTCATTTTTAAATGATACATATACGCCAAAATGTTCTGTAGAGAAATGATATTCACCCCATTCAACCAAATAGATAAATATTACATATTATTGTTGTCTATTTTCTTTTATCAAATACGAGAACGTTAACTTTGATTACATCATCGCTTAATAAATTTCTTCCATATGAAAACTAATATTTGTAGTAAAATATTGTAAATATAACCCATTTAACAGTATAATAATTACATATTTTATTAATAGGAGGATCTTTATGAAGAAATTAGTTTTATTTATTACAATGTTGTCTTTGTTTATGGCGACATCCTTAACGGCTGATGCACACCCAGGTCGTCTTGATAGTAATGGTGGTCATAACTGTTCTGAAAAGTCTAAAGCAAAAGGTCTTTGCTCAGGTTATCACTATCATAATAAAGGCAACGAGGTAAAGGCTTCTACCAATATAAATCAAACAACACCAACACCTCAAAGCAAACCAGAACCTGTGCTTACAACTGTAGATGTATATATCAATAACGTTAAGCAATATTACAACCCAAGTGCTTATATTAAAAACGGAACAACTTTAGTTCCTATGAAAGCAATTTTTGTATCACTTGGGGCAACTGTTACTTATGACAACGCAACAAAAAAAGTGACGGCACACAAAGATAATAAAAAAATTGTCATTGGCATCGGAAATAAAAAAGCATACGTTAATTCAAACGGCGTTACAACTGCAATTAATTTAAATCATGCAGCTGAAATTTATAAAGGTACAACTATGGTGCCTTTACGTTTTGTAAGCGAAACACTAGGTGCAGGTATTACGTTTGATGGCGCTGTATATATTACAACAAAATAATTAGTATGAATAGCATAGGGCAGGCAGCATATTATTTCGTGCTGATTTTTATACCTTTCTAGTAAGTCTTATTCAACATCGTAATCTCGTAACCGTAAGATGATCTTAAAACTGATAAATAAAGAGGGCTTGAGGAAATAACTAAGTTATTCCTTAAGCCCTCTTTTTAATTTTGATTAATTTGATTTAAGATCCGAAGAAGTTCTATTATCCTCTTCTTCCCTTCCTGCAAACTGTCTTGTGCTCCAATGCATGATGGACACCCAGAATCACAAGGACAATTCGAAACATGCTCTAAAGTTTTGACTAAAAGACTTTCCCATAAGTCATAAACCTTTTCACTTAAGCCGATTCCACCAGGATACTTATCATAAACAAAGAATGTTGGCATTTCATTGTGAGATGCCTTTACCTGAGGTACGACAGCTACATCGCTGCTGTCACATTGGATAAATATCGGAATAAAGGCGTTCATTGCATAAGCTGCTCCAGTCATCGCATCTGTTAATTCAGCTTCGGACCACTGGTCTACTCTGTTGAATGATAGCCACGATGAATTCGTATGCATTTCATCTGGTGGTAAGTGAATAGGACCAGAACCGATATTATCGTGTGTACCGAAGCGTATTTTTTTAAATATCGTTGCCTGTGCGACTAAGCCAACATCACCGAAGCTAATAATGCCACCTTTATATTCTCGGCTCCGATCTTCTTCTAGCACCTTCATCTCAACTGCTAGATTAGCGTCAGTATAATAATCGACATCTACTTCTCGTACAAAGGCTTTCTTTTCGTCCCAATCAAGCTTTTCTACTTGAAATTGAATGCCCTGATGCAAATAAATAGCCTCTTCATGTAGTAATGTCATCGCACTATGACGATCCATTTCACCAATAACCTTTGTTTGTGCAGGGACAGTCATATCAATGATCACAACATTTTCTTGTGAAGCAGATCGAAGACTAATATCATGTGCTGGAAAACGGTCACTCATCCAATGCCACTTCTCACTCGTTTTAAAAACAACGCCTTCCTCCGCTAAATAGTCAAGTAACTCCTGAATCTCATATTCACCATACGTATCATCCGTGGAAAATGGTAGCTCAAACGCTGCACATTTCAAATGATCCATTAAAATTAACATATTTTCAGGATAAATACGCGCTTCCTCAGGTGCACTACCAAGTAAAAAGAGTGGATGGTTCACAACATATTGATCAAGTGCGGCTGATTGTGCTACATAAATAATTAGCGCCTCGTCCTGACGACGGCCAGCACGACCCGCTTGCTGCCACGCACTTGCGATATTTCCCGGATACCCTGTCATAATACATGCTTGTAATTGGCCAATATCGACGCCTAATTCTAGCGCATTTGTACTCACTACGGTTTGAATAGTACCGTCGCGAAGCCCTCGTTCAATAACACGTCGCTCAGAGGGTAAATAACCACCACGATAACCTCGCACTGATTCATCTAAAAGCTTATTGCGTGTAAGCTCCTTTAAATACGTCACAATCATTTCTACTCGCACACGACTTTTCGCAAAAATAATGGTTTGAATACCTGCTGTATATAATCTTTTAGCGAGGTCACTCACCTCCAAAACAGCACTTCGACGTACGCCAAATGTTTTATGGACGATCGGTGGGTTATAAAAAAGAAAAGTCTTTTTCTCAACAGGCGCTCCAGAATCACTAATTAAGGCATGACTCTCATTTGTTAAAGCTTCCGCCAGCTCCTTTGGATTTTTAATGGTAGCTGATGTACAAATGAAAATCGGCTTACTACCATAAAACTCACAAATACGCTTCAGCCTTCGAATAACATGCGCAACATGTGAGCCAAACACACCTTTATATGTATGCAACTCATCAATGACGATATACTGTAAATTTTCAAATAGTGAAACCCATTTCGTATGATGTGGCAATATCCCCGAATGAAGCATATCCGGGTTTGTCATCACAATATGCCCTGCCTTACGTACTTTTTGACGAATGCCTGGCGCAGTATCCCCATCATACGTATAGCTTAATATTTCTTCACCGCTTTGTTCGATTAATTCATTTAAATCATTTTTTTGATCCTGCGCTAGAGCTTTCGTTGGAAATAAATAAATAGCACGTGAATTTTTATCTTCTAATATTTTTTGAAGTACCGGTAAATGATAGCAGTATGATTTTCCAGACGCAGTTGGTGTTACAGCAGTAAATGAAACATCTTCCATTGCGTAATCAAATGCCTGACGTTGATGAGTATACAGTTGTTCAATTCCTCTTGATTGAAGAGCCTTTACAAGTGAAGGATGTAAGTTTGCAGGGAAAGGTGCATACTTAGCCTCTCGCCCTTCAAGCGTTTGCCAGTGTACTATGCGTTCCTTCAATTCCTCATCATATCTCCACTCGCTTAACAGTTCACTAATGGTCCTTTTTTTCGATAACATCTGATTGTGTCTCCTTCACTACCCGTTCTAAAATTTCCAACGTATATGAGGTTGAATGAATCGCATCTAAAAAACGCTTTTTACTTGTTTCCTTATAAAAGGATTGCACAACAAATTGCTCCATCGATTCTGCCGCTGAAGTAATTTGTTGTGTATGGATATATTTTGGTCGATTTTTTTGAATCCACTCATTCGCCTCTTGTTGCCATTCTTTTAAAAGTTGGTGAATGATATCTGCGTGTGGCTTAACCTCCTCAAAAAAGTCGGGAGTACGATCCTCCTCACGCATTTGCCAGAAGCGTGAAACACATTTTTCACTTTCATCTATTAATTTGGAAGTTTGCTGTAATAATAACAAATTTCGCACCTCTTCTTATTCAATTAAGGCTCATCACCAAAATGGGTGGATTTCCGTTCCAACTGGGCACTTGCTAAGGACATTGATAAGCCGTTTGGGCATTAGTCACACTTTGTTCCTCTATAAGTGTTCCAAGCCTTATAACTCGGCATACATTAAAAAAATGTCTCCCAAAATTTTGGGCGATGAGCGTTAAAATATATTTTTATTATTAGGTTGGTACTACTTAAAATACAGATTGAACTACATTAATATAAACGCATAATCTCATTATAAGCTAGTTTCGAACCTGCTATTTTAAAATTCATCTACAAAATAATTTATGCTATATGAGTAATTTCTCCCAACAATAGATAGAAGTCTTTATTTCTGGCTCATCACCATAACGCGGGATTGATTTTCGTTCCACAATCCCGAAGCCTTTATCACAAAACGTATGCTTTTTAGCCCTCGTCCCACTCACATCTTTGACCAAGGAGTCCCCTGTTTCAGTAAATGTCTAATCAAACATATCACTCTAGGTGACAAATACTGTATGAAAAATGCTCATATTGAGTTACTTACACTGCATATGAGATAAGTGTACCAAAGTCTATCATTTTTCACTACTAATAGGCGAACAAGCATTCTTTACTTGCCAGTTCTTTTCTGCTAAGCTTACTTTCTGGCTAACAGATTTGAGCTGTTCAAAAAAATGCATACTCTGTGCATTGTTTTCCAAAGACACTCTTGTTAACAGTAATTGATTGACCAGATCCAACTGCGCAACTAATTGTTTTAACTTGTTCAAAATAACGCCTCCTTTGCTTTAATTATGTATTCCTCGTATGTATAAAATTACCTTCATGCGTGACAAAATAAGCGTAAGTTAGCTGAAAGAAGAAGTATTTCGATAAAAATTAGTTGACCTAGTCTAGTAAATTCTCTTGTCTTGAAACTTGGAATCAAGTAGAGAAGTTAGCGCGGCATACCGTATTTTCTATAAAATCCACTTGAAAATTTCATCAGTTATTTTGGCGATTCGCGTGAAAGAGCTAATTAAATTACTTGCTATTTTTCGACTTTAAGAGGCGAAAATTGCCCAAAGATTGATCATCTGCGGGTAAATTTAACTATAAAAAATCTAGCGTCAATCAGACTATTAATGGAAGTAGAGAACTGCTACTTAATCGTGGTAAACTATTGTATAATAGCAGTATTATAGAGGGTGAACTAAATGACAATTCGTTATCCGAATGGGAAATTGTATTCCCCCAATCCTACTGTTCAAAAAACGGTAAAAAAGGGGAAAGAAAAAGATTTTTCTTTTAGTAATCGAGGTAAAACACTAGAAGATGAAATTGATGAAGCAAACGATTATTATGTAAAAAGACGACTTGCTATCATTCATAAGAAACCTGTTCCCGTGCAAATCGTCAAAGTAGAGTACCCATCACGAAGTGCTGCAGTTATTCGTGAGGCTTATTTTCGAACACCGTCAACAACAGATTACAACGGTGTTTGGAACGGGCGTTATATTGATTTTGATGCAAAGGAAACAGCTTCAAAGACCAGTTTTCCCCTAAAGAATATTCACTTACATCAAATGACACATATGCAGCAAGTGACGGAACAAAATGGTGTGGCCTTTATTATCGTTCGTTTCTCGGCTTTTGAACGATATTTTATCGTGCCATACGATGTTTTACAAAAGGCCTGGCTAGCGATGGAAAACGGTGAACGTAAATCGATTCCCTTTTCAACTATAGAAAAGGAAGCTTTTGAAGTTCCTACAAGCTATTATCCACGTATCGATTATTTACCGATTATCCAACAGCTCATTGAAGTACAAAGTCATGGTTCTGAAAGTGAGGAGATAGTAGAATGACTGAACGTCGTCCAACACGCGGTGAGCATCAAAAAGCTCTCGCTCAAAAAAATAAAAAAAGCGATCCGAAACCATCGAAGAAAAAATGGTTTAAGCGCATTACGCTAACACTTGTAGCAATTATGGCTGCATGTTTGATTGGTGGTGCTGGGTTATTCGCCTATTACGCAAGTACCGCACCTGAATTAGATGAAAACTTACTGAAGGACCCCGTTTCTTCTGAGTTCTATGATAAAAACGGTGAATTATTTGCCACAATTGGTGCAGAAAACCGTAAATATGTAAAATATGAAGATATACCAAAGGATATGGTTAATGCAATCCTTGCAACGGAAGATGTACGCTTTTTCGAGCACGGTGGTATGGATTTTTATCGCCTTGGAGGAGCAATACTCGCTAACTTCCGTGATGGCTTCGGGGCACAAGGGGCCTCTACATTAACACAGCAAGTTGTTAAAAACTCATTTTTACAAAATGAGAAAAAATTAAAACGTAAAGCGCAGGAAGCTTGGTTAGCCTTCCAATTAGAACGTAAATATTCAAAAGAAGAAATTTTTGAAATGTACTTTAACAAAATGCTGATGTCAGGTCGTGTTTATGGCTTCGGAACAGCAGCCCAATATTTCTATGGGAAAGAACTAAAAGATTTAGATTTAGCTGAAGAAGCATTACTTGCAGGTTTAGTACAGCGCCCAAATGCTTACAATCCATTAAAAAATCCTGAACTTGCGGAAAAACGCCGTAATACCGTTCTAGGATTAATGTATCAACATAAAAAAATTACAAAAGCCGAGATGGAAGAAGCAAAGAAAGTAAACGTTCAGGCTGGTCTAGCTGACGATGCGACACGCCAAAAATTTGCTGGCTCTAAATTCGATGCCTTCCTTGATGTCGTTATTAATGAACTAGAGGATAACGGTGATGGTAGTGCAATGGCAGAAGGTATTAAAGTTTACACAACACTTGATCCTAATGCTCAGCAAATTGTTGAAAATACTATGAATGATGAAAGTAACTTCCCAACAGAAGAAATCCAATCGGGTGTAGCTGTCATTGATACGAAAACTGGTCAAATTCAAGCAATCGGTGGCGGACGCAATTACGGGGCTGAACGTGGTTGGAACTATGCATATGACTTACATCATCAACCAGGTTCAACTATGAAACCATTAATAGATTATGGTCCAGCAATCGAAAATTTAAAATGGTCAACAGGTCAAACACTTGTGGACGAACCAATGAACTACACTGGTACGCGTCAAACGATTACAAACTGGGATAATAAATATATGGGTGCTATAACAGCACGTAAAGCTTTATATGCTTCACGTAACGTTCCAGCTGTTAAAACATTACAAGAAGTTGGTATTGATAAAGCTAAAGAATTTATTGGTCGTTTAGGTATTAATGCTAAAAATATTTATGAATCTGATGCGATCGGTGGTGGGGATATTACAATGTCTCCTACTCAAATGGCTGCTTCCTTTGCAGCATTTGGAAATAATGGTGTTTACACTGATCCTTATTCAATTACAAAAATCGTTTACCGTGACGGTAAAACAACAAAAGACTACACACCAGAGTCTAATGTAGCAATGAGCGATTATACAGCTTATATGGTGACAGATATGTTACGTGATGTTGTCGGCAATAAGCCGGATGCATCAGGTACTTACGCAAATGTACCTGGATTAGATATCGCAGGTAAAACAGGTACAACAAACTACGCAGCTGCAGATTTTAGCAAGCATAATTTACCGGATACAAGTGTACCGGATTCATGGTTTGCTGGGTACACTACAAACTATTCAATCGCTATTTGGAGTGGTTATGAAGAACACTTTGATCCAATTACAACTTGGGATGAGCGTCGTTTACCGCAAACTTTATTTAAACAAATTATGCAAGATATTTCGGAGAACGTTGAAACACCACGTTTCAAAAAGCCAAATTCAGTTGTTGAAGCTACAATTGAAGTAGGATCAAAGCCACTTAAATTAGCAAGTAGTTTTACTCCGAATGAGTTACGTCGAACAGAGCTATTTGTACGTGGTTCAGAGCCTAATGAAGTTTCAAATGAATATGCTGCACCAGAGCTTTCTACACCTTACAATGTAAGTGCAAGCCTAGATTTAGAAGGTCAATCTATCAATATTTCTTGGGAGCATGATGCAATGCTTAATCCGGATTCAAATGAACCGCTACCAACAACCTTCGAAGTATCCGCTAAAAAAGAAGGTGGAGAGACTATTTCTCTTGGTACAGCGGATAGCAAAGGTTTAACAGTTAGCAACAAATTGGAAGATGGCAACTACACGATTTCTGTCGTAGCAGTTGTAGATGGTACACGCAGTAAACCAGGTACAACTACTTTCCAAGTAACAGGTACGGCTGAAGAAGATAAAGAGCCAGATACTCCTGAGGAACCTGATATTGAGGAACCAACGGAACCGGACGAAAATGGCAATACCGAGGACAACGGTAACCACAATGGTAACGGAAATGATAACAATGGTAACAACGGCAACGGTAATGGAAATGGGAATGGCAACGGCAATGCAGGTGAGAATGGTAACAACGGCAATGCAGGAAATGGCGGTACCCCGCCAGGTAACAATGGCAACAATAATGGTAGCCAGCCACCAACAACGCCAACTGACCCAACCGCTCCGGATGATGGTACCGGTAGTACTGAATAAAATAAAGCAGAGTAGCTTAACGCTACTCTGCTTTATTGTTGTTAGAGATTAAATAAAGTATGATTATTCGGCAAAACTTTTATTACTCATGCTGATGAGCTCATTTTTATAGGAATACTTTGAAGATTTATCGAAACATAATATGATTTTATCGGAACAATTTTAGTTTCTATCAATTTTGGTAGCCTGCAAACGTAGTCGCGCTGTTCGTTTTTTTGTTTCCTTATATAATTCATCAAGCTGACGATAACAAGCATATTGGCTAGGCTTTGCTTTTATAAAGTTTAGTCGTTCGACACCGTTAATGGGTAATACTTCATCCCCTGCTTCCTGCACTAAACGCTCAAACAATACAATGGCCTCTTCCATCAATCCTTTTGCTTCACCATTCCTTGCATCATGTGCTGCATGAATTTTGGCTTCAAGTTCCGTCCAATCTGCAAACCAAGCATCTATTTTTTCTTTTGCGATTGCCTCTATATTCACGATTCCTTCACCAGCCCTTTTTTCAAACGCTTTTGCCCTTCTCTACAATCATCAAATAAAGGGCATGTGTGACAGCCAGGATTTTGAGCCTTACAATGGTAACGACCGAAGAAAATTAGCTGATGATGTGTTTTCGACCACTTGTCCATCGGTGTTTTTTTCATAATTGTTTCTTCGACTTCTAATACTGAATCCTTCCAGCGACAAAGGCCTAATCGTTTAGACACGCGCTCCACATGTGTATCCACTGCAAGTGCAGGAATATCAAAAGCTACAGACAACACGACATTAGCCGTCTTTCGACCAACACCCGGCAACGTAACTAGTCCTTCACGATTTGCTGGTATTTCTCCCCCGTATTCCTCTAATAGTCGTTGACATAATGCTTGAATGTTCTTCGCCTTATTTCGATACAAGCCGATGGAGCGAATATCCTGTTGCAGCTCCTCTAAAGGTACAGCTAAATAATCTTCAGGCTTTTTATATTTTTGAAACAATGTTTTCGTTACTTTGTTTACAAGTACATCCGTACACTGTGCAGATAATAGCGTAGCAATAGTAAGTTCAAACGGATTGTCATGCACCAGCTCACAATGTGCATCAGGGAACATACGATCCATTTCTGCTAGACAATGTTCCCATTGTTTTTTTGTTAACATGTCGGAAGCCCCCCTATTCTCTTTCTTCTAACCAATTATAAAATGGTACCTTATTTGTCGACTGCGATTCTTGCTGCATTGTACGAACTGACGGTCTTTTAAATGTTTGCTTTTCACGGAACTGCTCGCTTTGTTTCTGCGCAGCCTGTGGTGTCGTAATATTTTTCTTTTTCCACTCCAGTAGTATTCGATCAATATAACGAATACTTAACTTGCCAGCAAATACAGCCTCCTTCAACGCCTCTTTAATAAGCGCAGGACTATGCTTATCGTCATCTAACCAAGACCCTATTTTTTCTAGTTCTAAAGGAGATAAAAGACGTCCCATTTCCTCTTCAAATAATCGAAAAATCTCACCCTCTTCTTGTCGGAGTGATGCTGCTGATTTTTGCTGTTCCTTCATTTCAATAATCTGCATAATACGCTCCCAAAGTGGGTATACCGAGTATTTTTCATATAGTTTGCCATTTGCGTCGACGTCACTTGTTATTTCAAGGAAACCCTTTTGCATTAATCGCTGTAGATGTGAAGTAATATCACTGCTAGGCATTGTTAGACGATTCATTAGATCATTAGGCGTTGGAAAATCATTACCCTCCGTGTAGAATGCAAGTAAATGCATAACAATCAATGCCTCATCATCCTCAATTTTTAACTCCTTATAAAACTGAAAAAAAAGCTGAGGAATTTGAATCATTCTCTGCTCAGTCCATGTACGGAGTCTATTATTATTTGCGCTCATATGATACTTGACTCCTTTTCCATCTTAAGTAGAAAAGCCGCGTAGACATATCACTACGCGACTTTTTTTAATTTTACACTTTCAAAACCTAAAACAAACTAGTTATAGCTTATGGATATAAGCGGTTTAGTAAACGTGGGAATGGGATTGTTTCACGAATGTGCTCCGTGCCAGAAATCCATGCTACTGTACGTTCTAACCCTAGACCGAAGCCTGAATGTGGTACAGAACCTTGTTTACGTAACTCTAAATACCATGCATAAGCGTCTAAAGATAAATGATGTTCTTCAAGACGAGATTGTAATAAATCAAAGTCATGGATACGCTCAGAACCACCAATGATTTCACCATAACCTTCAGGTGCAATTAAATCTGCACATAATACTACATCATCTCTGTCAGGATGTGGTTGCATGTAGAATGGTTTAATGCCTACTGGGTAGCAAGTGATGAATACAGGTTTGTCAAATGAATTAGCAATTGCCGTTTCATGTGGTGCACCGAAATCATCGCCCCATTTAATATCATCAAATCCTTGTTCGTGCAATAATTTTACAGCATCGTCATAAGAAATACGCGGGAATGGCGCTTTAATATTTTCAAGTTTAGACGTATCACGACCAAGTCGCTCTAAATCTAATTTGCAATTTGCCAGAACAGATTGCACAATATGCTCCACGTATTGTTCTTGTACTTCTAAGTTTTCTTCAAATTCAGCAAATGCCATTTCCAACTCAATCATCCAAAACTCGATTAAGTGACGACGTGTTTTAGATTTTTCAGCACGGAATGTTGGACCGAATGAGAATACTTTACCTAAAGCCATCGCAGCCGCTTCCAGGTAAAGCTGACCAGATTGAGAAAGGAATGCATCTTCATCAAAATATTTTGTATGGAATAGCTCAGATGTACCTTCAGGTGCTGAACCCGTTAAAATTGGTGGATCCATTTTTGTAAAGCCTTTGTTGTTAAGGAACTCATAAGTTGCGCGAATAATTTCATTACGAATTTTCATGATCGCATGTTGCTTACGAGAACGTAACCATAAGTGACGGTTATCCATTAAAAACTCAGGACCGTGCTCTTTTGGCGTAATCGGAAAATCAGTTGCAGCATGTAGTACTTCAATACCCGTTACAACAAGCTCACAACCAAAGCTTGAACGCTCATCTGCTTTAACCTCACCTGTAATGTACATGGAAGTTTCTTGAGACATACCTTTTGCAATTGCAAAAATTTCTTCGCCTACTTCTTCTTTTACAACAACGCCCTGTACAAAGCCAGAACCATCACGAAGTTGTAAAAAGGCAATTTTACCACTTGAACGTTTGTTAGATAACCAAGCACCTAGCTTGATTGTTTCGCCGATATGCTTTGGCATATCTTGAATCATAATTTTTTTCATAGAAATCCTCCAAAATTGGTTAAAAGGATTAGTCTTGCCATTTTGATTTTACAAATGTATCAATTCGACGGACTGCCTCTTCTAATAAGTCTAAAGATGTAGCATAAGATAATCGCATTGTAGTTGGTGCACCAAAGCCAGAACCTGGGATCACTGCTACGTTTGCTTCTGTTAAAATATCCGCAGCGAATGCATCTACAGAATCATAGCCAGTATGAGCCATAGCTTCTGCTACATCTGGTAATAAGTAGAATGCACCTTGTGGTTTTAATACGTTGAAGCCAGGAATTGCACTTAACTGTGGATAAATTTTTTCAAGACGTGCTTCGAATGCTTGACGCATTTCTTCTACAGCGTCTTGTGATCCATTATAGGCTTCCACTGTTGCATATTGTGCAGTTGTTGTTGCGTTCGAAGTAGAGTGTGATGCAAGGTCAGTCATTGGTTTAATAATGTCCGCATCCCCTGCAGCATACCCGATACGCCAGCCTGTCATAGAGTGAGATTTGGCAACACCGTTTACAACGATTGTACGTGCTTTCACTGCATCAGATAGCTGTGCAATTGAAAAATGCTCAATACCATTGTATACAAGCTTTTCATAAATTTCATCTGACACGATTAAAATATCTTTTTCTTCTGCAACTGCAGCAATTTCAGCTAGCTCTTCGCGGGAATAAATCATACCTGTTGGATTGCTAGGAGAGTTTATAATTACTGCTTTTGTTTTATCTGTCACAGCAGCTCTTAATTGATCAGCAGTAATTTTATAGCCTTGCTCACGTGTGCCTTCCACATAAACTGGTACACCGCCTGCTAATTTAACTTGCTCTGGATAAGATACCCAATAAGGAATCGGAATAATAACTTCATCGCCCTCGTTTAAAATAACTTGGAATAAAGTGTAAAGAATATGTTTTGCCCCAACACCTACAATTACTTCATTCGGCTTGTATGTAAGATTGTTGTCGCGTTGAAGTTTATCGATAATAGCTTTCTTGAGTACCGGAAGACCGCCAGCAGGTGTATATTTTGTTAAGCCTTTTTCCATTGAGTCAATGGCAGCATTTAAAATATTTTGTGGCGTGTTGAAGTCTGGTTCACCAGCGCCTAGGCCAATAACATCAATACCTTGCTCTTTTAACTCCTTCGCTTTTGCAGTAATGGCTAAAGTTGAAGATGGTGTTAAAGTTTTTACACGGTTTGCTAATAAATTTTTCATTCGGGATCTACTCCTCTTATAAATTCGTAATGCGCTTCCACCAGTCGCCGTCCTTAAACATAATATAGACATAGTTGAGCTTATCGTGATCGTTTAGATATGAAATTTCCCAAACAGCACCTGGCTCCTCATAGCCTAATTTCACATTGAGGACTTTTTGTACATTTCCTTCCTTTTTTAAAACCGATAATGCTTCCTTTTCCGTAATACCATCTTTTAAAGATACATCCTTAATCGAATCAGCTTTTAGATTCGTCGGAACAAAGACAGCTTTTTTATCACCATATTCATCTACCCCGAACACAGTGACATACGAATGTTTGCCATTATATGTGTAGGACTCCGAGACAATTGCGAGGGCTTTGGCATCAAGTGCCAACTGTTCAGCCTGTTCTTCAATTGAATCGAATGGAGCCTCGGCTTTCCAGAGTACTAAAATACTAATGACAAGTGACAACGAAACCATAAAGACAGCAATGAAAATCAACCAGTTTTTCATATATTCTCCTTATGTTTCACATCTAGCTTATTCTTTAACACGAATGCCTGATGCTTTTGCATGTTTATAACTGCGTATACATTCATTTTGCTTTCCATTTTTGTCAACCTGCTTTCTTTCCTCATACCACAACATTATACAACAATTTTGTGCTGTCGTGTTTCTTAATTTCATATATTGTACGTTGATAACATACCGTTTTCAAATGATTCGGGTAGCAATTTTTCTCTTTTTCGTTCAGCCTTAATAAAAGGTAATCTTTTTAATGTAAAAATTCCTATTCACCATTGCAAATAGAAAGTAAAATTATAGCTTTGAACCATCGCTAATTCATATATAATACAGTTCGCACTGCGTCCTGATTTAGCGCATACCACTTACAATCTACTTGCTCAACTGGATTTTGAAATTTTTTTTTAGTTGCTCAAACACCCTTTCTTTGCTTGGAATATCGAACTCCTGCTGATGCTTAAGTATCAGTATTTTTTTATTCGCAAAATTATCTCCATTATTGTCCTTGTCGCCCATTATTTTTACCCATATTATGAGGTAATTAGCAATTTTAAGAATTAATAAAGGGACGTGATGTTTTGACTAAAGAAGTTAATCCTACCGATCCAACAACAATACCAAAATTTGTGAATGAACTACCAAAACCGGTGACCGCTAAACCAAAATACTATAAAGGGCAACAAAGAAAAGATTATTATGAACTTAAAATGATGCAAGCAGAGCATTGTTTCCACAACGATTTCCCAAAATCAATTATTTGGGGCTATAACGGGCTTTATCCCGGACCAACTATTGAAGCTAAAAAAGACAAGAGCATTTATGTTAGATATAAAAATCAATTGCCCTTAAAGCACTTTTTACCAATCGATTTTACACTTCATGCGGCAAACGATTCCCAGGAAGTAAGAACTGTTACTCATTTACATGGCGCAAATGTCGATTGGGAAAGTGACGGACATCCCGAGGCATGGTATACAAGAGATTATGCGCAAACAGGCCCAAAGTTCAATAAAGAAATACACGAATACACTAATCATCAACCTGGCACAACACTGTGGTATCATGATCATGCAATGGCGCTTACTCGTTTAAATGTGTATGCGGGATTAGCGGGCTTTTATTTACTTCGGGATTCACTAGAAGAACGTTCTAACTTACCTTGTGGTGACTATGAGTATCCCATCTTAATTCAAGATAAATCGTTTAATGAGGATGGCTCTCTATTCTATCCTGATGAACCACCATTCCCAGTCCCAGTACATCCATCTATTACACCTGGATTTGTTGGTAATACCATCGTCGTAAATGGGAAGGTTTGGCCTTATTTAAATGTCGAACCTCGTAAATATAGATTTCGTTTTCTCAATGGCTCCAATAGAAGAGGTTATCTCATTAGCCTTTCAAATGGAGATCATATGATACAAATCGGAACAGATGGAGGTTTTTTATCAGCCCCTCATGAAATTCAATCTGTTGAGTTATTGCCGGCAGAACGAACAGATGTCATTGTTGATTTTTCAAAATGCGAAGGTCAAGAAATAACGTTAGTTAACTCTGATGAGGATTTTATTGATGAACATACAAGCGTCATCATGCAGTTTAAAGTGTGTCTTCCTCTACTGTGTGAGGATACTAGTGAAATTCCAGAAAGACTTGCTACATCAATGGATTTACATGCACACGATGCACATATCGAAAGACATTTACCCTTAACAGCTACAACAGATAATTTTGGTCGACCAATGTTATTATTAAATAATCGTATGTATCATGACCCTGCTACTGAAAAGCCTGCACTTGATAGTATAGAAATATGGAATTTTATTAACGCTACACCGTTTGATCACCCTATTCATCTACATTTAATTCAATTTAAAATACTAGAACGACGCCCTTTCGATAGGGAGCTATATCAAAATGAAGGCAAACTTACATTTATAGGTCCACCTGAAGAACCCCATGACTATGAGCAAGGTTGGAAGGATACTGTAAAAGCGGAAGCTGGGAAGATGACAAAAATTATTATGCATTGGAAAGATCATGTGGGCCACTATATGTGGCATTGCCATTTCCTAGAGCATGAAGATCATGATATGATGAGACCAATACTCGTTATGAAGGACGTTCACCCTGTGCAACAGCCACATGCTGAAATCCCACATGAAATAGAGCATTCATCAGTACAAAGTCAAAACGACTCTCCTATTGTTACAGGTAATAATGAACACACCGTACCGCTCCTTAATACCATTCAAAACAATACTCCGACAGAAGAAATAGTAGAAAACTCTTCCTCTTCTTTACAAACAACATATTTAGAAGACGATATCGAATTTAATCCGCAAACTATTCCTTTCTTAACTAGTACTCAAAATATTACTCACTCTACTGAATCAGCTTATATAGAAGACAATGTGGAATATAATCAGCTATCTACACCATTTTTGAACAATACTAAAAATATCATTTTTTCAAAAGAAGAACACTCAGAACATCATAAAGTTTCTAATATTGAACGTATCCCTCAGCCACCCCACTCGTCTGCTGAGTTCCAAACACGACAAAGAATATCACCTAGGCATCGGAGAAGATGGTTTTAATGCTGCAAATCTAAAGCCGAGGCATAAGTCGAAAACTATTTTTTAGTAAGAATTGTACAAAATAAAACCGCAGTAAATCAAGATTTATAAATTTGATTTTACTGCGATTTTTTTATTCATGAATGCCCTTTATTTGCTCCCCTATATCATTCATCGCTTGTTCAAGTGAAGCTCCTTAATAAGGAATACATATTAAAAATCTCAAAGAAAAGGTGGATAGCGAGAATCAATTTGCTGCCTCGCTCTTTTCAAATCGCAAAATCCTTTTTGTGGCAATTGCCATCACTACCATGGCAATACATATCATTAAAATAGGAACATAGACTTTAACACTAAATGCTTCGAATAATAAGCCATACACTATTTGTCCAATTGGTGCCATACATTGTGAAATGGCAATGATAATAGCCATGACCTTCCCTAAGTTTTCATTTGGGGTTTCTTTTTGTACAAGCGTAATAACATAAATGGAGATGATTGTCATAATCATAGCGATTAAAAGTGCGCTCAAAACAAATAAAATATAAGATGGATAATAGCCCATATTCAGCAGCAGAGGCGTAACGGCTACAGCCATCGGGACAATCAATAAAGCAGTAATGAAAATCCAACTATACAAATTAGTGATACCCATTTTTTTTGCAAAATACCCCATAGATAAAGCTCCTAAGATCGTAGCAAAATCGATTAACCCCATCCCTACTCCGTACAATGTATCACTACTTTGCATTGTAACACGGAGAATAATCGGTACACCTACGACAAACAGCGGTGTTAATAATAAATTTAATAATGCCGCTAAAATCATACATTTGAAGATAAAAGATTGCTTCACAACATAACTAAAGCCCTCTTTTAAATCATTTACCAGCGTCGGAATAATATGACCGTTCTGCTCTCGTTGCAGAAATGGAATATGAATAAACATCTCTAATATGGCCGAAAGGAAAAAGAACACACCACTCACCACAACTAGCACTTCTAAGCCAATCAAACCGTATAGTATTCCACCTAATACAGGAGCAGCTACATTAGACAATGCTTGAATACCATTAACAATTCCATTAGCTTGCTCAAGCTTTTCCTCTTCTACAAGAACCGGAATACTGGCCATCACTGCAGGTGCATACATAGCACTAACAAGGGAAAGCAGTACCATCACAACACCAATAAGCAAAACAGAACTATTACCAATCGCTAGCATTGCAAAGAAAACAAACACAATTATGCTACTCGCAAAATCGAAAATCACCATTAAATTGCGTCGATTGAACCTGTCAGCAATGGCTCCTCCAAGCGGTGCTAATAATATTGGAACGCTTGATATCGCAAACAGTACTGCAAAAAGATCTGCACGTCCTGTAATATCCAATACATAAAGTGATAAGGCAAACCTTAAAAGTGCAGAACCTAAAATAGAAATAATTTGCCCAATCACCATCAGGTTAAAATCTTTTGAAAAGCTTTTTCTTTTTATCTGTGATTCCATTCATTAGACCCCTTTCTTTAACATTCATGACCTTTTTGAAAGTGTAGAATAGTTTTATATTGTAAGAAGAAAGACATTACTAACAATACTTATCGAACTTAACCAAATGAGCCACTCAATTTGCGAACTCCAAGACATTATTAGTAATAAGATCTCCGTAATAATGGAGACATAATTTCCAGTACGACTAATTTTTGAATTCCGACGAAGTTTTTCCTTAATGTCATACGCAGATTTCTTTATTTTCCGTTTCATAAGTGGGATTTTTTCTTTTAACTTTTGCTCAGCATCTTTTGTTTTTTGAGTATAAAAAAATGATGTGTCTCCTTTAATCATGGCGTTCTTCATCTCCATATCGTCGTTTGAATAACTCCGCTAATACTCTCTCTTGGAAGTCCGAAATCTGTTCTGGTTCCTCTACCTCCATATTTACTGTTTTTTCATATCCATCAAGTTCCTCACCATCAAAACGATATAGCTTTTGCAATAGCTTCCACAATGTTTCAATTTCCTCAGTTGTAAAGTCTTTAAAGATATCTGCTAAAAAGTAAGTAGATTTTTCCGAACAAGCAATTAATGCTATTTTTCCCTCTGAAGTAATCTCGACATTGATGGCTCTTTTATCTAATTTACTTGGTATCGTTTGGACATATCCTTTTTTCGCAAGACTCGTTATTAACTTATTCGCAGTCTGCTTAGTTGTACCAAGCTTTTTAGCGATATTTACAAGTGTTGTATTTTCTACTGGTAAATGGGCAATGGCAATAAGAGCCATATGCTGTCTCGAAGTTAATATATCTAAATATTCATCTCCTTTTATTTGAACTTTATTGACTACTGAAAACAATGTCGCATAACTTTGCTGCATGAAATGTAATTCTTTTAATAATTGATTTAAATCCATATGGAACACCTCTCTATTTAGTCACCATGTTTACTAAATAATACGTAACGACTTTTAAAATGTCAACATGGTGACTATTTTATGAAAAGCAAGAGATGTTTATATTAATAGACCGACTGTCGGTTTATATTATAATATGGTACCTATCCAAAAAAAGGAACACATTTTTTATTTATTTTTCATTTTCCTAGAGCATTCACTATTCAAAACAATAGAAAAAGCTAGCCCACTTTCGGACTAGCCTTGGAAATAAACTTCAATTTGTTCAATTAAAGCTTTTGTTGCTTGACTTACATAACGATCTACTCGATAAATAATCGATAAACTACGGCTTGGTGCGTCGTCCTGAATGTGTATGATATGCAAGGTAGGATCATTCATCTCTATTATTAACGGATAGGGCTGTACAGTTGCACCTATATTCGCTTTAACAAGATTAATAATCGACGTAACTGAAGATGTCTCTAGCACAGAATTTAATTGAAAACCATGTTTTTTTACAGTGTCCTCCACAATTTCACGCCCAAAAAAACCTTCTGGATACATTATCACTGGTAGATTTTTCAACTCTGCTATATCTATGCTTTCTCGATTTGCTATTGGATGCTCTTTCGATACAGTTAGCACGTACTGCTCCCTACATAAAGGAATCGTAACGAGTCGGTCATTTGGTAGGACGTTAATACCAATGCCAATATCAACTTCATTTTCAAGAACTTGTCGCACAATTTCGATGGACGACATAATCTTTAATTTAACTTTAGGAAACTTTTGGTGAAAATCGATGACAAGCTGTGTAATTCGATAGTCTAGATCAGATGGCATAATTCCTATTCGTATATGACCACTTTTCATATCCTGTAAATCTTTAATGGCGTCTTTGACATTTTGCAACGTATCTAATATTTCTGTTCCATAAATTAATAGCATTGAGCCTGCCTCAGTGAGTACAATTTTTTTGCCAATCCGATCAAACAGCGGCATACCAACCTCGTCTTCAAGTACGCGAATTTGTTGACTTAGAGTCGGCTGGGAAATACCAAGTTTTTCAGCTGCTTTTGTAAAATGTAACTCCTCACAAACAGCCATAAAATAATGAAGATGACGAATTTCCACTATATCACTACCTATCATAGTTTGTAGCTATCATCATAATAGTAATAATAGTATTGTTCAATCATTTGTATTGTTATAGACTTCAATTTGTAATTATTATTAGCTATAGATGGAGTTGAAAGAGAATGAATGTAAAACGAACGATTATACCAATTATCGCTATTATTTTAGCTTCCTTTAATCTAAGACCCGTGATAACTTCCGTTTCGCCTTTGTTAGGAACCATACGAGAGTCATTACAAATGAGCGCCGCTACTGCAAGTTTATTAACATCACTAGCAGTACTATGTATGGGCTTATTTGCACCATTTGCAATAAAACTTGCCAATCGCTTTAGCATCGAACGAGCCATTGCTTACTCACTTATTCTTATTGGGCTGGCAACAGCTGCAAGATTTTTTGCCTACTCTGCATGGGTGATGCTACTAACAGCCTTTCTTGCTGGTATTGGTATCGCTATTGCAGGACCTTTACTATCAGGCTTTATTAAACAAAATTTCACGAATCCTTCTCGTATTGTTGGTATTTATTCGTTAGCATTAGTTGTAGGAGCTTCACTTGGCTCAGGGCTTTCCTTACCTTTAAGCGCCCTTTTTCATACATGGCAAGCATCTGCTGCATCATGGGCTATTCTTGCTATCATCGCTGTTTTCTTTTGGTGGAAACCAATTGAGAAAGAGCCATTCACTAACACTGGCTCAGACGCTTCAGGTTCTGATAATAATTTAAAGAAACTTTTTACAGATCAAAAAGCTTGGTTATTAACTGCTTTTTTTGGCTTAATGGCTTTCATGTTTTATACAATCATGGCCTGGTTGCCACCTATAGTAGAAGATATGGGTTATAGTAAACAACAGGCTGGCATGATGTTGACACTATTAACGGTTGCCCAAATGCCTGCAACTTTTTTTGTACCGATTTTAAATAATCGTTTTCAACATAGAGCTGTATGGTTAGTTGGTTGTTCATTGTTAGAATTAATCGGTCTATCCATGCTTCTATTTTCCGTAAACCCTTGGCTCAGTAGTCTTTTCATTGGCATAGGTGCAGGTGGCTTATTCTCATTAGGATTAACATTACCAATTGATGAAGCTAAAAACATTAAGGAAGCAAGTATTTTAGCAGCTATGACTCAATCGGTCGGCTTCATTTTTGCCGCACTTGGCCCATTTTTTGTTGGTCTTGTCCGAGATTATACAGGCAGTTTTACAGCCGCAATTATTGGTATGTTGGTCATCGTCATTGCCATGATCCTCATTCAAATTAAAATTGGTAATCAGAAGCACCAGCAAATAAAGTGAAACTTAATCAGTGGGGTTTCTTTCCCCCCACTGATTATTAGTCATCACCAATCGGGCTTTTACGGGCAGTTTATCTTATACCTTACTTCTTATCGTTGCGCTGAACTTTAATAGGGGAGTCCTACTGCCCGTTAATGCGGGATAAAGTGAAACTTAATCAGTGGGGTTTCTTTCCCCCCACTGATTATTAGTCTTCACCAATCGGGCTTTTACGGGCAGTTTATCTTATACCTTACTTCTTATCGTTGCGCTGAACTTTAATAGGGGAGTCCTACTGCCCGTTAATGCGGGGTAAAGTGACACTTAATCAGTGGGGTTTCTTTCACCCACTGATTATTAGTCTTCACCAATCGGGCTTTTACGGGCAGTTTATCTTATATCTTACTTCTTATCTTGCGCTGAACTTTAATAGGGGAGTCCTACTGCCCGTTAATGCGGGATAAAGTGACACTTAATCATTTAAGGGGAGTTAGTGCGGGGTGAATACTGCTATTATTTCTTAGTAACTATAAGGAGGATTTTACTGGTTAATAGTTTAATAAAATGAGTGTTTTAAAATGCTCTTATAAGTACATCATGAACACACAAAAGGTTACTCAGAATTTCGAGTAACCTTTTTCCTTATTATCCCACCTCATTTCATATTCAGTTCATAAAGTCATGTTATAGTAAGAAACATAAAGGATTCATATTTTAGTTGAAGAAATTGAAGGGAGATTTTAACGTTGCAAGAGACATTAAAAGATACTACTAAAACGAAGGATTGGCGACGCTTTGTTCGCTTAGTCAGACAGGCTGAGCCACCGATGTGGCTTTTAATTATTTCATTAATTATGAGCTTAGCGACTACAGGCGTTGGCTTTATCGTTCCGTTATTCACAAAAAAATTAGTCGATGGCTTTTCATTAGAATCACTTGATTATTGGCAAATTATTATATTAGGCATTGCTTTTATCGCGCAAGCTATCGCGAGTGGACTTTCAATCTATTATTTAAATCGTGTCGGACATCATGTTGTCGCGAAATTACGCGATCAACTTTGGAGAAAGCTTCTTCATTTACCTATCCCTTATTATGATGAGAACGATACAGGTGAAACATTAAGTCGTGTTACGAATGACACAGCTGTCGTTAAGGAGCTTATTACAGAACACCTTGCAAACTGTTTATCTGGTGTTATTTCCATTATTGGCTCCATCATCATTCTATTAATCTTAGATTGGAAAATGACATTAGTGATGCTAATTGCTGTTCCGCTTGCTATGGTTATTTTAATGCTTCTAGGAAGACGTATGTTTGTCATTTCAAAAGGAATGCAAGATGAGACAGCAAAATTTACGTCCGTGCTCAATCAAGTTTTACCTGAAACACGATTAGTAAAAGCTTCAAATGCCGAAAATATTGAATATGAGCGTGGCAAAAAGGGCATTACAAACCTCTTTACGTTTGGCTTAAAAGAAGCAAAAATCCATGCACTTATTTCACCATTAATTTCGTTTGTATTAATGTCAGTCCTTGTAGCCATTATTGGTTATGGTGGTGTACGAGTTTCTTCAGGAGAACTTACAGCTGGCGACATGGTAGCATTTATTTTATATTTAATCCAAATTATTATGCCGATGACTCAATTAACGATGTTCTTTACACAGCTTCAAAAAGCAATGGGTGCTACAGAGCGAATCAGTGCTTTACTTGAGCATGAAGAAGAGAATATTTTCGAAGGAAAAACATTAGAAAAAGTAAATCAGCCGATTTATGTAAAAAACGTTGACTTTGCTTATGGAGAAGAACTGATTTTATCGAATATTAATTTTACAATTGAACCTGGTAAAGTTACGGCTATCGTCGGGCCTAGTGGTGGAGGAAAAACAACAACATTTTCTCTGTTAGAAAGATATTATCAACCTACTAACGGAAGTATTACACTCGGAGAAACCCCTATCAACACGTACTCCCTACATTCTTGGAGAAGCCAAATCGGTTATGTTGCTCAGGAGAGTGCACTGCTGTCAGGTACGATTCGCGAAAATATTTGCTACGGTATTGACAGAGAGGTGCAGGATGAAGAGCTTGAAAAAGTTGCCAAAATGGCCTATGCTGATCAATTTATTAATGAACTACCAGAACAATTCGATACAGAAGTTGGAGAACGCGGCATTAAGCTTTCTGGCGGTCAACGACAACGAATTTCGATCGCCAGAGCACTTTTACGCGACCCTCAAATATTAATGCTAGATGAAGCAACATCTAGTCTAGATAGTAATTCGGAAATCTATGTTCAAAAAGCATTGGATAATTTAATGCAAGGTAGAACAACGCTTGTCATTGCACACCGCCTTTCAACAGTAGTAGATGCAGACCAAATCCTTTTTGTAGAGAAAGGACATATTACAGGCAGTGGCACACATGAGACTTTATTTGAGACGCATGATATGTACCGAGAGTTTGCCAAACAACAATTACGTATTAAAGAGGATTAATGAAGGGATTTGTTAGCATGACAAAATTATTAGTTGTAGATGATGACGCCCATATTCGAGAATTGATAAAGATATTTTTACAAAATGAAGGTTTAGAAGTAATTGAAGCTACGGACGGTGTGGATGCACTGTCCAAATTGGATTCTGATAAGGTGGATATGATTATTATGGATATTATGATGCCAAATATGGATGGCTGGGAATTATGCGAAGAAATACGTTCATTTAATGATAATCTACCGATTTTGATGTTAACTGCAAAGGGAGAAACTTCACAAAAGGTAAAAGGTTTTAATCTTGGAACAGATGATTATCTTGTTAAACCATTTGAGCCAGCAGAGCTGATTGTTCGTGTGAAATCAATACTTAAAAGATACCAAATCTCCCTTTCTCAACTTGTGGAGGCCGGCAATATTAAGTTAAATCGTAATACACATGAAGTCTTGTATAACGGTAAATCTTTAACACTTCGTTTAAAGGAATTTGAACTATTATTTACATTAGCAAGCTATGCTGGAAAAACTTTTTCCCGTGAACAGTTAATCGAAGAAATTTGGGGTTATGACTATGAAGGTGATGAACGTACTGTTGATGTTCACATTAAAAGACTTCGTCAACGTTTCCCACAAGATACAAGTGGATTTGTTATTCGTACAATTAGAGGCCTAGGCTATCGATTGGAACTTGTTTCATGAAAAGATTAAAAAATAGTTTAAAGCTTTTTTTAATTTTAATGCTTCTTCTTACCATTAGCATCGTATTTGCTTTTATTTCCTACCACATAACGTCCTGGATTTATGATTGGTTAGGCAAGCATCCACAAGGTTTCTTGCTCCAATTATGGACCGTAATCGGTGTTTTTGTTCTTTTTGCTTGCACTGTTATCATCACCTTTTTAATTGGGCTAAAAAAACAACGGAACTATTGGAATACGATTGTAGATGCATTAAGTCGGATTGCTAAAGGCGATTTTACTGTCAAATTAGATCTTAAAGCAGATGACGAAGATCAATTTGGTCAATTAATACATGGCATCAACCATATGGCGGTTGAGTTAGGTGAAATGGAAAGAATGCGCCAAGAATTTATCTCGAATGTATCGCATGAAATTCAGTCACCTCTAACTTCAATTAATGGCTTTGCTAAAGCATTGAAAAACATTGACCTACCAGAGGATAAGCGACAGCATTATTTAGCAATCATTGAGATGGAAAGTAATCGACTATCAAAAATAAGTGACAATTTACTAAAGCTTACTTCATTAGAATCACAACATCACCCCTTCGAGCCAAGTCATTACCGGCTCGATAAGCAACTGCGCAACGTCGTATTAACGCTAGAGCCAAATTGGCTAGCTAAAAATATCGACATGGATCTTCAACTTGAAAACATTTCGATAATGGCGGATGAGGACTTAATGAATCAAGTATGGATGAATTTATTAAGCAACAGCATTAAATTCACGCCAGCTGCTGGCATTATTACAATATCTATGACGAAGCAAATAGATACGATTACTATTGCCATTCATGATAATGGAATTGGTTTAACAGAAGAACAACAAAATCATATATTCGAACGATTTTATAAGGCGGATCAATCGAGGACAGCTGAGAATGGTGGAAGTGGCTTAGGACTATCTATTGTCAAGAAAATCGTCGATATGCATAACGGTACAATTACTGTTGAAAGCAAGCTTGCTGAATTTACAACATTTTTTGTAACACTGCCACTAGAAATTAATATGACTCGTGCAAACGAATAGGAGATTCCTACTTCGTTTGCACGAGTCTATTAGGCAGATGCACTAGTAAGCTACTTTTCTAAAATATTGATAAACTTTTTCGAGTTTTTTTCTTTGTCTCCCCTTCTTACTTTCCATATTGCCAAACTCAAAAAACTTCACTTGTTTAATGCCAACAAAATTAAATAACGCTCTTTTCATTAATATTTTATGCGCATTATTCAGCCATAAGAGTGGATATTTTGTTGGCCCCTTCATTGTTGAAATACACACTACTGATTTTCCCTTTAAAAGCCCCTCAGGAAATAGCCCTTTTTTATCTTTATAAGCAAAATTGGCCGCAAACAATTGATCAATATAACCTAACAGCATTGCAGGTGGTCTTCCCCACCATATCGGATAAACAAAAATGATTTTATCAGCCCACTTAATTTGTTCACGATATTTCTCAAGCTTTGGATCACGAAACATATCACGACGACGTTTATGTTCATGAAATTCTAAAATCGGGTTAAATTGTTCCTCGTATAAATCTAAAACTTGAGTCTCCTTTATGGAAGGATTGTCATGACAACCCTTAATAACCTCCTGCAAAAAAGCATAATTCAAACTTTTATGATTGGGATATGTATAAATAATTAATGTATTCATTAAGCGCCCCCCCATTAGTTATCATTTGATAACAAAATAGTAAACTATCTAATTTTAGTTGTCAAATGATAATTGTTTTAAGATAAGTTTTTTGTTATCTTGTCAGTAAGAGGTGAACCCATTTGGACAAAAAACAATTATTTCATCAGTTCGTGGCATTTACAGCAGCGGTACACCAAGTAACGCACGAACTAACTCAAAACGTTAAAATCGATAATATTACACCTGTACAATATAAAATTTTAGAATATATAAAAGTAAGCCAGCCAGTTACACCTACTGAAATTAGTGATTGTCTGCATATGTCCTTACCTAATACAAGTCGTGAATTACGAAAACTACAGGAAAGAAAGTTTATTGAAAAAATTAGCGATACTGAGGATCGAAGAAAGCACTATGTTTGCCTTTCAGAGGATGGAGAAACAATAATGGAGGAAGCATTTGCCTGTATAGAAGATCGCTTTCAACAGCTTATCAAACATGTATCTACAAATGATTTAGAGGACATTCATCAAGCATTAAACATTCTTGACGAAAAGGTCTTTAATCCAAAATTATAAAAAGAACCTGCATTGCTTTTCATTATAAGACAAGCATTGCAGGTTTTTTCATTATTTATTATATTGACATAGAAAGCGTTCCACACCAGGGTATTTCTCCCCAAGGCTAGTTATGAAAAAACCATAGCGACGATAAAAATCTACAGCCTCATAATCCGTTTCAGCAACAATTGATGAGTACTTACTTGCCATAAAATTTATCATTTTACTGCCAATACCTTTTCCTCTTTGACCAACTAAAACGGCGATATGTTTAATCTCACACTCTGATAAACTAATATGTTCTATCCCAATACAACCGACTATTTCACCCTCAACTACGAAGCTATATAAAGTCCTATTCGATAAAAGTATATATTTTTCATACTCTTGTTGAACTTTTTTATCCGAAGTTGCAAATGAAAGTAGTTTTCTAATAGCTGGAGAAATAGTGCTTGCTTGAACTATATTCATCTCTTATCTCCTTAAAAATTGGTAGCAGGAATGACAACAGCATGACAAGCGTTTTCATAAAACTCGATTGGCCCCGCTCCTCCGATAATTGCATATTCATATCCCATCTCATTCATATCTTTTAAACAATAATGGAGGAGGGAATATCCTATCCCCTTCACTCGATTAGTTTTTGCTACACCCATTGGGCCAAAATAACATTTTTTATTTTGATAAATGTCAAATCCAGCAAATCCGACAAGATCTCCCTTATTATCAAAAGCTACATATATGGAAGGTGTAGTATTTAAAAATGCATGCTTAATCGTTTCTGACCACTCTTGAGAAAAATGACTTTCTACAAAATGAATGAGCTTGTTCTTATCATCTCGATTGACTCTACGAATATTAGTAGAAATCGCATCAGGGAAATTGTAATGGCGAAGATGAGTAACCATATCCCGCGAAGTCGTAGCAAGCTTTAAAATCAGTTTCGTATCCTCTTCTGAAACGAATTCCTCAAGCATTTTCGTCTTTATAAGTGCTTTAAGAAAGTGACCTTCATTTAAATAAACTTGGTTATAGTTTTGCATATAGCAAATTGCTTGTTCCAATACTGTTAAAACATCATTTGATATTGGAACAGAAAATAAGCTATGGCTTGTAGCTTTCATTTCTGGTTTTTGATCAAATTCATTCACCAATTTTCTTAAAGACGCTTCATCCACAGTGCATTTTAATACTAATTCACCAAGTGCACCCTCTTTTTCTTTGAAACAAGCAAGCAGGAAATAAATAGGTCGTAACAATTTTTGTTGTGAGGAGGAAGCTTCTTCTTCTGCATTTTTTATAATCCTTAACATACGATTTGTTAATTTTATATTAGTTGAAATCAAATGCCTGACCACCCTTTCTTGGATTCTTTTCAACTTCTTAATTTATAACACTTAGTAAATAATCTTCACGTTAAACAATTGAAATATTAGGACTATATCATATCATTAATCATGTTTTCTATGATAAATAAAACTGAGACCGTTTATTTACTTTTTACCAAAAATCAGGAATGACCTTTGTTAAAAAACGAAGGTTGATTGGAGTGGCAGGGCGCTCATCGGACGCCCTCAGGAAGCTTTGCTCTGTGCGAAAGCGAAGCGGCAGCGGAAAAGCGCACAGTCGGAACAGAAATCAACCACACATTATGGTAATGAGCCTATTTAGTATGCAAATACATCGTCACTCATCTGCACTTTATTTAATAATATAAAAATGTATAGAAGGAGGAGACTCAAGTGGAAGTAGCAGTGTTAGACAAGAAGTGGATAGAAGAACATTTTGAAACACTTCCATTATGGCAACAGACAGCATATACCGACTTCGCTGCCATGGTTGCAGATGAAGCAAATTCGTTTCCCTGTATTCCAGCTAGAAAAGGTTTCTTATCGAACCATCTTCGCTACAGTTTTATCGGAGATCCACGAGAGGAACAATCGATAAGGACATTAGCACTTTGCTTAAAGGAATACAATAAGTACTGTCAAACATTCGGCAACTATACAACACATACCATTTTTTTCAAAACGTCCAATGATATGCATAAATACGACGTTGCGGATTATAATAATTTATTTTGGTCAGTTTTAAACAATTTAACTAAATTCGATGAAATCGATTGGCCAAAGGAAATCCCAACCGATCCATCACATAATGAATGGGAATTTTGTTTTAACGGCGATCCTTATTTTGTGTCTTGTGCAACACCCGCACACAAACTAAGAAAGAGTCGTCATTTCTCTACTTTATTAATGGCATTCCAGCCACGCTGGATATTTGAAGAAATAAATGACTCTACTGCATTTGGTCGAAAATTAAAGAAACTTATTCGGAAACGCATTAACGAGTACGATGATATTCCTGCTCATTCTGATTTAAAATGGTATGGGCAAGAAGGAAGTAATGAATGGAAGCAGTATTTTTTAAGTGATGATAATAATAGTCCATCGAAATGTCCTTTTTTACGTATGCAAAATTCTCTGATTTTTCCACAAAACAAAGAACATTAAGCTTTCTTACTTTGTTTTTGCCTTTTCATTACAATCCAAGTCGCAATCCCTATTAAAATGATAAAAAGCAGGCTCACGAAAAAACCGAGTCTGCTTGTTTTTTCCCCTAACGTTCCAGACACTGTCACCGCAATGAGTAACATCCCTATTCCATTCTTCACATGCTCCCACTTTGACAGCTTCATTAGCTTCATATAGGTCACTAATATAAAGAGCCAGTTATAAATTAGCATTAAGCCTGCAGCTGTCACCAAATATTCAAAAATCTTTTCTGGCATGAGGAAGCCGATAACAATCGTTACGATTAAACCACTAGTTAAAAAAAGAAATGCAGGAAATGGAATTTTCATTTTCCCCTTCTTCGCCAGAGAAGCTGGAGCATCGTGATCCTCTGCGAGTGTAATGAGAATCGTTATGACCGCGTATAAAGAGGCTACCATTGTAGAAAAACCTGCAATAATTAACACACCATTAAAAATATCTGCAAAAAAAGGTATGCGATAATTTGTAAGTGCTGTAATAAATGGGCTTTCCTCGATAGTAAAGTCCTTCCAAAAAACAAGTGCCAATGCAAGCATTATAGCTATTATAAAAATGACAGTAATAGCAATAATCATCACTTTCCCAGCTTTCGGCGCTTCCTTAGGGTTTTTTAAGTCAATGACCATTAAACCCATAACCTCAATACCTCCAAATGCATAAAAGGCGTATAGCAGTCCGAGCCAAATTCCTTTCACACCTTGAGAGAAAAATTCTTCGTAATTTGCATACAGCGCATCGAGTGTTGTAGTTTCCGTATTAACTCCTTTTATTATTACTACAACCGCTACTATTATAAACATGACAACCGCTGCAGCCTTTAACGCCCCAAAAATATTTTGAAATTTTTCAAAGCCCTTCATGCCCATAAGAATAACGACTAATCCAAGTGCTGCATAAATGGATGCAGCAATCCATAATGGAAGCATTGGAAACCAAAGCTTTGTGAAAATACCAAGCGCCATCAATTGACTGCCCATAATAAGCATCTCAGAAATCAAGTAAATCCAGCCATTACTAAATCCTGCCCAATTTCCAAAAGCTTGTTTTGCATAAGTACGAAATGATCCCTTATCTGGATTATCAACTGACATCTTAACAAGAGCATCATAGACAATGTACGTAGCAATCGCCGCTAACAAAAAAGGAATTAAAACAGCAGGACCACTTTTATGAATGGCCATACTTGTCCCAAGAAAAAATCCTGTTCCAAGTGTACAACCTATACCGAGAAGCGAAAGCTGCCACCAAGACAACCTCCCTTTAGATGTCATTTTGATCAACCCTCCTTTACTTTCTTAACAATGGCAATGTCATACAACGAATGCCACCACCGCCTTTTTCAAGCTCTGTGACTTCAATTTCTATTAAGTTCTTTTTTTGCAACAATGGATGCTTCGTCCATTGCTGCTTCGTTGCTTGTTTACTAATCAACAGTGTTTCAGGATTAAGATTGATAAAATTGATATCTGGGATTGTATTATATTTTTCAAGCCAGTAAATATCAAAGCCATGATGATTTAAAAATTGCTCGGTCATTTCGAAACGACTTGTTTGAGGCGTGAACACTTGTACAGGAAAATAACGCATAAAGTTTTTAGCTATTAGCAGATTAGCGTTTGTTACATTACAATTCATATCTAAATGAAGTGTATCGGCGCGTCTTGGCAAATCAATGATTGCAATTTCCGAAAATCCTTCTTGGAAGATACGATTCTTGATACTTTCAACAGCCTCTAACGTTGTTCTCATTCCAATATTAATAAGTACAGCATCCTTATTTAAAATGAGCACGTCTCCACATTCTAATGCAGTAGAAGGTTGTTTAACTTTTAAATTTTTTTCTGGAAACCACTTTTCTAATAATGAGTGCGCATGTGGATACTCTGGACGTCTTAGTGAACTACCTGCCTCACCAAGGAAAATACTATTTCCTATAACACAAGCAAGATCGCGTACAAAGTACCTATTAATAAGCTGCTCACTAACTGTTTTCATATCATTTGGTAGCTCTTTCGAATAATCTATAACCTCGACACTCGCATTTTCTAGCGTTGTCTTAAATTCCATGAAATTCTCCATTGCTTTCACATGATTGACAGTAGCGTCCCATCCTACATTTTCAGCTATTGTTAAATCTGTTACATCTAATTTTGAAGGTGCACAAAGCATAACAACCTTAAGTTCATCATGCTCCGACCAACAATTCGGTTGAAATGAGTACAAATAGATTCTCCCCTTTTTGAATGACTATCTCGGCTTAGCGTTACCATCAAAACTGGGATTATACAGACAATGTGTAAATGAAGATCAGCATGATTACTATTTAAAGGAGGAAATCCCTTGTATTTGTGTAATTAAAACAAGGACAGATAAATTTATTCAATTAGAAATGAGTGAAACGATGGAATACTATAAATTTTTACGTCAATATGTTGGTCACCAACCTATTATCTTGCCAGGTGCTGTTGTATTAATCTTAAATAATGAGAATGAGCTATTGTTACAAAAGAGATATGATGGCGGTTGGGGGCTTCCAGGTGGTTTGATGGAATTAGGAGAAAGCTTAGAAGATACCGCAAAAAGAGAGGTGTTAGAGGAAACAGGTTTGATAATAGAGGACATGAAGTTATTAGATATCTTTTCTGGTCCAGAATATTACCTTAAAGTTTCTAATGGAGATGAATTCTACTCCGTTACAGCCGTCTATTATACGAGAAATGTTAAAGGTGATTTAGTAATTGATTATAAAGAATCAGAGACAATGCAATATTTCTCACTATTAAATTTACCAAATGGAATCGATAGTAGATATATTGAACCTTATGTATCACAGCTAGTGATAAAATAGGCTTTAGAGAGAAAACTTATTTAACAAGTATAATTTGTTTTCTCTCATTAGCGTGTTGAAAACATTTGAATATAAGCTTTATCAATGAAAATACTGATGATAAGCTTGCTCAGCGGCCATTTCGCTTGTAAATATTAACATATCATTTGTTAGCGGATAATATGACTCAAATAGAAATAGCGCCAGTTCATTTGGATGATTCGGATTATTCACAACTGCCGCTTCCTGTATGTTCGCAACTTCTTGAAAATATGGATGACGATAAAAAATATAAACAATATCCCCTATATTATATTGCTGCATCATTCCATCACCTTCCTCTGATTTTCCATTAGTTTGGTGATAGAAGCAGTAAATTATAATTAATTTTTGATTATCGTATAGATGTTCATTAAAAATCTTCCCTACCTACCAACGCCCCTATCATAAAACGTCTTCATTAGAATATATATTAATTTACATGTTAATGACCTTAGTCTCTGAAGGAGTACTTAGTACCGAATTATCTGGCCTTCACTCTGGTACGAATACGGTTTCTGGAGATTTTTCAGTCGCAGCAAAAGGTTTCCATATTCAAGATGGCAAAATTGCATCACCCGTGAAGCAATTGACAATAGCCGGAAACCTCTTTGATTTCTTAAATGCTATCGAAGAAATTAGCTCAGAGCTTTTCTTCCTACCGAATGGGTATGGCTCCCCTACCCTCCTTGTGAAGGAGCTATCAGTGACAGTGGAATAAAACAGAGAAATTTAACAAAGGTACTCCTCGGCAATGCTTGTCGCTAATCTTTGCGACAAGCTTTTTGTTTGCAGTCGAATTGCTATTGTTCTGGTCTACCTGCTTTACCGGGATAATAGCCAGCGCTTCACTATGTCGGTAGTCTGTCCTCGTATACCTGTGCCCCGTTTAATGAAGAAAGTCATCATACCTACATAACGATTCGTTTTATTATCACAAAAATGACTTCCTCTCCATTCGTACTATGAATAATACGTCGAAAAAGACACAACGAAGGTACATTTATTATTTCTTATAGGAAAATGCCCAATAAGACTGATGTGATATCACTATCATGGTTAAATTTTCTTGTTTAGGTAAAAATACGAAACTTTTTCATCTGTTGTGCGTACTAATTATACAATGATATTTATCATTGCCAGATTAATATAAGGGCATCGGAAGGGGTGGAATTTATGAAGAAAATATGGACTTTATTTCTTGCAGCGATACTTATTGTACCGTTATTGCTGCAACCAGCAACCGCTCAAGCGGCAAAGGCCATCACGATTTTTGTAGACGGGGTTCAATTAAAGACCGATCAACCGCCAGTGATGGTTCAAGGGCGCGTTATGCTACCGCTTAGAGCAATTTTTGAGGCATTGGATGCAAGAGTGTATTGGGATCAAAAAAATCAAACCGTTACAGGAATTAAAGGAGATTCAACGGTAGTTCTCAAGATTAAATCGAAGGTAGCTACTATTAATGCCAAGAGCGTTACGCTTGATGTACCTGCACAGATCATAAATGGCAGAACAATGGTACCAATACGCTTTGTGAGTGAAGCGCTTGATCAGGAAGTTGACTGGAACTCGTATAATCAGATCGTATCTATTAAATCTGATACTCCGAGCAATATCAGTATTTCTCCAGTCAGCCATGTGTCGCTTAGAGATATTGGTAATCAAGGAGATGGGCGTGACCTCGAGGTTACCTACTCCCATTCGTCTACTGAATCACTTGTGGATCATTACCGGGTTCTCGTTGTGAAGGCTTCAAAAGGCTTGAATCAGGCGTCGGCCCTGAAGGTCTCCGCTTCAAATTATACGAAAGTATCACCTGCCGGCTCGGATCGTTCTATCGTATTAAATCAAAGTTCGCGGGATGTGGACGGTGACTATATTAGAAATGACCAGCCTTATGTAGCGTATGTACTTGCAGTTGGAAAAGGTTCTTATTCCAGCGCATTATCGAAATCTTCTCAGAAGATTACCCTATCGAGCATGTCACCGATTGTAGAAATAACAAATCTGAAAATTAGCGATATTAGCGATTTCGGCGACGGACGCGATCTCTCGATTAGCTTCACTCGTCCGCAGAATGACAACAATGTTTCGAGTTACCGTGTAATTATCGTAAAAAGTAAAGACGCTGACAATTTCGGTCTTACTACTGCGAATAATTTATCCAGTAGCTACTATACGACAATGAATAAATCGGGAAGCAACGGCGGTACGGTGACAGGAACTCTGTCTTCCTCAGCACGTGATTCTGCCGGTGATTTCATTAAGAACGGCGTACCTTATACAGCATTCGTCTTGTTAGTTAGCAGCACTGATTCAGCTGTTAATATGCTGTCATTCCCTTCTTTATCCGTAACACTTCGTCCAAATACAGCGGCTACTCCTGTTATTACTCAAGTTGATGATGTCAACGACTATGGAGATGGACGCGATCTGAGAGTGAGCTTCAACAAAATATCCGATGAGTCTAACATTAGCGCATACCGGATCTTTGTTGTAAGAGCAAACAACTATTCGAACTTTACATTGACCAAGGCGAACAGTCTGTCCAGCTCTAATTACACACAAGTGAACAAGACGGGCTACAATATTTCTCAAGTACTCTCTTCGGGGACTCGAGATACAGACGGTTATACCATTCAGAATGGGGTCAGCTATCGTGTATTCGTTATGGCCGTAGCTAAAAACTCAGGGAAAAACGTATTATCAACGGCTTCCAATGCGATTACGCTATATAGTAGCAATGTAGGTGCAGTATCGAATCTCAACGCCAGCGATGATTATGATTATGGCGACGGTCGTGATCTCAATGTATCTTTCACTAAAGCGGCAGATGAGTCTAATATTAGTCACTATCGCATCATGGTTGTGCCAACGACTTATTACAGTAGCTTTAGTCTGTCGGATGCTAATAATGTATCCAGCAGTAATTATACAACTGTGAACAAGTCAGGAAATAACAAGTACGGGATGACGCTCTCAGGAAATGCTCGGGATGTGCGCGGCAATTATATTACGGATAGAACTAGCTACCGTGTCTATGTTCTCTCGGTAGGCTATGGCAATTATTCCAGCAGCAATGCGCTGTCCTCGCCAACGTCTACGATTACGCTCGGTAAGAACATCAATGTGCAGGCTGTAACCAATCTAAATGTTGCTGATGTAAATGATTATGGGGATGGTAGTGATTTGCAGGTAACGTTCACGAAGCCTTCCGATGATACAAATATCAATCATTATCGGATTTTTGTCGTACCGACAGCTTATTACAGCAGCTTCAACTTATCACAAGCCAATAGCAGCTCTTATTACATCACAGAGAGCAAAGGCGGAAACAAGTCGTTAACTAGAACATTAGATAGGGCTCGAGATGTTCGCGGTAATTACATTACGGAGGGCACAAGCTACCGTGTTTATGTACTGACTGTAGCGAATGGAAATTCTTCAAGCGTCAATGCTTTATCTTCTAATTCGTCGGTGATTACGCTTACTAAGAACAAAGCCGTTCAAGCGGTCAGCAATGTTAATGCCAGCGATGTAAGTGATTTTGGAGATGGCCGTGATTTACGGGTATCGTTCAATCATGCATCTGATGCATCGAATATAAGTGAATATCGAATTATGGTTGTACCTAAAAATAAACCATTCAATGCTTCAATAGCAAGCAACATTCAGACTCCAAATTATACAGCCGTAAGAACTTCTGGCAGCAGTACTAACCGGGTTCTTGACATTAAGGCAACGGATATAGATGGGAATTCTATCACTAATGGTACGTGGTATAACGTCTACGTATTGTCAGTTGGAAACAGTGCAACCGGCACATTTGCATTGTCTGGTGTTTCGAATGAAATTACGTTAACCAATTCTGCCTCAGTAGAAGCAGTAACTAAAGTAAGACTCTCAAACGTAGGGAATACTGGCACATATAAAGATATCCGGATTAGCTTTAATAAAGGAAGCAATGAAAATAACGTAACAGGATATCGAGTATTCTTGGTTCCTACAGATAAAGTAGAAGACTTCAAGGTTTCTTTTGCGAATAAAGTCTCTTTAGAGAATTACACTTCAATCTCGTTGGGCATAAATGCAATCAGTGAATATTCATTGGATTTAATGAATGATGTATACGGTAAAGAAATCAATACGTCTACTTATTATCATGCGGTAGTAATGACCTTATCCAAAATGGGAGATAGTTATAATATATTATCTGAACCGTCTCCTCAGTTCAAACTTCAGGCTAAAAAAGATAATACTCCGCCAGAAGAGGTAAAGCCTGTCCCATCTGACACTCCATCATAAGAGATAAGCAATACTTTTTCACAAAAAGGGACTCCTCAGGTGGTGCTTAATGGGCCATCAGAGGAGTCCCTTCTTGTTGTGCACAGCTCAGACTGTTTGTAGGAATGTCTGGTCTATACTGACTTAGATAATCAGTTGATGGACAATAATAAGACAAACAATAGTACTAAAATCTAGGGAAATGTGGACATAGATTTATGAAAAAGGTAGTTTAGTGATGAGTAAAATACAATTTGTGGAGGCGTGGGGTCCAAAAGTGTTTACCGAACCGCTGTGGAAAATTGCTAAAGAACTGGGAGTCGTGATCCTCTTCGAAAAGAATCATCGCCCGGATCTTGTGTTGGGATATACCAGTAAGAATCCGGGCGATGAGGTTTATATTGTCTGATTCAGGCTGAAGTATTTGAGCTGATGAACTTGCCCAAGGTGTACTAGGTAAGATTGTGGTCAAACCTGAGCACCCTTACTTCATAAAAGTGACTCGCTTTTTTATGCATAAAACTATTTCGATAAATCAATTTTTTTATTTAATAAATAAATAGTCATACCACCAACAGTCATTGACAATAGCTCTCCGATTCCAACCGTAAACCATGTTGCCCAAAACGGAAGATCATAGAGAATTGTTAATTGACCTGCAACGGTGAACATTGATATAGCAAAAATCAATGCAGTTATAACCATTTTCACAAGATCATTTGTTATATTTTTCGTTACTCTTCGGCAAAGAACTAAAACGAGGAATGTCGCAATTCCACCAATGGGTACATCTAATATCCACGTTGGTGACATGAAATTAGCGAGTACTACTCCTAGAGTCACGGCTACTACATAGCGTTTGTTGTAGAGGGCCAGGTAGTTAAACATCTCCGATAGACGTAATTGAACTGCCCCAAAACTGATGACTGACAATAAAACAGTTACAGCCACATATAAAGCTGCAACAAGTGCCATCTTTGTAAGCTCGCTTACAGAAGTACGGCTTGAATCTTTTACAATAGATGTATTCAATTTTATTCTCCTTTGTAAAATAGCACATCCGCTATTTTAGTAATAACTACGGCCAAAGGAAGAGAGCTTTTCGCCCTATCTGAAGTGCCGTAGTGCAAGCAGATTTTGCTTACTTGCGTATTATATCAGAAGAATTTACGATTGAACAATCTTATTTCGTTAGCCAGCCACCATCGATTGGCATAATAGCTCCATGAATATAATCAGCAGCCGCACTTGCTAAGTAAAGTGTTAAATTCGCTACTTCATGTGGTTGTGCCCAGCGTCCTGCAGGCGTTTCATTAGCGACCCATTTGGCCATTTCCCCATCACCTTCAAAATCTGCCTTATTCATCGGTGTTTGAATGGCCCCAGGTGCAATGGCATTGGCGCGAATTCCTTCACGACAATAATCTAAGTCTAACTGTTTCGTATAGCCGACAATCGCATGTTTAGATGCTGTATACGCTGCACCACCACCGCCAGCAACAAGTCCTGCAATAGATGCCATATTAACAATGACGCCTGATTTTCGTTTGACCATATGAGGTAATACCGTATTCGTTACAAAAAAAGTACCCTTAACATTGGTATTCATAATTTTATCCCAAAGCGCCTCATCTGTATCCAGTGTTTTTGCAAAACCATCTAAAACGCCCGCGGTATTTAATAAAATATCTACCTGCTTAAATTTTGAAATTACAGCTACAAATGCTTGCTCTACATCGTCCTTATTACATACACTACCTACTTTATAGGCAAATTGTTCAGGGTATTGGTGATATAGTTTTCCTAACCCTTGCTCATGTAAATCAAGCCCGAATACGTTTGCCCCATTTTCTAAAAATGCAATAGCTTGAGCTTGACCAATACCTGAACCAGCCCCCGTCACAAATACCGCCTTGCCCTTATATTCTTCAAACGTCATCGATCTCTCTCCTCTAAAAACAAAGAAACCACCTCATTTGAGATGGCTTTTCCTATTAATTGACAATTATCCAATCTTCCGCTAATAAATCACAGACAGTCGGCGTAAACATTGTATAGCCCTCACCGCGTACATTAATTAAAAAATAAGGATTCAAAGTCTCGCCATCATGTTCGCTTTGTCCAACAAGCTTCACATATAATTCGGCACCGCCCCAACCTTTACGAATTACTTTTTCGCCCGCCTTTAAGCGAGGTAAAATTTCTTCAAACGTCATTTAAATTCATCCTTTATTTACATTCTTTATCGGATTAGTATACTGTAATTCTCAATTGTTTACAACCTAGCCCTCAAGCAAAACCGTATAAAGTATATATTGCCCATTTATATCCGCTATGATAGTATCCGTATTTTTACCATTTGTAGAGAAAATCTTTGTTCCACTTTCCAATTTAGTAGCATAAAAATCATTGAAATTTTTAGAGGAATTTGTAGTTTTAATAATTTCCCCTATAATCTCATATTTCGTATACTCTAATTGTTTCATCGATTCCAAGCTTGTAGTATTAATGTAAATCAAATTATTATATTGAAGAATATCCGCTTGAGAATGTTCTGTAAGAATAGATTTTGCAGTGGGAGTGGTATTTATAGCCGATGTACAACCTACCAACACCAATATTAGTAAATTACATATGAGTATTTTCCTCATAACTATTAACACCTTCTTTTTATAACTACCTGTAAAAATCAAGTTCAATTCTTCACATCTTTAACTCCCCAAATTTAAGCAACATCATTTTACATCGAAATTGACTCTTCTCATCTCGCAAACTACGAATCCATTTTCTTCTTCATTTGCACTTGCTCCGTCTTCACTTCTAGCCCGTTTGCCATTAAATAGCTCGTAGCTGGATTACTTGCTAAAAAGTTAACTGTTGCCAGTTTTACCTTGTGTTTTGTAATGCTTGCGATAAAGTGTGGAATATGCTCAACATTACCATTCCCTAGTAGCTCTAATTGATAAAGCACTATGCTGTCAATGGCTCCCTCCTGATTCCATACCGTTTTATATAACATATAGCCAATTGCTTTACTATTCTCATTATAAAAAACTTTAACTTCTCCTTGTTTATTGCTTTGCCAGCTACATTGCCAAGGAACATCTTCCTTATAAAAAGATAAATACGGTAGCTGCTCTGGCCGAATAGTTTCCACATGAATTTCGACTGGTTTCTCTACTTTTGCTTCATATTCGCCACTTAAAAAGAGCAATTGATTTGTAACGGTATAGCCATACTTCCCATATAGCGCAATTGCTACCTTATTCTCTTTTATAGCTTCCAACGTTGCAACTTCCACATTCTCTCTTTCATAGATGGCGATGGTTTCTTCCATTAAAACACGAGAAACACCTTTACCACGAAAGTCTGGAGAGATACCTGTTCCTCCATTCCAAGAGGTTTTCTTACCATCAATTAATCTAAAGCCATTTAATACAATGCCAACAGGATTATTTTGATCAAATGCGACGATTGAAAGCTCTGGCGATAGCCCTTCCCCAACGAGTCGGTTTAAAAACACCTCTTCGTTCATTTCTATTTGTACAAAATACCCTTCAAAGCCTTTATTCCAAGCTTTTAAAGTTTCATTTAACGTGCACTGTGAGACTGTTTTTATTTTCATATTTTTCTCCCATCCCTACGTTAATTTAAAAGTGATAAATCTTCTAAAGTTAATTTTTTTATTATTTCATAACCATTTCCAGGACCATTTGGCTTAACAATAACCATTCCCATATTCGAAATCTCCCCTAGTCCAACATCTTCAGGAAAACTATGGGCAACGATCACTTGATTCATTCCTTGCGATGGCTTTCTTTCTAACACTGATTGCGCATTTGGTAAAATATTACTTTTTTCAACAAAAGGAATAGCCCCACCCAATTTATATATTTCATAACCAATTGGGTCAATTTGAATATAAGAATAAGGAAATGCGAGCTGTGCCGTTTCAACTGTACGACAAAAAGGACTTACAACTACTGGTGAACTAATCGGAATTTGTAAATGACGTAACAGTTGTCCAAAGTAAACGGCCTGCCTCCGCCCAAATTCAGACAAATTTCTTTGCGTAACACAATCTTGGAAATTTAAATATGGCTGATCTACTCCGACAGTTGCTTGACCATGCCTTGCATACAAAACAAATCCACCCCTTCTCAATAGATCAAGGATTGATTTATCCAAATATTTCAACTCCCCCCTAATAGAATACCATCGATTATTAGTACTATATGAAATGAATTACTCAAAAAATGTAAAAATAAAAGTTGAAACTGCTTTTCGAATAGAGAAGGAGCCATTCCACTGGCATATATTTCACTTTGCCTATATCGAACTTAGTTTAAAGAAACAAAAAAACTTCCTACAATTTTCTGTAGGAAGTTTCGAAATTTACTTTATTGGAATAGTTACTATAGCGGTTGTCTCTAGATGTTTTGATGAATCGATAGAAATTTGACCGTCGTACTTATTGACTATTTCATTCACAATAAACAAGCCTTGCCCTCTTGTTTTACCATTTTCCGGTTTCTTTGTAGAAAATCCTCGCTTGAATATTTGCCCTGCTTCTACAATATTTGGTCCAGTATTTGTAACCTGTAATTTATATTGCGTGTCATCAGCTTCACAACTAATTGTTATTTTACGTTGTTCTTCCGATAATTCATTTGCAGCATCAATCGCATTATCTATTAAATTCGATAAGATTTTAATTAGATCCGTTGTTCTAATTTTATTAAACGCATCCTGAGAGACTGTGAAATCCATATCAATATTATGATTTTGTGCCGTTAGTTTTTTTGTTTGCAATAAAATCGCCAATCCAGGATGATCAATATTTAATTTAAGAGACTTAATATCATGAACTTCTTTATACAATGAAGATAAATATTGTTTTGCCTGATCAGGTTCATCTAATTGTAGGAATCCATGCAATACTTGTATATGATTTGTGAAATCATGTCTTAAAGAAGACACGGAAGTGATTAAAGTTTTAATTTCCGCTTGATATGTATCTTCTGTCGCTTCAACTTCTTCTGCTACTTCTTTTTGATACCATCTCTGTAAGAAGAAAACTGAGCCGGTAACCATTAAAATGAGTACACCATTAAAAATAAAGACTAAAAGATTGTCTTCAATCACTTTTCCCTTAATGTCATTTAATGTGTCTGCACTAATATCAATGCCTATGTATGCAATAACCTCCCCTGTTTCATCCTTAATCGGTGCACCAACAGTTAAGTAGGAACCATATATAGAATCTTGTATTACATCTGTTATAAATGTTTCTCCATTATAAGCTTTTTGCACTTGTGTCTCGGGTACAGTACAGTCCATTCCGATATAAAAGCCTTTAACTTCACTTGGTAAACCCATGATCATTGCTTTGGATACCTTCGGATTTTCAATATCTAATGTATAAACAAATAAAGCACCTATTTTTACTCTTGCATCGTTTAAGTAGCTTCTTATTTGCCAATAATACTCATTTTCCTCGGGGTTTTCTAAAAATTGTTTGTACGCCTCTACATCAATAGTAGATGCGATAGAAATAGCTGCTTTCAGACTTTGGTTCGCTATTGACTCTTCTACTGTCTTTTTCATTTTTACATAGGATGTAAAGATGTTTAAACTTGTAAACAATACTAATAAGAGAGTTGATAGTATTAAAATTAGTTTTATTTTTCGTGTTTTCATACAAACTGGTACTTCCTCATCTATTGACATGAATAATATCTTAATTTAATTGAGCTTGGCTTTCGCATTCCATAATAATTGTTAGTCGTAGTTGACATCATCTCATACTTTCATCCTAGAAAACAATTTCATATCCAACAACCCTATTATACTACAATATACTTCTTTTTTTATGGTTGTTTAAAAATCATTTATTTGCGTAGTGAAATGCTCTTCCTGTCGATAATCAGATGAAGAGAAGTAAGATACTTAGAAGTTTGAACGACAATGGCTATCTCCCCCCTGTACATCCTTCCTAAACAGACTGTTCAGAAATACGATTCAGGATTCTTAAATAAGAATATTGGTTCTTAGTTTATCATCTCAAGCCCGTTTTGACTATCTCAACCTTCGTCTCCTACTTTTGGGCTATGTCCTTCTCATCGTTGAAATGGGGGTCTGTTGGGAATTGAAAAAAGATCAGGCCTATAAAAACCTGATCTTTTCATTTTAAGTATTTATTTTTTCCTACTCGATGTCTTTGTCTCATCCTGTACATTTAAAAATTTCGGTCGCTTACTGTAACCTGAAGGAGAAAGGCGAACTAAAGATTTTTTAATGTCCGGCCAATCTAAATTCGCTCCCATATTTAAGTATGGAACACCTAATACTCGTAAATTTGCAATATATAGAAGTATGAAAAACACCGAAATGAAGAATCCAAATAATCCAAAAAAGGCAGATGCTAAAATAATGATTATCCTGAGAATACTCATTGCTGATGCAAGGGATTGATTGACGAGTGTAAAAGCTGCAATACTTGAAGTAGCTATAACGATAATCATGGAAGGACTCGTAACCCCCGATTTAATCGCTGCATCTCCAATAATTAATCCCCCAACAACGCTTATGGAACCACTGATAACATTAGGTAGATGTATATTAGCTTCCCGAAATAATTCAAACATAAATAGCATCATTAATATTTCAAGAATAGATGGAAATGGGAGCCCCGTTCTTGATTCAACAACTGTTGCCAATAGGATGAATGGCAATTGCTCTTGATGAAAGGTTGTAAGTGCAAACCATAAGCCTGGTAAAAGTACACTTATTAAAATGGCAACTATTCTTAGTAAACGCTCCATAGAACTTACAATAATCGGATACTCATTATCCTCACCAGATTTAAAAAGTAACATTACATTAACAGGTGTAATAATCGCATAAGGGACTCCATCAACTACGATGATAATACGCCCTCTACTTAAAGCTTGTACAGCAAAATCCGGACGTCCAGTATAATCATGCTTAGGCAGAATTTTATCGCTCTGCTCAATCCTTTCCATCAATATATCCCCGCTAAATATAACGTCCGCATCAACTCGCTGGAGCTGTATTTTTATTTTCTCAAGCATCTTTTTATTTACGACATCTTCTAGATAAAGTACAGCTACGGTTGTTTTGGATCGTGTGCCAAGTTCATATGTTTCAACACTTAATGAATTAGTCGGTAATCGTTTTCGTATTAAAGCAATATTAATTAAAACATCCTCAATAAAATCATCTCTCGGACCTTTGATAACCAATTCAAGAGTTGTTTCTTTAGGCTCTCGATTTGGTTTTTTTGCGATATAACTTGAATACAGCAAATTCATATCTTCGAAATATAGTAAAACATGCCCTTTATAGACTCTCGTGATGGCCTCATCTTTACTTGTTATTCTCTGAAGATGGGGAATGTGTAAATGATTTTGTATATGTTCCGCTAACAATTCATCCGATGTTGCAGTAAATAAAGATTGTATTCGTTGCACAATAACGGTCTGCAGTAACCGTTCATTAATCATCTCTTCGCATTTTATCAAATGTACTTTATGTTGCTGAAAGAAATACTCCTGAAATACCACATCAGCAGAGCGTTGAAATAGTGACTTCAAAGATTTCAAATTTAATTCTTGTTCTATCGAAGAAATATCCCTCATCTCCTACTGAGCCAGCTCCAAATTAGTACATTTATAAAAAATAACATAAATACACTTACGGATATTTTCTCCATGCTTTTAAAAAATATTCAAGAATATATACTGTTTAAAATGCTTTGTCAGAATAATTTAGCGTTGCAATTTCCAACCTATTATTAGAAAGATTTATCCAATCATCTTCTTTAAATTTGCCATTTCAATAGCTGACATTGCTGCGTCATAGCCTTTATTTCCTGATTTAGTCCCTGCGCGCTCAATTGCTTGTTCAATATTTTCAGTAGTAACAATGCCAAAAATAACAGGTACATTTGTAGTTAGTGACACATTTGCAATTCCTTTTGCTGATTCATTACATACATAATCATAATGTGTTGTTGAGCCACGAATAACCGTACCTAATCCAATAATTGCATCATATTTCTTTGTTTCAGCTAACTGTTTAGCGATGAATGGAACTTCAAATGCTCCAGGAACCCATGCAATATCGATAGAATTCTCATCAACACCATGACGCTTTAAACCATCTAATGCACCGTCTAATAATTTACTTGTAATAAATTCGTTGAAACGACCTACTACTACTGCTATTTTTAAATCCGTACCAATTAATTGTGCTTCAAATGTTTTAACCATTTTTCTTTTCTCCTTTTTTATGGCTCATCACCATTTCGTGTGGTTGATTTTCGTGCAGCGGCACCGAGGTTCGTCTCGAAGGTCTTATCACAGGACGTGATTCTTTTAGCCTTCGTTGATTCCCAAGGAGTTAACAAGCCAGAACGAAGATTAACTTTATACGTTTTTAACAAAAATCATCCACAACTTTTGGTGATAACCTTTTTTATATAGTCATTGTGTTTTCTTCCATTATTTGTTGACGATATGTTGCCAACGCTTCAATTGAAATCATTTTTAGATGATGTTGTGCTGCATATTTAACGAGATCATTAAAGCGTAGCATTTTGCCATTGTCGCCCATAATCTCACATATAACTCCTGCCGGAACGCTATTACAAAGCTTTGCCAAATCTATTGTAGCTTCCGTATGTCCCCTACGCTCTAATACACCATTTTCCTTTGCTATTAGTGGGAATACATGGCCTGGTTTACGAAAATCCGCAACTTTAGCTTGTGGTTCGAGCATTTTCTGTATAGTCATTGCCCGTTCAAAGGCGCTAATTCCAGTAGTTGTGTCAACATGATCAATACTAACGGTAAATGCTGTTTGATGATTATCTGTATTCACACTAACCATAGGGTTTAATGCTAATTTTTGTGCAAGCTGCTGGGAAATTGGCGTACATATAAGGCCTCTTCCATAGGTAGCCATAAAGTTAATCGTTTCAGGTGTCATAAATTCCGCAAGTGCTAGTAAGTCCCCTTCATTTTCCCGATCCTCGTCATCTACTACAATAATTATCTTTCCTTGCTTTAAATCCTCAATTGCTTCTTCAATCGAATGTAGCAATTTCGCCACCTCCTTGTTGGTTAAAATCCGTATTGTGCTAAGAAGTCTTTTGTGATGGCCGGCCGTTCCTGACCATACTTAAGTTGATGTAAAATGTATTTTCCTACTAAATCGGTTTCGACATTGACGAGATCACCAATTTTCTTCATACCTAAAATTGTTTCCTTGTACGTATGGGGTATCAATGATACTGTGACACCGTTTTTCTCAACTTGAAAGATTGTTAAGCTCGTTCCGTCAATTGTGATGGAGCCCTTTGGAATACAGAAGCTCGTTAACTCCTTTGATAGCTCTATATCAATATAAACTGCATTTGCTAACGGCCGCTTTCGTACTACTTTCCCTACTCCGTCTACATGCCCAGATACAAAATGACCACCGAATCGCCCATTCGCTGACATAGCGCGCTCTAAATTTACTGGATCTCCTATTGCTAGCTGCTGTAAATTTGTTGCCTTTACCGTTTCAGGCATTACATCCATCGTAAGCTCCTGATCATTAAAAGATATGACTGTTAAACAAACACCATTGACCGCAATACTATCCCCGAGCTTTACACCCTCAACCATTTTCTTTGAAATAACAGTGATTTTCATACTTTTTCTATCGCTTTGCAAGGTTTTTACGGTTCCAATATCCTCAATAATTCCTGTAAACATTTTTTCACCCACTTCCATTCATTGGTCTAAGTTTATCTATCCATTTTTGGAGCCCTATGTACCTCCTCCCTCAATCAAAAATCTCTGTTCAAATAAAAAACCCCTTTGATTAAAGGGGTTTGGGAGTTCATATAAATAAGACGTCAACAAATAAACCTTGAGGATACAAAATTTTTCCTTAGGCTACCATCTCATCGTTCTTCTCCCATCCAGACTATAACTGTCGGTTTTGGATTTGCACCAAATCAGCTTGCGCTCACGGACTTTGAATTACTTCATCACCGCCGATTGGGAATTTCACCCTACCCCGAAGAACTACTGCTATTCAATTTGTTAGCTAAATAATAAATCAATTTCGCCTTGGCGTAATTGCGTCCGGATTTTGAATTGTACCTGCACAATTCATTCCTTTCAAAATCCGTGATATCCACCGGAGGCTTTATCTTTATTTAGTGGGTGTCCAAACACCTACTGAAAGAAGATAAAAAAACTTCCCAACTTAAACGATGGGAAGTAGTTTACATAAAAGCATAATCAAATAAACCTTATAAACTCAAGCGAATTTAAAAAGGTCTTACTTTTACCCTTCTCCCATCCAGACTGTAACTGTCGGTTTTGGATTTGCACCAAATCAGCTTGCGCTCACGGACTTTGAATTGCTTCATCACCGCCGATTGGGAATTTCACCCTACCCTGAAGGATATTTTTATTTAGCTATTTCTTACGATACCACTACTTAATTAATTTATCCAGATAAATCTCAAAATTAATTGTAAGTTTCTGTCATGATGCCCCATTCACATGTAGGACTAGACTACATCACGTCCTGATCTTTGTGGCCATCCTGTTTTTGCTGTCGTTACGTTAGCACTTCACTTTCGCACAATAAACATCTGTTGCTGTCGTTACGTTAGCACTTCACTTTCGCACAATAAACATCTGTTGCTGACGTTACGTTAGCACTTCACTTTCGCACAATAAACATCTGTTGCCTTAAGCAGCTCATCGGATGCCTCCAGGAAGCTTTGCTCTGTGCGAAAGCGTAGCGACAGCGACAACAACAACAACAAAGCGCCCGATTCAACCACAAATTATGGTGATGATCCAAAAATAATTATTAGTAAAAAAATTGCTCATCTAGAGTTATTTGTACTCCGTTGTTTCATATCCTGTATAATCATGTCATTTTTTTAAGTATAGGCAGTAACATTTTCAAAAAATAAACGTCTTTACAACTAGATTATAAAGGAGTTAGTTTACATGAAATATATTATCTTTGATTTTGATGGAACATTGGCAGATTCTACGGCAGTGTTAGCATCAGCTTGGAATACAATTGCGCAAAAATATAAATTTAAAGGAATAGAGTTAAAGGAAATTGAATCGTTGAAAAAATTATCTATAGCGGAACGAAGTAAATTATTCGACTTTCCTATGTATAAATTGCCGATGATTTTACCACAATTTTATCGCTTATATCGTCAGTCATTAAATGATGTTCATCTTTATAACGGTATGAAGGAAGTCCTAATGGAAATTGATAAAAGAGGCTATAAAATACTTATCATTTCCTCCAATTCACAGGAGAATATTTTAGAATTTCTAAAAATGAACAGCATTCATTGTGTGTCGGATGTTCTTTGTTCAAACCGAATTTTTGGAAAGGATAAAGTGATCAAGAAATTTTTAAAGGACACAAGCATTACACCATCAGAAGTTTTATACATTGGTGATGAACAAAGAGATATCGCAGCCTGCAAAAAAGCGGGAGTGCCTATTATTTGGGTTGGTTGGGGATATGACTCTTTTGAAGTTGTGCAACAAGAAGAACCCGATTACAAAGTTGCTACACCACAAGAAATTTTGAATATTATTTAGACGAAGAGGATAATAGCGATTTTTTTATCCTCTCGGTGTTATTGAACATGTCAATGATAAATAAAGCATCGCTCTTCTGCTAAACGTGGGGTCTATTTCCATTCCGCTGGGTACTTTCCTAGGGGCGTCCGATAAGCCGTTTGGGGCAACAGATGTTTTTTTGGGCGAAAGCGTAATGTAACGGAGCGGCAGCAGGATGTTAATCACGAAGGCGTTATCATAGAACGTGATGCTCTTAGCCTTCGTTCCTCTATTTGCTCGCTCCAGAGTCTCATCTTTGACGCTATGCCCCGACTCTAAAACATGAACTTAATGGTAGATATTGTTTGCTAATGCTTTTGTAAATTCTTCATAGTTTTTAAACGTGGTCGTATTCAGAAATTCTGACTTCATGGTACCAAAAAAGCTTTCTATCAGGCATTATCTAAACAATTTCCTTTCCGTGACATACTTCGCTTGATATCATAAGTTGCCAACGACTCTTGAAAACGCGGTATTTGATATATCCTCCTTGTTCAGAATGGTTCATTAAGACACTCTTTCCTGGTAATTTTGTATACGTAATTGCTTTTTTAAAAGACTGTTAACCTAACTCAAAATTAAGTTATTTCGATACCTCATATCCAACAATTTGTCGAATGAATATATCTAATTCAGCTGAAATATATTCTGGTACATCTGTATTGCGAAATTGAATTAAAAGGTATAATAGCAATTGTTGTAATTAAAAGATTCGGGTAAAGGAATTCTTCACTGGAAGTTCTTCAATTGTTGGGGTGAAGCTTATCATTTTTCCATATTAAAAGGAATTCGACACAAGGGCCGAATTCCTTTTCTTATATAATAATTTGTGCAGAGACTTTTGGATGAGCTTTTTCGATAGGCAACCTATCGGGCAACCAGTTAAATTGGCGTGAAATAATCGCAGTGGAGACACTTGCTCATTGGATCCTTTAAAAACCCCTTTTTTCAAGTTGACGTTATTAAAGCCACAATCCATTTTGATCCAATGAAGAATTTTCTGTTTATCCCGCTTACGATTGCAGAATATAAAAAGGTATGAAGACAACAGAACAAGCGGAAAGCTTGCTTGCGCAATGACCGCCAATCCATCGATCAATTACGTAAATCTGTTGAACCGAAAGCTAAATACATAAGGCCTACTTGTAATTTATTTAACATGTGTTTTTGGGAAGCGACAATCAATTAAACAGGTTATGTTTGCTTTCTTTCATAATGTAATGGATCAGTTCTTATTTTTGCGCGAATATGGTCATAGCCTTTTTTAGAACATCAACCTTTTGTTGTGCAAGCTTTCTTTTTTAAGCTAATTGATTGACTGGTGTATCCGATCGATAAAGCTCGAACATTACTTGCTTGAATTTTTTATTATATTTTTTAATTCATGGTTGAAATGACTCTCTTCTTTACTCTATTGATTTGACCAGGTATGTCCATTCATTTTTAATACATTCATATAGAAAAGGTATTATTTTTTTATTTTTATCAAAACAAAAGTTCTTATATAAAATTATTTATTTTTCAAATTACAAAAGTTCATTGAATATGGAAACAATATGATTTAAATTATTTTCTTTAACTATCGTATAGTGGTTACCATTTATTTCCTTTATTATAAGTTTCTTTTCGATATATTTATTCCATTTTTTTAAGTAGAGTTGTGATTCTTCTTTTGCTTTAAATAAAATTACCTGCTTTTTAACTTTACTCTTAGGTTTATATGATTTTAATGCACTATTTAGTCTTTTTATTATATTAATATTACTTATTAACTCATCTAAATCAAGTTCTTCTATGCCTGGTATTAAATTTATAAACTCTTCTGATAATTCTTTTTTAATTTCATCTATCTCTATTTTAGATAAACTCTCTCGTGCAATATCCCACTTTTTATCTAGAATAGATTCTTTAGATATTTTTTCTTTAACATCATTATTATTGATATAACTAATTAATTTTATCTTTTCGCTCTCTAGAGAAAAATCTTCTATTAACATTTTATTACAATTTATTAACTTAGGATTGATATATGATTCTATTAGTAAAAGATTTTTAATCTGTTCCTTATTTCTTTCTAATTGCCTAACTATTTCGAAAGCTATTACCCCACCTAAACTCCATCCTGCTATATTATAATAACCAGTTGGTTGAATTTCCTTTATTTTATTTAAATATTCTTCAGCAATAGTCTCAATGGTAAGGTTGTTATGGTTATATATAAATTCCTTATCAACTTTAATTGCCCAACACTTGATGTTACTTTTTAAGTTTGAAGCTAATTTTATATATCCACCAATGTCTCCACTTCCATCATGTATAAAAAATAAATTTTCTTCTCGCACATTTGAATCTTCATCAACATTTTTAAGTAGGATAACATTATCCTGTCTAATGTTATTAATACTTTTCGGTTCTTCTTTTATGAATACTGAAAATTCTTTTATAGTTTGGTTATAAAACAAATCTTTTATAGATATCTCAGTATTAAATTTTTTATTTAAATTCGAGATGAGTTTTATAGCCTTCAATGAATGTCCACCAAGGTCGAAGAAGTTATCATTTATCCCAATCTTATCTATTCCTAGCACTTCACACCATATTCTTACTAGGATTTCTTCTAATTCATTTCTTGGTGCTTCATATTCATTTAAAGAATCCTCTGTATTTGGTTTTGGAAGTGCTCTTCTATCCAGTTTCCCATTCGGTGTTAAAGGCATTTCATCTATCTTTATAAAGTA